>JBCBRU010000432.1:0-7663 GCA_039819565.1 Myxococcota bacterium | reverse complement strand
CGTGTACCGGATGAAGGACGGAAAGGTCGTCGAGCACTGGGACAACCTCCAGGCGCCCGGCGCCCCGAACCCCTCCGGCCGAACCATGGTGGACGGACCCACCGAGATCACGGACCGCGGTGGCCGCGGCCACGTCATAGTCGCGGAACACGGCGTTCGACCACGCGGTCGCCACCTCGAGAGGGGTGGCCGTCGCTGCCGTCGGCGACGAGGCGGGCGTCGAGGCCGGGGCCATGTCCGCAGGCTCCTCCACCACCGCGGGAGCGCTCGAGGCCGAGCACGCGGCGATGAGCAATGAAACGAAAGGCAAGACTCGGAACGCCCGAACGGGCAAAGCAACTTTCATCGCGCGAAAGGTGCGACCCAGTCCGGCCTAGAACAATGGGCGCTCTGTAGATAACATTGTTCGGGTGGGCCGAACTCTCGACGCGCAAGAACTCCACCGGCTCACCGTCTTTCGGGCCATCGTCGAGGCCGGGACCCTCACCGCGGCGGCGCGCCGACTGGGCCTGTCCAAGGGCGTGGTCAGCACCCATCTGAGTAGCCTGGAAGCGAGCCTGGGGGTTCAGCTCCTCAACCGCACGACCCGCAGCCTCGCCCTCACCCAGGTGGGATCGGAAGTCTTCGAGGCCACGCTCCGGCTCGAACGCGCCGCGCAGGAAGTTGCGGAGGTGGTCACCGCGGAGACGGAGACGGTCCGGGGCCTGCTTCGGGTCGCGAGCCCCGTGGGCATCACGGATGCCATGCTGCGACCGGTGATCGGGGAGCTCCACGATCAGTATCCCGACCTTCGCATCGAGCTTCACCTCGAGGACCGCCCGGTCGACCTCATCAGCGAAGGTATCGACGTGGCTCTCCGAGTGGGGGTGCCGGAGGACTCCACCCACGTCATGACGGTGCTAGGCGCGGATCAAGAGATCGTGCTCGGGGCGCCCGTGCTCGCCGCGCGCTGGGGCGTGGACACCACCCCCGCCGAGCTCGCAGAGGCGGACTGGATCACCCATGTGGTGGTGGAGGCGACCTCCCACCCCTACGTGCACGAGTCGGGGCGCTCCCTGAACTTTCGACCGAACCGGCCGCAGCTGGCCGTGTCCAACACGACCATCATGCGTAGCCTCGCGGTGGACGGGCTCGGCGTGTGCACCATGCCGCGCTCGTTCGCGCTCGGGGAGCTGCAGGCCGGGCGGCTCGTGCGCCTGGCCCGACGATGGCGTCGACGGAGCCTTCGAATCTACGCCCTTCGCCCCTCCCGCGCTTCGTCTCGCCGAGTTGCGGTCTTCTTGGACGCGATCCGAAAGCGGGTGGAAGAGAACGGGTCCGTGAGCTCCGCATCGGGTATGGCGAAGGCATGAGCCTCCGGATGGTCGAAGTGGCCCTCCCCGCTGAGCACGAACGCACTCTGAAGAACGCGGTCGACCGCCTCGGTATCTCATCCACCTGGCGCGAAGAGAGCGAAGATCTGGTCCTTCACCATTTCGTGCTCGAGGCTCCCCTCGTCCAGCGCCTGGTGGACATCGCTCAAACCCTCTTCGAGCACGCTCCGGGGACTCGGGTCACGGTGCTCCCGGTGGAGCTCGCGCTCCCTGCCCCCACCCCCGAGGGAGGCAAGTTAGCTTTCGAGGACAACGGCCGCACCGGAGCTGGGATCACCCGCGAGGCGCTCCGCAAGCAGCTTCGGCAAGGGGCGCGACTCGACGCCGACTACATGGCGATGGTGGCCCTCTCCACGGTGGTGGCGGTGATCGGCTTGGTCACCAACAACGTCGCGGTGGTGGTGGGGGCGATGGTCATCGCGCCCTTCCTGGGGCCGAACCTCGCCCTCGCCTTCGCGACCACCATGGGCAACCGCGAGATGCTCGCAGAGGCGGCCAAGTCCCTCGGGGCCGGTCTGGGGCTGGTGGTGCTGGGCGCTGCCGTATTGGGGTGGGCCTGGCCGGATCTCCCCGACACCGCCGAGATCGCGGCCCGAACCGTATTTGGGCTCGACGCTTTGATCCTCGCCATCGCCTCCGGGGGCTCGGCGGTGGTGGCCCTCACGGGCGCGGCCCCGATGACCTTGGTGGGGGTGATGGTGGCGGTGGCGCTTCTGCCTCCCGCGACGGTGCTGGGTCTCAAGCTGGGCGCGGGCGACCTCTTCAGCGCGCAGGGCGCAGCCATGCTCCTCCTCATCAACATCATCGGCCTGAATCTATCCGCGAAGGCGGTGTTCGCGTGGAAAGGGATCTCGCCGCGAAGATGGGATGAAAAGAGCGCCGCCCGCAGGTCGCGGGCCCTCACGGTGGGGCTGTGGCTGCTCGCGCTGGTGCTGGTGGCGATCGTGGCGCAGCGCCACGGCGACCTCTCAGGGCTGTGACGGCCTCACTACGGCCGACCGTTGAGGATGAGCGCGTTCCTCTGAAAGAGGGCCTGCCGATCGCCGAGTCCGGGTCGGCCGGGGGCATCGAAAACCTCGCGTCGGTGGTTGAAGCAGCTCGGGACCCGGTCGTCATGACGGGTCGTTCTCATCCACACTGCGCCCCCGGCGCTCCACGCCGCTTCGTAGGGCCAGTCCTTTCGACTGCGTGAGTGCAGCCCCAGCGTATCCCAGACGTCGATTGGAGTGCCATTGCGGGTGTGCGAGACGCCGTCGCCACAGTAGTCGGCACGGAGCATGCGTACGCAGGCCTGCAGGTGGTTTTCAAACCGGTAGTTCTCGGGCTTACGGTGCTTGATCTTGCCGTCGGTCGTGTTGCGGGCGAGCCAGGGCTTGTAGCCGGCCTCCATGCACTTGGCCACCGAGCTCCCCCGACACACGAAGGTGAACTCACCCGCCTCGTACTTCCAGTCACCGCCGTCGCTGCCACCCACCTTGTGGTTCCAGTAGCCCGGCACCGCGAGAGCAGCGATCGGCTCCCCCCCGCTCTCCCCGCACAGGGGCTGCCAACCCACTCCGTTCGCGGCGTGCACGGTGTAGTAGATGAGATCGGCGTTGCGCTCGGCGCCCGTAGCGATACCGGTGACCTTGAGGAGGGCGCTCTTCCCGTTCGTCGTGTGGCCTTCGATCTCGGCCCCGATGAGCTCCTCTGCGGTCATGTCGGTGGTGATGCGGATCTTGCGAAGAGCCCTCCGCCGAATCCCCCCGGTGGTGGTCCCGTTGGGCCCCACTCCTCCATAGGGGTTGAAGTCTCCGAACACCGGCGGCTGAAAGGTGGGAAAGATGCCGCTATTGCCCGGGTTGAAGGGACCGAGAATCTCCGGGGAGATGTGCTCGATAGGCGCGGCGGCGAAGCTGGTCCCGTTCAGGGCGAGCCCGTTGGGTATGGAGAGGCCGAGATTCACGGTCTCGACCACAGGGGCGTCGTCGGGCGCGCACGCCGCCGCGGCGCCGACTAAGCCCAGCCCCATCAGAGTCATCCTCATGTTCATGCCGCTGTGGGTTCCAAGGACCGTGCCAAGCGGCGGGGCTGCTTCCACCGGGTGCGGCCGGCCCCGGAGGGCCAACTTGGCCGGCCGCGGTGGCCTACTTTCGTGCGATAGACCCTCTGCCGGTCATGTCTGCGCCCGTATACGTCTTTGATTCCGTACTCGTTCGTCGCCCCTCTCGCTCCGTAGTCGGCGGCCTCCGCGACGGCGACGGCCCGGACCCCAGCTACGCGGGGGTGGTCGCGGAGCACGACCGGTACCTCGAGGCTCTCGCCCAGGCCGGTGTCGGCCAGATCCTCACCTTGCCGCCGCTCGAGGACTTCCCCGACGCCGTCTTTATCGAAGATCCGGCTCTGGTCTTCTCGGAGGGCGCGATCCTCCTGCGCCCCGGAGCCGAAAGTCGGCGCGACGAGGCGAAGGCCCTGGCCCCGGACCTCCCGGCTCACTTTCCGCGCGTCCTGGAGCTCCCCGAGGGAGGTCACGTCGAGGGGGGAGACGTCCTCGTCACTCCGAGCAGAGTCTTCATCGGGCTTTCGGCACGCACCGACGAGCGCGGGGCCCGCCATCTCGCCGAGGCCCTCGGGGCGCTCGGAAAGCAGGCTTTCGTCACCCAAACTCCGAAGGGGATCTTGCACTTCAAGACCGCCTGCTCCCTCCTCGACGAGGAGACGGTGCTCGTCACCGAACGCATGGCCGCTTCTGGGGTGTTCGAGGGGTTTCGTACTCTCGTCACCCCTCCCGGCGAAGCGGCCGCCGCCAACGCCCTCCGCGTGAACGAGACGGTGCTCGTAGGGGCGCAGTTTCCCGCCACCCAGGATCTCCTCGGGCACCACGGGTATCGAGTGGAGGCCGTCCCCACCGAGCAGATCGGACGGCTGGATGCGGGCCTGTCGTGCCTGTCGCTGCGGTGGAGCCGCCCATGAGCAGCCCCGAGATCGCAGCGGTGGCCTCGTCCGAGGGAGCAGCCTCCGCGCCTAAGCCCTTCGGCTTCTGGAAGACCTGGTCGATGACGGTGGGGGTGATGATCGGGTCCGGAGTGTTCCTCCTCCCCGCCGTCCTCGCCCCCTACGGAGGCGTGAGCTTCCTCGGATGGCTGCTCACGAGCGGCGGTGCGCTCCTGCTCGCGTGGGTCATGGCTCGGCTCGTCCGCCACACCGACCGACCGGGCGGGCCCTATGCCTTCGCGTACGACGCCTTCGGAGACCTGGTGGGATTCCTGGTGGGATGGGGCTACTGGGTGAGCGTGGTGTTCGGCACCACCGCCATCGCGGTGGCGCTCGTGGGCTACCTCACCGTATTCGTCCCGGCCCTCGAGAGCTCTTCGGCCCTTCAGGGCCTCGTCGCCGCAGGCGTCATTGCGGCCCTGGCCTTCGTCAACACCCGCGGAGTGGGGGTGGGGGCTAGCGTGCAGCTGGCCATGACCATCCTGAAGCTCGTGCCCCTCGCCGGGGTCATCGTGCTCGGCTTCACCCAAGGCTCCGTCGAAAACCTCCCCCCCTTCAACCCCCAAGACCTCCCCCTGCCGGAAGCTCTGGCCGCGACGGCGCTCCTGACCATGTGGGCCTTCATCGGCATCGAGGCCGCGGCGATCCCCTCGGCAGACGTCGAGCGCCCCCAGCAGACCATCCCCGGCGCTCTCATCCTGGGCGCCGTCACCGCCACCGTCGTGTACATCGCGTCGACGGCGGCAGTGATGCTCCTCCTCTCCCCCGAGCTCGTCGCCACCTCGACCTCGCCCTTTGCCGATGCCGCGGCGCAGGTCGCAAGCTTTGGACGCCCCCTCGTCGCGGCGGGGGCGGTGCTCGCGACCCTCGGCGCTCTGAACGGAATGGTGCTGCTCCTCGGTCAGATGCCCATGGCGGTGGCCCTCGATGGACTCGCGCCTCGCTTTCTCGCCCGCCGCAACTCCGCTGGCGCCCCCGCCGCCGCCATCGTGATGTCGACCGCGCTCTCCACCCTGCTCGTGGTCCTCAACTATCGCGAAGGCCTGGTGGCAACCTTCGGATTCCTCATTCGGATGTCGACCCTCGGCGTCCTCGGTCCCTACGCGGTGTCCGCCCTCGCCGACATCAAGCGCTCCTGGCGAGATGCATCTCCGTGGGGGCTGCTCGGCCTGGTCGCCCTCCTGTACTGCGTCGTGGCCATGACCGGCTCAGGCCTCGCGACGCTAGGGTGGGGCCTCGTCATGCTCGCCGCCGGGCTCCCGGTATTCTTCTTCGCGCGCCGGAGCTCGAGATCTCCGAGCCCGTGAGGCGGAGGACCGCGCCCCTCTTCGGCCCCGTCTACGACGCGGCCGGACGCGGCCAGAGACGGCGGAGGATGAAGCTCGCGCCGACCAGGGTCAGGATGCCAGCACAGAGCACGGCGAGAAGGGGGACGATGATGGCGAGGAGCGAGACGAAGAAGGCCACAATGTCCTCAACCAAGCTGACCAGCCAGTTGCCCATCCCGGCCGTGCCCGCGGTGACGAGTGGACGGGCCGAGGTCTTGGCCACGTGCGCGGAGCCAGCCACCAGCACCCCCGCGATGCCCGCGGCCACGGGAGGAATCTGGCTGTCTCCATAGGTTTGGGCCGCGAAGAGCATGGCCCCGGCCGCGGGGCGTACCAAGGTCTGGATGAGGTCGTTGATGGTGTCGACGCCCGGGATCTTGTCCACCACCAGCTCCATGCCGAGCAGAAGCCCCACCACCAAGAGCACCCAGCCGTTCTGAAGGGCGCTATAGGGCCCATCGAGGTTCACCCACCCGATGCGACCCAGCACCCCGACCACCATCATCGGGATGTACGCATTGAGCCCAGCGCTGCTCGACAGCCCCAGCCCGCTCCCGATGCTCGCGAGGAACTCCATGAGCGCGACCATAGCAGCCCCTGGGTCTGAAACGCTCCGACCGGCTTCGCCTCTCCTCGGTCGCGGATGTCAGGGGGCGAGGCCTCCGGCGGGCGACCCGGAGGGCGGAGACGCCGGGGCATCCCGACTGAGGTGAACGTCGAGCTGAGGGAAGGCGATGGTGATGTCCTTCTCTCGAAAGGCCCGATCTACGCCGCGGTGGAGGAGGTCCCGCACCCGATGTCGCTCGTCGACGCTCGTGATGTGGGCGAAGAGCGTCAGGTTGAGGGTGCTGTCACCGAAGCCTAGGAAGTAGGCTTGCGGCGCGGGCGAGGTCGCCACCGCGTCCGTCTTCCGGGCGACGTCCCGCAGCGTGCTCAGGCACAGCTCGACGTCGGAGCCATAGGCCACCCCCACGTCAACCTGCACTCGGATCAATTGGTTCGTGAGGGTCCAGTTCACCACCTGCTGAGTGATGAACTCTCGATTCGGCACAATGAGCTCCTTGTTGTCCCAGTCGATGATGGTGGTCGCGCGCATGTTGACCCGGCCCACCCGGCCGGAGGTCTCGCCGACCGTGACCACGTCGCCGATGCGGATAGGTCGCTCGAACAGGATGATGATGCCGCTCACGAAGTTGGCGAAGATCTCCTGAAGACCGAAGCCGAGTCCAAAGGTGAGGGCGGCCGCGAGCCACTGAATTCTCGACCACCCCAAGGCGACCGCATCGAGGGCGGCCAGAAGCCCGATGATGGCCAGCGTGTACCGTAGGACGGTAGAGATCGCGTAGCGGGTCCCTCGATCCAGGGGGAGTCTCTGGAGGAGTAAGATCTCCACCAGCCCAGGCAGATTGACCACCGCGGCTCCCGTGAGGACGAGCACCAGAAGCGCAACCATGAGATCTTCCAGAGACACCCGCGACACGGGCACCAGGGCGGCCGCGCTCCTCCCTGAGCTCGAGCCCTCGCTCTCATTCGCGGATGCCGGATCCAAGGGGAGCGGAGCTCCCAAGGTCGGCACGCTAGGATCTTGAGACGATGGCGTCGCGAAACTCACGACCGACGACGGCTCCGCCTCGCCGGGACCGGCCACGTAAAGAAATCGAGGATAGATCTCCACGCGCTCGAGCGTCTCGAGGGCGGTCAAGGTGTTGAGCCAGATGACCGAGAGACCGAATACGACGGCGATGAGGGTGAGGCCGCGGAACACCTGTCGGGTCTGAGCGTCGACCTCCTCGATCTCGGCTAGCGCCGCTTCATACACGGCCCGGCTCGAGACCTGCTCGCCCTCCTCCTTCGCCTCTTCCATGGTGGCCTCGTACTGGCGCCGCACCAGCGTCCGTCGGGTTTGACGGAGCCAGGCGAGCAGGAGAGCGCGGCCCGCAAGGATGGTGGCGAGCAGGTCTCGAGCCGGGCCGTGTATGAAGCGGCGCT
>JBCBRU010000431.1:0-7670 GCA_039819565.1 Myxococcota bacterium | reverse complement strand
CTTGTCGACAAACACGGCTGATTCGGGGCCGCAGGGTGCACCGCCCACGCCTTCGACCGCTGCTCCCCGATCGCGACGGTACCTTCGAGAGGCAGGCCCGCGACTTGCTCCAGTCCCAGAAGAACGTCGTCGACGATGGTCGCCTCATAATCCCCTTTGACCACGCGCTCCATCATCAGCTCCATCTCGGCGCCGTCCGTGACGTCCTGGAGCTGGAGCTTTCGGCCCAGCTCGGCTTCTACGCCGCGCGCGTCTTGCATCGTGGTTGAGCGAAACGAGAGGTGAATCTCTACATCGAGGAGGTCCTCGAGACTCGAGATCCTCTTGCCGAGCCCCTGCCGCGTGGCCACCACGCGCTGCGTAGATATGTAGGGCTTGGTGAAGACGAGCTTCTCGGATCGGGCCGGGGTCACGCTCATCCCGGCGGCAATGAGATCCCCCTCTCCATCGAAGAGGGCTGACATGAGACGACCTCGACGCTGAGGAACCACGAACGCCACCCGAACCCCGAGCGCCTCCGCAAAGGCTGAGGCGAGCTCGAACTCGAAGCCGCGCTCCTTGCCCCGCGAGATGTAATAGCTCACCGAGTTGTTGCGGGTGAGCACGCGCAGGACCCCGCGACGCTTGATGGCGTCTAGGTCCGCTGCGTAGCGGAAGCGGGTGTGGCGTGTGAGACGCCACTCGTACTCATCGAGATCGAGAGGTGAGGCGGGGGTCGCTGCGATGAACGCGAGCGAGAGGAGAGCGGGCGGGACGAGCACGGCCGGGCGATGCTGCCACGGCCTCGGTTGTGCTCAAACCCGCCCGACCCAGCTCAGGGGTATCCGATGGCGACGACTTCGCCGACCGCGTCGAAGGTGAGCGGATCACCCCCGACCGGCAGGATCCGCAGCCAACCGGCGCGGATACCGGCGATTTCGCTGGTATCGAAGCGCTGGAGGGCACTCACCTCGTTCATGGCTCCGGTCGAGCCACAGAAACGAGCCGAGCCCGCCCAATCGTCACCGGCGATCGCGCCTTCCAAGTCTCGATACACGGAGGGCGTGCTCTGCACGACCAGGCATCCGAGATCCGCCATGGCGACCACAGTGTTGAGGATGCCCGCCTCCGTGAGGCGAACGTCGCCCAGCTGGACGTAGATGGCGTTCACCGGCCCGAAGGTCGGGTCGAGCTCATAGCGGGTGAAGGGATCACCGTCCGTCGCGGGGGTCCCATCCAGAGGAATCCGTGCCGTGTCGCCCACGGCCCAGACGCCCTTCAGCGGGAGCTGAATGGGAGCGTTGGGGTTGCCGGTGTTGCCACTCGAACCACCGCCGTTGCTTCCGCCACCGCTGTTTCCGCCACCACTGCCGCTTCCCGGAGTACCCGTCCCTGGCGTCCCGTTGCCGGGCGTGCCGGGCGTCCCGGGGGTGCCAGGCGTACCGGGGTTGGCGCCAGGATTCGTCGGCGCAGGCACCGTGCCGCCCCAAGTGGGGTCGTTCGGCGTAGCCACCGGTCCGTACCACCGATGGATCGGGCCTGCACTGGCCAGGTCCGCCTCGATGGTGCCGGTCGCGCTCTTGAACGCCTCGGTCATCTCAGCCGCGCTGACGACGATGCGAAGCCGCTGCGGATCGGCCGCGTCCGCGACGCACCCGTCCAGCCCGCTGCTGGTCTCCGAGCATCGGGCAAACTGCGGGGGCGCGCTGTCGTCCGAAACCATGAAGGCCACCTGGTGAACGAAGCTTGGATTCCGGACCCGAATGTCGGAGGGAATCGTGCCTCGCTCGAAGCTGACGTCGAACTCGCCGTCCTGAGCCACCCGGCTGAGGTCGACCTGAGCGTCCGACTGCTTCAGAGCCAAGAGCTCGCAGTGGTGCGTCTTCCAGCCGCCAAAGCGCCAGCTGTATGACCAGGCGCCCGAGAGACCGGTGGTGTTGTCCGGAGCCCGCACGACCGCGATGGTCCGAGCCGTTACGATGCGACCGGACTCATCCGCCTCAAAACGTGGATCGGCGATGGCGTCTGCTTCGAGAAGCATCTCGAACCACCCCTCGCCGTCCGTTCGCCCGACGGCGACCAGCTCGACCCCGTAGGGCGCGCCCGCGGGCGCGGCAATGTCGTCCGCAAAAAGCACCTCGGGTGGAGGCTCTACGAGTCCATCCCCCTCGAGGGGCCAGTGCTTGATGAGACGCACTTCGACATCGGCCATAACCTTGCCGACTGCGTCCCTTACCTCGCCAACCGCATGTACCTGCGTCGGCTTATCGTAGCCCCATTCGAAACAAGCCGTCGACGTGACGGCCAGCGCGGCCGCCCCGATGGCCACCGCTCCGAGGCGTCGCCGGGCACCTTGCCCTAACGCGCGCCGGTCATCTTTGAACATGCACAAACCTCCAGGCCCTGTTCCAATTGCCCCCGCTCCGACCGCGTGGGCCCGCTTTTGAGCATATGACTGACGACCCCGGTCCGGGCCCAGCTTTTTTAGAGAGTGAACCACCCGATCGCCCTTTCCGGGAGAACTTGCGGGTCAACTCCTTTTCGCTCACGCGGATACCCAAGCGGCGTTCCATAGGCCTCGATGGAGTCTACGCGGAAACGGCCCGGACGATGAGTGTGGCCGTAGATGGCAGCCCGCACTTTTTTCGATTTTTTTATGACTTCGCCGAGCCCTTCGCTCCCCATGAAGGCGTCGAAAGCGTCCCACGGGAACCCACGAGGGGCCCCCAGTGCCTCACGAAAGGCGAGGACGTGGGTGGCCACCACCACGTGTTCTACCTCCGCATCCACCTCTAATCCTTCAAGTTGCGCGGCCAAAGAAGCTTCCATCACCCGGGCCACGGAGGCAGGGTCCATGCGGACACCCTCCGGATCGCGGAAGACCGCAAACCGTTCGTCCATCCACTGCATACCGGCCACTTTGCCGGTGGACAAAGCGACCGGATCGAGGCGCGCGCGGACCTCAGGGCGGAGAAGACTATGGTCGTACCACCCGGTCTCTCCGACCACGGCGATAGCGTCCCTCCGAAAGGGCCCGGCCGGCAGATAGTGGCATTCCTCCGCCTCGACGAGCTTTCGGAGGTCCTCACGGTAGCGCCGCCAAGAGTCGGCCTCGGGGTCCTCGGCCGCGTCCTTACGCGCAAACCACAGGTCATGATTCCCCGGGAGATAGGCGACCTCCGGGGCGGCCACCTTGAAAGCTTTGAGCACCATCGTGATGTGCTCATTCAGATGTGAGACATCACCGGCCACGATCACGAGGTCGGCCTTGCCCTCGTGAACGGCCGAAGCGAGCGCGACCAGGGCCTCGCGATTCTCTCGGTGGTCTACATGGAGGTCACTGACGCTCGCGATCCGCACGACCATCTCTTACACTGCGCGCCTCTCCGTGGGGCCCTCAGACCTATCCCACGACCGGCTCGCCACACTTATCTCCGGTCGCAACCTTACTGTCGTCGATGAACGTACTTTGGTCCTCGAGGTCGTTCTACGTGCGCCGTTGCCTCCCGATCTCAGCTCGGCTGTCGCCAAGGAAGCGAAGGCGCTCTCATCTCGGCGAGGCGCCGGCTTGTACGTGCCGGGCCGGCTCGAGGCGGGGGACGGGACGGTCCGACTGACTCTGGACCCGTTCGATCGGCGAGCCCTACGCCTCGATCGCATCCTCGTGGCCCTGAAGGCGGCGGGCACGCCCTTTGGTTCACCGATGTCGGCGCTCCTCGCAGGAGCCACCGCGTCCCGGCTTCGCGCCCTCCACGCCAGCGGCGGCTCGGACGGAGACCTCTCCCCTCGCCACGTACTCATCGGACCCGGCGGGGGCGTAGCTTTGATCGCGCCAGGTCTACCCCATATGCGGGCGCTCATGGTCAGCCCGGAGACCGAGCCCGCGCGCCTGCGCCGCCGAGCCCCCGAGCTTCTTCAAGGGGCCCCCCGTTCGCCTCGCGCCGATGTCTATGCTCTGGCGGCGCTGTACTACGAGCTTCTCACGGGCGAGCCGTATCGGGGGGAGACCAGCCCGACCGCGCTCCGGTCGGCGGCGCGCGCGGGACTCGATGCCGAGCTCCCCGGTGCCCTCCCTGACCCCCGCCCCTCGCTCGTCCAGCTTCTCAGAGATGCCCTGTCTCCGCGCCCCGGGGAGCGGCCCGCGGACGCGGCTCGGTTTCTCCAAAGACTCGAGTCTGAGCTTCAGGACGCAAAGATTCCTCTCGCAGACCGGGGTACGGTGGCCTCGCTGCTCGCCGAGTATGTGCCTGAGGTCACACCTCGGGGTCCGACTTCGCTCGTAGACGGCGTAGCCACCGCGGTGGTGTCCGAACCGATCGGTGCGAGCCGCTCGGCGTGGGCGGATGTTCTCGGAGATCCCGCCGCCCCCCCCGAGAACGAGGAACCCACCCGCACGGAGACCGACCTCGGCGTTCCTCCCGCAGTTGCGGAGAACCGGGGCCTTTCGCTGCCTCTGCCGTCTGCGCCGTCCGGCTCCGAGGAGGCTCCCCCGCCCTCCTCTCCCCTCTCGACCCGGGCCGGGATTCGCAGCCTGAGCCGACTCGACGTTCCGAGAGTGGCCCGTCCGCCCACTCTGGACTCTGCGGCCCGCCTCTCGCCGAAGGCGATTCTGGCCGGCGTGGGCGCGCTGGGGGTGCTGGTGGCTGGATTGACCGGGCTTGCGGCTTTGCGGGGGGCTTTCTCGGAACCTGCCCCGCCGATCGACCGCTCGCTGATCCCCAACCTCGACGCGGGCGCGAGCACCACGCTCGCTGCGCCCAATCCGCCGACGACGCCCCGCCAGCGCCGGCCGGATGCCGGGGCTTCGGTAAAATCGCTCGGGCTGGTCAGCATCATGAGCAACCCTTCCGGCGCCGAGGTCCTTATTGACGGGGGCTACGTTGGAAAGACCCCCCTCGTACTCAAGCACCCCGTGCGACGTGGTCAGGTCTACCGGATCGAGCTGTCGGTCGAGGGCTACCTTCCCCGTACGGAAGTGGTCCGGGCACGCTCGGACTCCATCAACCTCGTCGTCCGGCTCGACCCTTCGGAGTGAGGATCAGTCCGTCCCGAGGCTCCCGTCGTCGGACTCAGGAGCCTCGGTCGGAGCCATGGCCTCGCGCTTTCCGCGCGGAGCTCGGACTTTCTTCAGCACTTTGACTTTGAGGGGCCCTCGAAGCTTCCCATACGCTCCGGCGGCCGCCGCGACATCGACGGCGAGCCAGCCCGTCTGGCGCTCCAGCATCCCCCAGTTGGTCGGAGGTAGCTCGGCGGCCTCGTCCTCGTCTTCGATGGTGAGCACCCGCGTCTCGGTCACGATCGCGGCGCCGAGCTGGTCGAGCTGAGACTCGGCCGCCACGATCTTCTCCCGAACTGCGAGAAGTCTGCTCCCCATCTTGGTCAGCTTCTCGGGGAGCAGAGTCTCGGCGCGGTCGATGCTTGTCTTGGCCTTTCTCAGAGCCGTCCCGACCTCCTCCAGCGTGGCCTTCGTGAAACCGAGGTCGAAGTTTTTGGCGGTGATCGCGGCGTGGAGAATCCGGACCTCCATCTCTGCGTGCCCGAGCGAGGCCCCGGCTTGAACGAAAGGTAGGTCGTGGGATTGGGCGAGAGTTACCCCCGGCAAAGTCGCGATCGCAAAGAAGGTCCAGTTCAAGAGCGTACGCATGGCCAAACAGCGTCCTTTCTATGTGGAGGCCGACATGTGCCCCACTTCGAGACGCTGTACTCCATTATCCGATTCATCGGAAGGTGCGGCCAGCGGTGCTTTTGACGGTCCGATTTCGAGCGTGCTACCCGGCTCGAGATGTTGACCCCACGCTGCGCCCTGATGGCGGCGACGCTCTTGGCCATCGCGCCGACAGCCGCCTTCGCCGCTCGTCCTTCTGGGTGGTCCGCAGTGCAGGACAGCCGGACGGTGGGCAGCCAGATCGTTCAAACCGCGAAGGTAACTTATGGCCACCACCGTCTGCGGGTGGATCACCCCGGTCAGCGACTCATTCTCGACCTCTCCAGCGGTGCTCTCACGATCGTGAACCTTCGAGATCGAACTTTTTCGGAGATTTCGATGGAAGGCTTGGTGGAGCTACGCGAATCGCAGGAGAAAGAGGTTCGAAAGGGCCTGACTAAGATGCCGCCGGAGATCCGAGCCCAGATGGAGGCTCAGCTCGAGGACGCCGCTCGCGCCGCGCGTCGCTCCCTCGACGCGAAAGACACCGGCGAGACCCGCAAACAAGGCGGATTGACCTGCTCAGTGTTCGCCTGGACCACCGACCAAGCCTCCGGGACGGCTTGCATCGCCCAAAAGGGGCTCCCCTTCGACCCTTCCGTTTTTCGAAAAGACAGCTTGCAACTGGCACGTAAGATGGAGCGGATGGGGGCGGGAAACGCGGCCACATCCATGGCGGTGCTGCAGCTCGGCGAACATGGCTTCCCGTTGGTCATCGACCAAACCATGACGATCGGAGCCCAGCAGCTCTCGGTGGCCTCAACGTTCACCAAACTCGAGCGATCTGCGGCCCCGAAAGCCTACTTCGAAGCTCCGAGCGGGTTCACCCGCAGGTCCTTCGAGACCATGATGCGCGAGGCCGTCAGTGCCGCGCCCGCACCTCAATAGAACCCGCTCTGAGGGAAAGGAGAGGAGCCCGCTACTCTCCTGCCGCAGCTTCAACGACCCGGGACACCAAACTCTCGAGAGCCAGGGCTCGAGCTCCGTCCACGATCTTCTGGATCTCCCGCGGCAGGATGTAGATGAAGATCTCGGTGCCCTCCGCGGTGTCGGCCGCCTCACTCGAGACTTCGGAAGCGGGCACTTTGAGAGCCAACACCCCGCCCTGACGAATCTGAGCGAGGGCCTGCTCCAGCTCTGAGACCGGCTGTCCGATGCTCAGGGTGATCTGAGAGAACTTCTCGTTGTTCGCCGTGAAGATCTCCTCCGGGTCGAGAAGGCCCAAGTCCAGGGCTCGTACCGGGAAAGCACTGGCGTAGCCCTGGGCTCGACGGACCTCCGGGACCTCACCGGAGGCATCGTAGCCCTCCAGCTCGGCTTGGAGCAGTTGGGAAGCCTCGTCGTCGCCGCAGGCTCGTGCCAGCTCGAAGCCAAGGCGGAGCATGGCGGCGAGGCTCCTGTCCCCATCCTGGGACATCGCGCGCGCCACCTCCATGACTCCGGGGTCATCGAGGGCAGCCCGTAGGCGCGCCCGGGGGCTTCCGGCTGCCTCGTCCCCGGCAGACCGGGTGGGACCTTGGGCGCTCATTGCGAGGCTCGGGACCATGCCACGGCCGACCGTGACGGGCCAAGTCGACGGAAGGTGGGGCAGACGACCGATGCAAGCAAAGCGCGAGGTCACCTCGGGCGATAGACCCACCGACCGCTCCCGCCCACGCGTCGCCATCGGCCAGGTCAGAGAGGCGGGCGGGGGACCCCTCATCGGGCTCGCTCTGCTCAGGACGGGGCGGTTGCGGTGATCGGTGTCCGGCTCTAGCTTCGGCGCCCCTCCATGACGGCCGCGCTCTCTCTTCCCGACGTTCGGCCGGACCTCGCCGAACGATTTCGTCAGATGCGGCCTTTCGATGAGGCGGAGGTTTCTTTGGTCCGTGCGGCCGCGGAGGCTCCCGCGAAGCTGGAACCGCGGCTCGAACACGTCCTCCGTTGGTGCCTCAACCTCGCTCGGCTCTGGATCCTCGACACTCCGGATGGACCGGTCCCCGTGGGG
>JBCBRU010000430.1:0-7681 GCA_039819565.1 Myxococcota bacterium | reverse complement strand
TCGGCTCGTGTAAATCTCGTTGTACATGCCGTCAGGCTCTCGCCAGCACACCCAGACGTGGAGAAGGGCGGCGTCGGTTCCCCCGTTGGGATGGGAAGACAGAAGCGTGTCCACGCGGAAGGAGCTCGGCTCTTCGCTGGACGCGGGCTGGAGGGTGGCCCCGCCGGAGATGGCGTCCTCGCCGAAGAATTGGGTGCAGGGGTCCACTTTGACGGGGGCTTTACCGCGGCTCGGGACGGGGGTGCCTCGGCAGCCCCGGGTTCCGTCGGCGACGTCGAGGGGCGTAGCCGCGTTCCCGCAGGCCGGAAGCGCGGCCAGCGGCTGGCTGGCCGTGCGGTCGGCGATCTGCCGCGCGATCTCGGTGGCCCGCCCGACCTTCTCGGACTCCACCGTGCGCTGCACGGAGGTGGTATGCATCTGGACGAGCCCCACCAGGGCGATCCCGAGCACGGTGGCCGAGATCATGGCCTCGACCAGCGAGAAGCCGCGTCGAGAAGAGTGTCCCTTGCTCACGCGTCATGAGCTTAGCAGGTTGTGGACCATTCGCGACGACTCGCCAGTAGGAGCTTCGTGCGCAGGTCTCTTCACCGATTCCGCAAGTCGCCGGCCCCCTCATGGAGCTTGGGGTGGAGGGTTGGTAGGACCGGCGGGGTGACCCGAAAGCTTTGGCGGATGTGGGCGCTGGCGGCGCTCGCGGCGGCGCTCGGTCTCGCCCCGAGGACCGCGTCGGCGGCCAAGCCCGACCCCGTGAACGCCGCGGTCCTGGGCACCGCAGCCACGGTGCTGCCCATCGCCTTTGGCGCCAGCGTTCTCGCGGCCGGCCGCGGCTTCCGAGACGACGCGCGCTTCACCGCGGGCCTGACTTCGATCGCGGTAGGCTCGATCATCGGACCCACGACCGGGCAGCTCTACGCGGGCGCAGGCGTCGACGCCGCGGTCACCCTCAGTCTTCGAACCCTCACCGGAGGACTGACGGTGACGGGGTTGGGCTTCACCCTTCGGGGCTCGGACGAAGAGGTGCCGGCGGGCGTCGCGCTCCTCGTGGTCGGGGGACTCACCACGGCGGCCTTGGCCATTTACGATATCCTCGAGACCCCGAGCGTGGTCCGGGAGGCGCGGATACGGGCCCAAAGAGACCCGGCCGAGCTCCAGGAGCTCTTCAGCGTGGCCGTGTGCGGACCCATTCCGTGCCCAGCGGGACGACCGGAACGATTCAGCGAAGTCCGAGGGCTTTGAGCTTCTTGTGGAAGTTGGAGCGCTCGATCCCGAGGGCGCGCGCGGTGTCCGCCACCACCTGACCGTGCGCAGACAGAGCCTGTTCGACGATGGAACGCTCCGCCTCCTGCACCAGCTCGCTGAGCTTGACCCCGGGACGCCACCCCGCGGTGGCCCCCGACCGGGCCTCGCCGGGCAGAAAGCTTGCAACCTCCTTGTCGCTGAGCGTCTTGGTCGCCGGCGCGGTGAGGATCACCATGCGTTCCATGAGGTTACGGAGCTCGCGGACATTGCCGGGAAAGTCGTGGGCGGCGAGGCGACGCTGGGCCGCCTCGCTCAGCTGCAGCACGTGCCGGCGCCCGTTCCGCTTGGCCGCGTCGGCCAGGAAGCGCTCGGCGAGGAGAGGGATGTCCTCCCGGCGCTCCCGCAGAGCGGGGGTCGCGAGAGGCACCACGTTGAGCCGGTAGTAGAGGTCCTCACGGAAGCGCCCTTCGCGGATCTCTTCGAGGAGATCCTTGTTGGTGGCCGCGAGAATGCGCGCGTCCACGTCGATGCGGGTGTCTCCGCCCACCCGCTCGAGTTCTCCGTTTTGAAGTACGCGTAGCAATTTGGCCTGCATGGCGGCAGGCATGTCTCCCACCTCATCGAGGAACAAAGTGCCGCGATGCGCGCGTTCGAACTTACCGATCTTACGGGCGTGGGCTCCCGTAAAGGCGCCTTTCTCATGGCCGAAGAGCTCGGACTCGATGAGCTCGGCGGGCACCGCCGCGCAGTTGAGGGAAACGAAGGGGCGGGAGGCGCGCGGACTCTGTTCGTGGATGGCGCGGGCCACCAGCTCCTTGCCCGTGCCGTTCTCTCCCGTGACGAGCACCCAGCCCTCGCTCACCGCCACCCGCTCGATCTGGTCCCGGAGACGCTCGATGGCGGGCGACGCCCCGAGAATCTCTCCTCCGCCGGCCGATTCGCGCAGAGACTCGACCTCGACCTCGAGGCGACGGCGGCGGATGGCGTTGTCGACGGTGCGCAAGAGCCGCTCGGACTCAGGCGGCTTCTCTAGATAGGTTTCGGCCCCGAGCTGGAGGGCCCGCACCGCGTCCTCGATGGAAGCATTGCCGCTGATGACCACGACGGGAAAGGGGAGTTGTCCCTCCGGGCCGAGCGCGTCCAGGAGCTGCAGTCCGTTTCCGTCCGGGAGCTTGACGTCCAAAAGGAGTAGGTCAGGTTCGCGTCGAGCTAAGGCCGCCTGGGCTTCCGCCGCGGTGCTCGCGGTCCGGACCTCGTAGCCCTCGAGCTCGAGGGTCGTGGACAAGGTGCGAAGAATCCCCGGCTCGTCGTCGACGATGAGTACGTCGCCCCCGCTCATGGAGCGTCCGTATCCGGCGCGCGCGCGAGACGGAGCGCCTCGTCGATGACCGCCTCCGTCTCCGCCAAGGCCCTGCGCTCCTCCTCGGCCCGCTGCTCGAGGTCGACTCGATCCAGACCCCCGAGCTGCTCCTTCAGAGCTCGGAGAGTGGCTCGGGCCCGGTGCGTGGCCGGCTCGGCCCCCGCTTCATCGACCTGGAGGGCGCGCACGAGATCCTGGACCCCTTCGCCGAGGCGGCCGCTCATGATGCGAATCTCACCCCGGTGAGCCAGAGCGGTGGCGGCGTAGGGGTTGATCTCCAGAGCGCGGGTGTACCGCTGCTCCGCCTCCTCGGACCGGCCCCTCCGGTGGGCGATGGAGCCCAGGGCGGTGTTGAAGTAGGCGTCGAAGGGGTCCAGCGCCAGGAGGCCGCCGAAGATCTTCTCGGCCTCGTCGAGCTTGCCGTTGTTCAGACAGCCGAAGCCGATCTCGGCGATCTTGTACTGCTCTTCCTTCGCAATGCCCTCGAGGTCTCCGAGGGTCAGGTTCCCCGCTAGAAAAGCGCGGAGCTCTTCGGTGCCGTACACCGCGAGAGGTCGGCCTTGGCCGTCGACAGGGCGGCCCTCGTAGCCTCCGGGATCCGCGTCCAGGCCGAGCGCCGCCACCACCGAGCGCGGCGGGGCGGCGCGGGGTTCGGCCGCCTCTCCGTCGACGAGGATCCTGCGTCGGGGCTTTCCGTCCGCGCCGCTCATGGATGCGGATCAAGGCACAGACCCGAGACAGATGGAAACGGGGAAGCCTTGCCTCGGACCTGACCTTCGCGCGAGGGGCCGGAGGTGGCTTCGACCTACGGCGCCCTGGTGCTCGTGCAGGTGTTCTTCGGCCTGTGGCCGGTAGCCGCGGCGGGCGTCTTCGACGAGGTCTCGCCGCCCGCCCTCATCGGCTTTCGGACCCTCGTGGGGGCCCCCTTGATGATGGCGATGATCCCCGGCGCATGGCGGCTCTGGCCCCCGTCGGTGCTCCTTCGCTTCGCGGGCCTCGGACTCCTCGGGGTGGGGGCGAACCAGCTCCTTTATGTGTATGGGCTGGAGCGCGCGGGCCCGGTGAACGCGGCCATCCTCGTCACCTTCATCCCCATCGTGACCTTGATCGCGGCCGTCGCCTTCGGAAAGGAGCGCTGGCAAACCCACCGCGTGGCGGGGGTGCTGCTCGCCGTGGTTGGGGTGGGAACGCTCGTCGGAGCGGAGCGCTTCGAGCTCGACGGCGCCTTCCTGGGGAGCCTCCTCATCCTCGCCAACATGACCAGCTACGGCATTTACCTGGTGCTGGCCCGTGAAACCGTAGCCCGTTTCGGGGCCCTCACCACGGTGGCCTGGGTGTTCGTCTTCGGGGCTCTCGAAGCCCTCCCCTTCACCGCGGGGCCGGTGCTCAGCACCCCGTGGACGTCTCTCTCGGCCGCGACGTGGGGCAAGTTGGCCTTCATCCTCGTGGGCCCAACCTTTGGGACCTACTTCCTCAACGCCTACGCGCTCCGTCGAGCCGACAGCTCCGTGGTGGCGGTGTTCATCGGGCTTCAGCCCATCGTAGGAGGGATCGGCGCGTGGTGGGCCTTCGGAGAAACGATGTCTCCCCGGGCCGCTTTCTCCGCGGTGCTGATCGTCACCGGCGTCGTGATTACGGCGGCGTGGGAGCGGCGACGTCGGACAACTGAGGTTTCGGAGCAGCAGGGAGGCTCGCCAGATGGCTCATCACCCTCTCGCTGACCGTGTCCGCTTCCGCGACGCAGGCCAGCATGGCTACGCCTCGGAAGGCGTTTCCGCTCAGGAAGAGTCCCGGCAAGGCCCGCTCCACCTCGTCCGCCGCTTCCACGCGTGAGGCGTGCCCCATCTCGTACTGCGGGATGGCCTGCGGCCACGGAATGACCTCTTCGAGGACCGGCTCGGCCCCCGCTCGCAGCCCCATCCAACGTTCGAGCTCTTGGCGGGCGCGACCGGCCAGCTCCTCCGGAGAGGCTCGACCGAGCTCTGGGCGACGACGCCCGCCCAGCATGGAGCGAAACATGACTTGCCCCTCCGGCGCGTGCACGGGAAACACGGTAGAGGCCCAGATCGAGCCGAGAAGATCGCGCTTCTCGCGGCCCGGGATGAGAAAGCCAAAGCCGTCGGTGCTGCGCGCGACATCTTCTTGCTTGAAGGCCTGCACGACCACTGAACATGGCGCGTAGTGAATCGCTCCGATGCTCTCCGCGATGGCGGGGGCGTGGGGGCCGACGAGCTCCTGAGCCACGAAGGAAGGGACCGTCGAGACGACGGCGTCGACCTCGAGGGTCTCGCCGGAGGTGCGGACCCGCCATTTTCCTTCCTGCGCCTCCAAGGCTTGAACAGAAGACTCGCAGCTCACGTTGACACGAGCCGCCAGCGCACGAGTGAGGGTGCCCAGCCCCCGGCGAAAGGAATGGAGGGTGCCGACCGGCGCCCCCGTCCCCGACTGGGCGGGTACGACCGCTCCGTTCCCGGCAGCCAGCGCCCGCTCGGCACGACGCTGCTTGGCCACGGCAAACTGGGCCTTGAAGAGGCTCCCGTGGTCGCGCTCGAGCTCGAACATACGCGGAAACGCGGAGGCGAGGCTGAGCCGATTCGGGTCCCCGCCGTAGATCCCGGTAACCATGGCGTCGACGAGCACATCCGCCGCTTGGGGGCCGATGCGCCGCGCCGCGAAGGCGCGCACCGATTCCTCGTGGTCGGTGGGGCCGGACATGAAGGGCTCGAGGGCGATGCGTAGCTTCCCGCTGAGGGGGAGAATGTCCGACCAGATCGCGTGCAGCGGCGAGTGGGGGAGCTCGCGGAGCTTGCCGGCCCGGGCCACGAAGCGCCGGGCCGAAGCGACGTTCGCGGGGACCAGCTCGTCGCGCAGTCCGAGCCGGTCGATGAGCTCGAACATCTTCGGCTCTTTGTCCAAGAAGCCGTGGGGCCCCGTCTCGACCACGAAACCGTGCTTCTCGTAGCTCTGGATTTTGCCGCCCGGGGTGTCCCCCTCCTCCAGGACGGTGACTCGAAGGGGCGTGCCCGCCGCCTCGGCGCGACGCTCCAGCGCCTCCGCGGTGGCCAGGCCGGAGATGCCCCCGCCGAGAATGGCGACCTGCCGGCTCACGCCTGGACCTCGCTTGCCTCCCACGCCGCTTGCTCCCTGCGCACGCCCATCCGCTTGACGGCTTCGACGAGCACTTCCATGTGCTCGGGGGGAGTCATCGGTAAGATCCCGTGGCCGAGGTTGAACACGTGCCCGGGGAGGCCCGCCCCTTCCGTCAACACGCGTTGCACTTGGCGCTCGATGCGCTCGGGGGTGCCGAGAAGCTCACAGGGGTCGAGGTTCCCTTGGAGGGCCACGCGCCCCCCCGTCCGCTCGCCGGCCACGTTGAGGGGCAACGTCCAGTCCATGCCGAGCACGTCCGCCCCGATCTGGGAGAGTTCCTCGAGGCAGGAGTGCACCCCTTTGGCGAACACGATGACCGGCACGCCCTTCTTTTTAAGGCGCTCGACCAGGGTCACGGTGTAGGGAAGCGCGTAGTCCAGGTAGTCGTCGCGCGAAAGCTGGCCTGCCCAAGAGTCGAAGATCTGTACGGCGCAACAGCCCGCTTCGACCTGAGCCTCGAGATGGGCCCCCACCGTTTCGGTGAGCTTGCCGAGGAGCTCGCGGGCCACCTTGGGCTGAGAGAAGAGAAACTTCTTGGTCTCCGCGAAGTTCTTCGACCCCCCACCCTCGATGGCGTAGGCGGCGAGGGTAAAGGGAGCTCCCGCGAACCCGATGAGGGGGATGGCGGGCATGGCCTCGGTGAAGGTCCGAATCGCGCCGGCGACGAAGGGCATGTCCTTCGTGGGGTCGGGGATGCTGAGCCGAGCCACATCCTCAGCGTTGGCTACCTTGCTCCCGAGAACGGGGCCGGGGTTGAAGTCCAGGGGCACGCCCATGGCTTCCACGGGCACGAGAATGTCGCTGAAGATGATCGCCGCATCGAGCTCGAAGCGACGGATAGGTTGCATCGTCACCTCAGCCGCGAGCTCCGGGGTCTTGCAGAGCTGGAGGAAGGTGTTCTTGGCGCGAACCTCGCGGTACTCGGGCAGGTAGCGACCGGCTTGGCGCATGACCCAAACCGGAGTGCGAGGAACGGGCTGCCGGAAGCAGGAGCGAACGAACAGGGACTCCCGGTGGAGCTCGGCGTTGGCCATGCCCGATGCAATCAGGAGTCGTGCCGTGGCGCTACCCGTGTCACGATGCGTCCCGATGCCCCTGGTGTTCATGTACGGGCCTGACACCCTGCAAGGCCGGATGTTTGACCGGATCGGTCCGAGCACCGTTCGGGGTCCAGCCATCCTCGGCGGCTTTCGCCTGGCCTTCGACAAGCCGAACATGAAGGACGCACGCGAAGGGCTTCCCAACCTGGCCGAGGCCGACGACGGCGAAGCCTTCGGGCTCGTCTTCGATCTGAGCGGAAAACAGCTCGAACAGCTCGACGGTTTTTTCGGCGGCTACGAGCAGCGACGCGTGCGCCCGCAGATTCTTCCCCCCCCGCCCGAGGAGGGAGAGGCTGCGAAGGACCCTGAACCGGTCGGCGCCGTGGCCTGGATCGCCCGTCGCACGAAGCGTGGGCTTCAGCCCGGATTCTCGAGCTTCGAGGCCACCGCGGAGGGGCTGGAAGAAAACGGCGCTCCCGAGCGCTTCCAGACGCAGCTGAAGGAGTTCGAACCGTTGCCGAGCGAGAATGTAGAGATCATGGTGAAGTTTGAGCGAGGGATGCCCGAAGACGACGCGCGCACCCTCATGGGCGCGGCCGGGGGCAGCATCCGCCGCCGCATGCGCACGGACCACGAGGACGAAGTGATGCTCCTCGTCCGCATCCCCCGGGACCGCGTCGAGGTCGTGGAGCGAGACTTGGGCAAACACCCCAAAGTCACGCTGGTCGAGCGCAACGAAGGCGGCTTCGGAATTCTCTGAGGAAGACAGGTACCGGTTCGCGATCGCGAACCGGCGCTCCGCTTCGCTTTCCGCCGGTCTTCCTCAGAGAATTCCGAAGCCGCCTTCGTTGCGCTCGACCAGCGTGACTTTGGGGTGTTTGCCCAAGTCTCG
>JBCBRU010000429.1:0-7683 GCA_039819565.1 Myxococcota bacterium | reverse complement strand
TTCGCCTCACTGCGCGCCTGGAGGAGAGTCGGCGGTGCCTTTAGGCACGGCCGGACCGACGACGTGTCTAGGCGCGTCGCATATCGACGGGCCGTGAATGACCTGGAGGAGAGGCGGCGGTGCCCTTAGGCACGGCCGGACCGACGACGTGTCTAGGCGCGTCGCATATCGACGGGCCGTGAATGACCTGGAGGCGAGGCGGCGGTGTCTTTAGGCACGGCCGGACCGACGACGTGTCTAGGCGCGTCGCATGTCGACGGGCCGTGAATGACCTTTGGCTTGCGGGGTGAGTGGATCAGGGGGTCCACACGGGCAAAGCCCGTGTTGTTTCGGGCGCGCCTTCGTCCCCGGAACGACGGAGACGAACCCGGCCGCTGCGGCCGAAATCAGGGCATGTCTTCGGAGCTTGGGACTCTCCACGGCGTCCTTGGGCCACCGGTCGGTGGGCGTCGGGGTCACGCGCCTATTGTGCGTCCGAGGATAACGTTGATACTCATGAACGAAGGAGAGGGGACCCTGGCGGTTCATGGGCTCGATCCAGTCAAAGATGGGATATCGCCGCGGCGAAGGGGATTCTCGTTCGCCTCTCGTTCCGCTTCATGCGGATCTCGTCCTTGCCGATCCGCCCCCGAGCCCTCGGTCGAGCGAGCTTGCAGCCCCCTCTCGTCCGGTGCTGGCCGAGCCCCCTTCGCCTCCCTCCGAGGCCCATAGCGCCCTCGTCGCGGATCTCGAGGGCGAAGATGCTCTCACCCGGGATCTCTTCATCCCGTTACCCGTCGCCGAACCGCCCGAGGGTCCGGATGACTTCGAGGGCATCGAGATCTTTGCCTTGGTGGATGATCCTCCGCCGAGCCTCGATCTCGTCTCGGACCTCGAGGCGCCGAGTGACCCGACGGTTTCCTCTTCCGGTTCGAGACCTGGTTCGGAGCTCGACCGAGCTCAGGCCCCGATGGCGGCGGCTCAGCCGTCGTCCCGCCCACCATCGGTCCCGCCGCCGGCAGCCGAGAGCCAGGCCCCGTCCGGGGGTAGGACGCGACCCGCGATCCGGGCGCCGAGCCGCCCGCTCCCTCAGATGGGCTCTGACGCAGCCAAACCCCTGGTTCCCGTGTCAGAGCCCGGGCCGCGGCCGCCGCGCCGAAAAGCCTCGGCCCCTCTTCCGCCTCCCTCGGCGCCGGTCCCGACGGCGCCCCCTCAATGGTCGACGGAAACGCCCGTACGACCCTTCCGCGCCCCGCCGCGTCGCTCCCCCCGACCGGCCCGCGCGGTGACTCCCACCCCGTTGCCCGTTCTGGACCCCTCTTTGCTGGTTCCGCTGGAGCCGGACGCGCCCAAGAAGACGGGTTCGCGCGCGCAGGCGCGGTCGTCCGAACGAGACTCGGCCTCCCGCCCGCCCACGCGGCCGAGGCCCGTGGAGGCGCCCTCCCGCGGGGTCCAGACGTGGGAGACTCCCTCTCGAGGGGCCAAGACCGTCGAGGCTCACTCGCGAGGGTCCACTACGGTGAAGGCTCGCTCTCGAGGGTCCGAGGCCGTGGAGGCCCGCCCTCGAAAGGCCGAGACCGCGGAGGCTCGGGCGCGTCCTCAGTCCTCCGAGCCCTCCACGAAGCGTCAAGCTCAGCCTTCCTCCCGGCCCCGACCTGAGGCCGCCCCGCGGGCGGGGGGTCCGCCCACCAAAAAGCGCCCCCGAACGAAGCCCTCCACCTCGGATGAGGGCGTTCTCGCTCCGCGGCCGCGAGGCCCTACCAGCCCTCGCCGAGATCCATCGCTGGCTCGGAAGGCCGAAGGTCTCTACTCGCTGGCGATGGCGGAAGCCTCCGCGGGAGATGTCACCTCGGCGCGTAGGCACCTCCAACTGGCCCTCGTCTTCGATCCCGGGAGCTACAAGTATCGTCACGCTCTCACCGATCTCGGAAAGAACCCTCCGGAGAGCCGTCCGTCCTCCGACCGCTCGGCCGCTCCGAACGGTCCAGCGAAGGCCGCGTCCAGCTCCTCGGTGAGGGCTACCGCGGCCTCATCGCCCGAAGAAGAGAGCGCCGTGCGCGCCCTCGACAACGCCCTTTCGACGGACACCAAGCCCCCTCCGCGACGACGGCTGCGGGATCTGCTGATTCGAAGAAAATAGGTTGAGCATGATCCTCGACGGAAGACGCGGCTCGGCCCCGGAACCCACGAGCGCGGGGCTTCCAAGACGCGGTATGGTGGCGCGTGCTTCGCCTCGGAATCCCCCTCGCGTTGGCTACGGGTTTGGGAGCGTGTGACTCGAATCTCTCGGAGCCCGTAGATCTGACCGCGCCCCTCGAAGGGGCTGGGGCCTTTCGCTTCCAGAGTACCGCCGTCGTACGGCCGATAGACGTCTTCTATTACGTCCCGCGGGACGTCATGCCCTCGACGCCCATCGTGTTCGCGCTGCACGGGGCGAATCGAAACGCGCGCGGCATGCGCGACAACTGGATCCCCAAAGCCGATCAGTTCGGCTTGGTGATCCTAGCGCCCCGTTTCGACGAAGCCACCTTCCCCGGGGGCTCCGGCTACATCCTGGGCAACGTCTTCGACAATGGGAACGAGCCCGGCGGAGCCGCCCCGAAGCCCCAGCGCGAGTGGAGCTTCTCCTACCTTGAGCCCCTCTTCGACGAGGCCAAGCGAAGGCTCTCGAGCACCGTCGAAACCTACGAGCTCTTTGGTCACTCGGGCGGAGCACAGTTTGCCCACCGCTTTATCTACTTCGTGCCCGCCTCCAGGGCTCGCCGCATCGTGGCTGCCAATGCGGGATGGTACACGGTCCCCGATTCTTCGGTGGCCTTTCCCTACGGTCTCGGCGGGGCTCCGGTGGCCTCGACCTCCTCGCTCTGGTTCGGTCGAAGTCTTACGGTGCTCCTGGGGGATGAAGATACGGATCCCGGCAGCGCCGGGCTCCGACACACCCCGGAGGCGGACGCTCAAGGACAGCACCGCTTCGAACGGGGGCAATTCTTCTTTCGGCGCAGCGAGGAGGTCGCTCGCGACGAAGGGCAGCCTTCGAGCTGGAACTTAGAGGTGACCCCGGGGGTCGGTCACGACGCACGGCTGATGAGCCTCAGGGCGGCCGACCTCCTCTTTCGCTGACCCGGTCTACCTCGAGGTGAGCTGTTCTTGGCATCCACCCGGCCGAGCGATTCAGATGATGACTTGGATGAGAAGGGCTACGCGGTTGAGGGGCTCAGCGCCTCGTCGTTCGACGCGCTCGTAGTTGAACTGAGCCTTGAAGGCCTGCTCCATCAAGTATAGCGCCGCTCCCGCTCCGTAGCCCGTGGTATCCAGGAGCAGTGCCGACGGCCGGTCGTCAAATTCACCGAAGAGGCGGGTGTAGCGGACGTCCACTCCGAGTCCAAACCCGAAGAAGTAGCCGATCTGGGCATTGAAGGCGTTTCCGAGCACGAGGAGGTCACTGATCTCGGTGGCAAACAGGGGTGTAGTTCCTGCTTCATTTGTAAAGCTGCCCTGCAGCGAGGTGGCGGTGGCGTTGGCCCCTTCCACGAGGAGAGAGAAGCCCCGATACTTGGCGAGAAGGTCGGCGTAGAGCTGCACATAGTCGGGCAGCTGGAGCGCTCCGTCGGCGTTGAAGAGCGCGAAGTCGCCGTGTCCGGCGCCCTTCTCATGACTGGCACCGTCGTTGTAGCTCCCTGCGGCCCCCACCACGATCTTGAGTCTCGGCTCGTGAACGAGGTCGACCACCCCGCGTCGGTTGCCGGGTGAGAAGTCACCAAAAGGGAGGACATCCAGGCGCCCGCCCCATTTCAAGCCCCCCAGGTCTCGATCTCGCGAGTCGACCCCGAATGAGTTTCGGCCGTCTCCCGACGTGGCTGAACCCTGAGGACGGATGAGCATGGGACCAAGCTCGATGCTTGCCACCACGAAGGCGCCGAGCTCCCGGCCGGACTCCGAGAAAGTGCGGCTGAGGAGACTCCTGTCCACGAAGCTGAGCTGAGACTCCATGTGCAACATCTCTCGGTTTTGGGACAGATTCTGGCGCTGCCCGATCGAGACCGAGAGCCAGGAACCGGCGTTGTAGCCGAGCCATGCATCGAGCAAGGGAGCCGTACGGCTGAAATCGCCCTGAAAGAAGTAGTCGATGCGCCCGTCGAAGAAGGAGCCCTCCAAGTAGAGGTGGCTTCGGCGTGAGTTCAGAAAGAGGTCGGGATCCGAGTCGCCATTCCGAGCATCCAGTCCAATGAAGGGTTGGATGAAGCCTCCGAGTGCGATCGAGTGACGGCCCTCGTCGAAACGGAATCGGAGCCCTTGTCCCAGCTCGAAGCGCGCTTGATTGACGGCTTCGGGGGCTCGGGTCGTAGGGGCTCGGGTCGAGCCCACCGACGCCACCTCCGAACCGATCGTGAGAGCTAGTATGGCCGTGATCATCATCTCCTCCATCTCTCAGTCGATGTCGAACGGGCTCATGACCCGATACACCGGGAGCACAGCTCCCTCAGAGGTCTCTTGCACGCCCCAGGCGACGAAGCTGTTGTCCATCTCGGGCTCGAGGGTTTCGGCCGCGAGAGGGGCACGCGGCTGGTCCATCCGCACCACGAAGCTTCCCGCGGGAAAGTCGACCTCCGCTTCAAAAAGCTCAGTGCGAACGTCCTGACGTCGCACCCCCTCCTGCCGGTAGGGTGCGCGCGTGTGCTCGACGACGCGGAAGGCCTGAGCGGTCAGGCTCCGGTCCTTGCTCAGGCGAGCCACGGACAGCCCCAAGACTTCGAGGCGCTGGACTTCTGGCGCTGCGTCCGGCTTGAGGACGTAGGCATAGGGCCGAGCCCGCTGCAGGACAGGCTTCGAAGCCAGTGCGTTTCGTACGCGGACGTCGAGCTCGATCTCCTTTTCATCCGCCACGTCGATGGCGCGGATCCGGGCGTGCTCCGGCGCCCGCCGGCTTCTCACCACCACCGAGGGGGTCGGGCTCGCGCTCAGCTGGAGGGTTTCTCGGGTGGCTTCGCGTTCGCGCGCCGCCGTGTCGAGGAAGCTCCGGGCGACCCAGTAGGTCGTCATCACCCTCCGTTTGAAGGCGGCGCGATCGAGGCCCACACCCCGTACCTCGACGAGAGCCGCCACCGTATTGGCGAGGGCGAAGGAGGTCGCGCTCGAGCGCGCGTTGGTCGAGCCCCGGTTGAAGTGAGTCTCCCCGTAGATATCTCGGGTCGTGATGTAATCGTGCTGGCGAAGCCCTCGGCTCTCCACCGCCTCTGCGGCCTTGGCGACATAGATCTCGCGGATGAACCTCCGCAGGGCCTCGGGGACGTTGAGATTCCCGGAGTAGAGGAACATCACGTCGTAGATCTGAGTGATGCCCCGGCGGCCGAAGCGCACGAAATCGCGGCGATAGGGTCGGTACTCGTGAAAGTCGATGGCTACGTGGGGCCGGAATCGATTGAAGGCCCGCTTGAGGAGACGCGTCTCAGGGGCCAGGAGCTTGGTTTGATCTCG
Organism: Myxococcota bacterium; assembly: GCA_039819565.1. Taxonomy (GTDB): domain Bacteria; phylum Myxococcota; class Kuafuiibacteriia; order Kuafuiibacteriales; family Kuafuiibacteriaceae; genus JAHQVK01. Next base: position 2,229 of record JBCBRU010000429.1, on the reverse strand, counting down.
GTTGAGGTCCAGCCCGTTGACCGCCGTTCGCCGCTGGACCTCGTACCCATCCACGTTGGCGACGGGCACGACGGCGAGGCGAATCTCAGCCAGGAGCTCAGCGGCGTCGGGTCCGTCCACCAGAGCTCGGAGGAGCTCGAGAAGACCCTCAGAGCTCGCGGGCTCGTTCCCGTGGAGACCTCCCTGAAACCATACTCGCAGCGGCTTTGAAGTCGTGGACGTGCCGCCCAGGAGGACCATCGGGATGTCGCGTCCTTGTTGGGACGCACCCACCGACTCTACCTCCACCCGACCCTTCCCCCGCGCCCGTAGTTCTTCGAGGTAGGCGACGAGCTCTCCGTGACGGGTGAAACCGGAGCTCTTACGGAACGCCGGGGTGGTGAGCTCGACGTCGGGATCGAGGAAGAATTGCTCAGTAATGCCCTTCGTTTGGGGTATGAAAGGCGCGCACGACAGAAGCGGGGCGAGCACTGCGGGAGCGACCGAGCGATACATAGCGTCAAAAAGCGAGGGTGCTCATGAAGCGACCGATGAGTTCGTCACCGTCGGTCGGTTGGCTGAAGAAGTCGTTGGTCCCGGGGTTCGTGTCGACGAAGGTCAAGGACGCCTGTACCTTGAATCCGTAACGGTTCGTAAAGTACTGACTAAGGCCTAGAGTGTAGTAGTTAGGACGGTTGTAGAAGGTTCCGTTGTTCAGGAACGAGTTCTCGTCGGCGTCTAAATGTGTGTAGCGAAGGTCGACTGAGGTGTCGGAGTCGAAGATATATCCCAGCTGCAGGTTGTAGCCGCGGCCGAGCATCATCCGGCCCCGTACGAAGGCGTCTACCCCGCCGGTAAAGGTGGTGGCGATGCTCCCGTCGTTTCGAACCCGCTGTGTAATGTCGTCCGGCACCCGTGCGTGGGTCCAGTTGAACTCCCCGAGTATCGAGAAGCCCCGATACTTGAACATGAAGTCTAGTCCGAACTTCCCAAAGTCCGGGAGGCTCTCTTCGCCCTGGTCGTTCAGATAGATGATCTCACCGCTTCCGCGGCCCCGGCGGCTACTGACGCCGAAGTTGTAGCTATAGGCGACGCCGACCACGAGACGCGGGACGAGTTCTCGGACCAGGTCGACCTCTCGGAACTGCCCCCGGTCGTAGAAGAGGCCGAAGGGCAGATAGTCGACGCGGCCGCCGAATTTGAGGCCCCCGTGATCTGCCGAGAACGTATTCGGTCCGTCGCCGTTGGTGATGACCAGGTACGGCCGCAGATAGTGAGAGGTCTCTCCGATGCGGATCCTGTCATCGACGAAAAGACCAACCTCTCGGATGGCCGAAAAGGCCGAAGTGACCCGACTACGTTCGACGAACTGAAGAGCGTGGGAGCGAATGAACAGCTCGCGATTATCGGTATAGGTCGTCCGCTGGCCGAATACGATGCGCAATGTTCGAGTGGGACGAAAGGCCACGAAGGCATCCAAGAGAAAGTTGCTGGCCTCGTCTCCAACTTCGCTCGAACCGCTGAGGTCGACATGAAGCCGAAAAGAGAGCTTCTGCTGCGGTGCGTCACCGACCAATCGCAGTCGCAGTCGCCGGAGACGAAACCGGGGATTGAGTCCTTCAGGTCCGCTACCCAGATAGTCCTGAACCTCGAGGGAGGGCTGGACGTATCCCGACAGATTCAGCCGGTATCGGCCCTCTCGCGACACCGTCAGGCCGTCCCCGAATCGGTAGCCATGAACCCGCGGGTTCTCCGCGGAGGCGACGTTCGAGAGCAACAGAAAAGAGATAGCGACGAAGGTCCGCATGTGGGGCTGAGCCATGGGGACCGTAGACGACCCTGACCCCCAGGGAAAGTCGGGGGGCCGGTTGAGCGCCGTCCTTGTCGACGGTATGGATACGATATGTCCGTCAACTTGCGCCCTCTCGTTCTCGGCTTATTGGCCGTCGCCCTCGTGGCTTGCGGCGACGATGAAGACCCCACGTGCTCGCCGGGGCAGATCTTCTCTCAGACCGAGAATCGGTGCATCGAAGACGGCCCCACCGACGCGGACGATGACGGGGTCGCGGCCGCGGACGACTGCGACGACAGCAACGCCATGTTGGGAGCACGCAGCGCCGACATGGATTGCGACGGTGTTCCTACCGCCATGGACTGTGACGACGCCGACGCCATGGCGGGGGCGATGAGCGCGGACATGGATTGCGAAGGAGTGACACCCGCCGAGGACTGGGACGACGCCGACGCCAT
>JBCBRU010000428.1:0-7706 GCA_039819565.1 Myxococcota bacterium | reverse complement strand
CTGAGGTTGTTTGAGCGCGTCGAGGATCTCTTTGGCCCCCTGTCCGAGCAAGGCTTTGGCGAGACGGATCCCTACTTCAGAGGCTTCCTCGACGCGCTCAAACAACCTCAGGCCACGGGGTGAGCCTGGCCGGCCGCACGGTCTGGATCACCCGAAGCCCCGAAGACGCGGAGCGGCTCGCGGCGCCCCTCGTCGCCCTGGGCGCGCGCGTTCGCTTTATCCCCTGCATTCATCGCGTTCATCACGCTGACCCCCGGGTGCTCGCCGAGATCTGGGGTCGCGTTTCGACCTTCGATCGGGTGCTGGTGGGGTCTACGTCCGCGGTCGAGCCCTTCTTGTCTTTTCCGTCGCCGCCGCGGCCGGCCCCCGCGGCCTGCGTGGGGGCCGCGACCGCCGAACGCCTATCTGCAAGCCGGTTTGCGGAGCACTTTCAGGTCGCGGAAGTGGCCGACGTGCGTCGGGCGGAGGGGCTGGTGAGGGCCCTCTTGGACGCTCTCGGAGCGGGCGAGCGGCTCGAGGGTCGCCGCTTCCTATTTCCCCGCGCCCCGGAAGGACGGCGGGCGCTTCTCACGGAGCTGGCCGCGCGTGGGGCTTTGGTCGAGGACCTCGAGACCTATCGCATCGCCTGCCTCGAGGGGCCGGTGGCAGACCGCCCGGCCCCGGGAGACATCCTGACCTTCATGTCCGGACGGACCCTCGATTGCTTCCTCGAGAGGCTCGGCGAGGCTGAGGCGCGACGATGTCTGGAAGCCTCGGTGGTGGGCGTCATCGGCCCGGTGGCCGCGGCCCGCGCGGCGGAGCGGGGGATTCGCGTGGACGTCATGCCCGAAACCGCGTCCGCGGCGGACTTGGTGCACGCTCTGGTGGCTCGGGAGAGTGGCGCCTGAATGCGTTCGCCCTCGCTTGCTGTTTGGGGTGGCCGTCGTCGCTGAGGACGGACGGGGGATGTTGGGCTTGGGTGAGGCCCCAGGCTTTCCAAGTCTGTTGTTTGGTGTCGTTTTTTCGGGCGGGGCGACGTAGTTCACCTTCGTGGAGTATCCGTGGGTTCGGGTTCGGCGCATGACGCGCCGGCCGGCGTTGCGCAGGTTGGTTCGCAGTGTGCGCACCCGTCCGGACGAGCTCGTTCCGTATCTTCGGGTGCCGGTCGAAGATCCAGGTCGGGCGGCGGAGCGGCTGGCTGAGCAGGCCGTGGAGCGAGGGCACGCCGCCGTCTATCTCGCGCCCACGGCGCGGCGCCGAGACTCCGAAGGCACCGAGGCGTGGCGCTCCGATGCGCCCCTGGTGCAGGCCGTCCATGCGGCTCGGGCGGCGGCGCCAGAGCTGGCCCTCTTCGCGGAGCTCGACCTCGCCGTTTTTCATCGGTCGGGGCGTCCCGGGGCCCTGACGGATGGCCTCATCGATGCCGAGACCGCCCACGAGGCCCTTGGGAAGTCCGGCATCACCCTCGGAGAGGCAGGGGTCGACGTCATCGGTTTGCGGGGGCTCGTGGACGGGGGGGTTGGGGCGCTTCGGGAGGCGCTCGACGAGGCGGATCTCGATCGGATCGCTATCCTCTCCTTTTCCGCGGATCTCCACTCGCCGTTCGCGGAGCTCCGGCCGGCGACGGCGGACAAGGCGGCGGATCTGCTGGATCCTCTCGACCCTGGGGCCATCCTGCGTCAGGCCGAGGTGGACGTCAGCGAGGGAGCGGATCTCCTCGGTGTGCAACCCAGTCTGCTTGCGCAAGATGTATTGCGAGACCTCGCCGAGGAACACCAACTGCCGCTGGTCGCCCGACTCTCGGATCAAGAGGCCAAGGTTCTCGAGATGACCGCTCGTAGCGGGGCGGCCTCCGCCGAGGAGGTGGCTTCGGCCGTGCATGGTGCTCTTCAGCGCGCGGGGGCCCGGCTCGTGGTGACCCCCTGGGCCCTGGAGCCGGAAGAGTGAGCTCCGAGTACAAAGTCGTCGAGGTCTCGACCGTCACCGACGACGCTCTCGAGGAGGCCCTCAATACTTGGACCCAGGCGGGCTGGACCTTTGACGGGATGCAGTTCGCGATGCGGGAGAGCAGCAAACGACCGGCGATGGCTTTCTTGGTATTTACTCGGACCCGATCCGAGAGGGCGGGGGAGCCTGCTGCCGCCTCGACCTCCTCTTAGGAGTCATCGGCCACGGCCAGCTAGCGCCGTCTCTGAAACCGCTGTCGAACCGCTCGACGCTGTTCGGGGCTCATCCGGCGCCAGCGCTCGATTTTACGAAGCAGAGCGTCCCGCTCCGTCGGGGGGAGTCGGCGCAGGCGCTGGATCTGTTGCTGCAGTCTCTGGCGCTCAGGCGCGGACAGCTCCTGAAAACGCCGGAAGTTTTGCCGCACTCGAGCTTGCTGACGAGGGGACATGCGCTCGAGTCGCTGGCGGGCTTCGACGAGACGAGCTCGGTCGCGGGGGCTCATCCGCTCCAGGTTCTGCGCCGCCTCTCGCAACCGTGCTCGTTCCGCCGGCGGGAGCGCCCGGAAACGGTCGAGGCGTGCTTTCAGCTGCGCCCGCTGCTCCGGGGTCATGGACCGCACGCGCTCGACGGCCGCGGCTGAGGGCTCGGGTTCGGCCGCCCACGCGGCGGACGATGCGGCCACCACAGCGAGCGGGAGGAGGATTCGTTCAGCGATCATCATCCGTCTCCAGCAGGGGGAGCAGCTCCAGAAGCTGCAGGTCATCGAGCATGTCCATGTTCTCGAGCAGCGTGAGGTCACGCGCGAGTTCGAGGACTTCGGGGCTCACGGTAGCCGTCGTGGTGGTCGTGGTGGTCGTGGTGAGGGTCTCCTCGGCGCGCGCGGCGTGGGGCGCCAGAGACACCGCCAGTCCGAGCGCGAGACCTCGCGCCCGACGCACCTTGGAGGTCATCATCCCCGCTCCTCCGGAAGGGCCGCGATCACGGCGAGATCCTCGAGGACGTCGAGATGCTCGATGAGCTCCAGGTTTTCGTAGAGTTCGCGTTCCTCCACGATCTCGAGGCTCTCGACGCGAACCGCGAGGGCCGTACCCTCCAGGGGCTCTCTCGGCTCTCGCGGACCGCCCACGGTCACGAACAGTAACGCAGCGACCGCCACGGCGCCGAGGGCAAGGCCCCAGGGCGGCGTCTCGGGGAGGAACCGCCATCGTCGTCGACGCGCGTCTTCCTGTTCGAGCCGAGCCCAGAGGCGGGGTCTGAGCTCCGGTGAAGGGGGCTTCGGGAGCGCGTCCACGACCGCAAGGGCTTGCGCCACGGCCTTCAGGCGTTCCTCGTGTTCCGGGTGTTCGCGAAGAAGCCGAGCGATGCGCTCAGGCGAACCGTCGAGCGCTGCCTCCAGCACCTCGACCTCGCGAGGGTCCGTGTCTTTGGTCTCTCTCACGAGGCGACCTCCTCTCGTGCCGGTTCCACCGTGGCCGCCTCGACTTCGCGTCGCAGCGCGTCCAGGGCTCGGTGGACCAGCGACTTGACCGCGGACACCGAGGTGTCGAGGGCGGTCGCGATCTCTTCATGGGTGAGCCCGTCGTGCCGCACCATGAGGAAGGCGGCGCGTTGCTTGGGCGGAAGGCGGTCCAGACGGTCACTGACGCGCGCCGCGAGACGCTCTCCCGCCAGCGCGTCATCGGGCCCCGCCTCGGTCGAGGGGAGTTCCCGGCCCGGGGAAGCCTCATCCGGGGTTGCATCCAGCGACTCGTGGATGGCCCCGTGGCGGCCTCGACGGAGCTCATTGAGACACACGTTGGTGGCCACCCGATAAATCCAGGCGCGGAAGGGGTGCTCCGGGCGATAGCGCTTGGTCGTATAGACCCGCACGAAGACCTCCTGCGTCAGCTCCTCGGCGGTGGCCCGATTCCTTACGAACCGGAGTACGTGCGCGAACATGGGGCGTTCGTACTTTTCGAAAAGCATCGTGAAGAGTCTCCGATCGCGGGTTCCAACGAACCGCGCCATCGTTTCGGCGTCGTCGTCGAGTGCCACGTCCTCTTCCTCGGTAACCACGATTCGCCCCTGAAGTTGCGGCGGTGCCCGAGATTCTTCACCAGCGTTCGCTGCGGGTCGACGCACCGGCAGACGGACTTGCGAGCATCGAGGTGACGAAGGCCCGGTGGTCGGCGAGCCAAGGGTCGGCCAGCTGGGGCGCCCAGAGCATCACCCTCACGACCTGGCGCCGGACCAGACCGTCTTCCGCTTCGAAGCCCGGTTGCTCCACCAGGGCCAAGGCCAGGGCCCCCGGGCCCGATCGCAGGGCAGGCAGGAAACCCACGAGCGCGGTCCGGCCCAGGGGAAGGGCCCAGCTCTGCACCCCGTCGATCGCGTCTCGCGCCGTCTCGGGCCGAGCGGCGCGGCTGCGAAGTTCGCTGTCCAAAAGCCCCCGGAGGGTGACCTTCGAGGCTTCCGGCTCACTGAGGATGTGGACCTCGAGCTCGATGCGGGCCGCTGACGACGTTTTGGAGAGCATCCGGAAGCTCGGCTCGTAGCGCGGGGTGATCTCGTCGAGGCGAAGCATGCCGTCCCCGTCGAGGTCGATGCGGTCGTTTCGGCGCACCGGCGCCACGGCGCGAGGGCCCCGCTCAGGGTGCTCGGGGTCGAAGGCCCACCACCGGGCCCCGAGCCCTCCGACCGGGGCGACCACACCGTAGCCTCGGTTGACGTAGGCAGGGCCGTCCCCGAGCCGTCCCAAGTAGCGTCCGGTCGGTGCGCAACCCCCGGTCAAGATGAGGCACGCAAAGAAGAATCTTCCGGTGGTGGTTTCGCTGAGGATTCGACGGTTTTTGCCCGAGCGAGTCATAATTTCGCACTTGAGGCCGGCCCAGAAGCGGTTCGGAGAAAATCCTGTCACCCCGGCCGAACGCATGCACACTGAAAGGTATGCGTCACGTGCGAAAGCGAGAGTGTGAGGGAGACCACGGGGAAGAGGCCGGAAGCCTTTACGCCCCTTCGCACGTAAGCACGGTACAGTTGGTGACGCTTACCGGCCGGAGGCAGCGCATGCTCGACAGCTACATCATCGACTCGATCAAGCGAGACGAACGCACACGAGAAGAGGGAGAGCGCGCGCGCCTTCACCTTCCGCTCCACGACGAGGACCTTGGCGACGCTCCGGACGCGCAGTCGGAGCCCGACGCGGACCGCGGCATCCTCATCATCCCGCTTCGAGACGACACCTCAGCCGCCTGAAGTGATCGCAACTTTCAGCGAACCGTGACCTTCTTCACGTTCTTCTTGCCGACCCTCAACAGATAGGTGCCGGGCTCCACGGCGAAATGGGGGTCGTCGCGGCGCTCTCCCTCGAGGGACACGCCCCCCTGCTGAATTTTTCTCCGCGCATCCCCGTTCGATTTGGCCATCCCGGCTCCGGCCACCACCGCGAACAAGGGGCCGGCCTCCACCGAGACGTCTTCGACGTCCGTGGCGGGCCGTCCCGCGTCCCACCACTCCCGCACCCGGTGGGCGGCGGCGGCGTCGTGAAACCGCTCCACCATCGCCTGGGCAAGACTCTTCTTGGCTCCGAGGGGGTCGCTCTCGACTTCGGGAGGGGTGTCCTCGAGGAGCATCGGGTACCAGGCCCGCATCAGATCGTCGCTGATGCTCATGATCTTCCCAAACATGTCTTCCGGCTTCTCGGTGATGCCGATGTGGTTTCCCTTCGACTTCGACATCTTGTCGGTGCCGTCGAGGCCCACGAGAAGGCCGGTGGTGAGCACGATCTGGGGGCGCTGGCCGTAGGACTGCATGATGTGGCGTCCCACGTTGAGGTTGAAGATCTGATCGTGACCTCCGAGCTCGAAGTCGGCCTCCAGGGCCACTGAGTCGTAGGCTTGCATCAGGGGATAAAGAAACTCGTGCAGCGCGATCTGTCGCCCTTCGTCGAAGCGTTGACGGAAATCGCGGCGCTCGAGCATGCGACCGACGTTGTATCGAGCCGCAAGCTGGATGACATCGGCGAAGGACAGCTTCGAGAGCCACTTCCCGTTGAACTCGATACGCGTGAGATCCCGGTCTAGGATCTTGAAGCACTGTTCCGCGTAGGTCGCCGCGTTGGCCTCGATCTCTTCGTCGGTCAGAGGAGGTCGCAGCGAGTTTCGCCCGGTGGGATCCCCGATGCGCGCCGTGTAGTCGCCCACGAGAAAGATGACTTCGTGCCCGAGCCGCTGAAACTGGGCCATCTTCTCGATCACGACCGTGTGTCCGAGATGGATGTCCGGAGCCGTGGGATCGAAGCCGACCTTGACGCGAAGGGGGCGCTGCTTTTCGTAGCTGTCGCGGAGCCGGCCTTCGACGTCTTCTCGCGGGTTCAGGTCGACGACGCCGCGAGTGAGGACCTCGAGCTGGGCGTCGGGAGGCGGGATGGTCCCGGGCATGATGGACGGTCGATGCCTCGATGGCTCACGCCTGACAAGCCGCGCGTGAGCGCTCCGTCCGAGGGGCTCGGCCGCTCATGGTCGCGGAAGTTCGCGGCGGACCCATCGCCAACCTCGTTCGGTGACCACGCCGTCCATCTGCGCGTCGTGCGGCTCGATCGGGATCTCCGGCACCACCTGAAGCTCGAAAGCCACCCCGATGCGCAGCGCGCGGGGGTGGTCCGCGAGGATTCGGTCGTAGAACCCCCCGCCATAGCCGAGGCGGCGGCCGTCCGGGGTGAACCCGAGGCCCGGAACCATGAAGGCGTCGATCGACGTCAGGGGGGTGAGAGCGGCGTCAGAGTTCGGTTCGAGGATGCCCTTAGCCCCCGGCACCAGGCTCTCTCGTGAAACCTCCGAGAAGGTCAGGCTCGGACCGGTCACCCGAGGATAGGCGAAGCGCAGAGCTGCGCCGGGGCTCTCGATCCAGTCGTCGAGACTCAGCTCGGCGGGGAGGGCGGCATAGACGGCCACCGTGGTCCCGGGGTCGAGGATCCAGCTTCTGAGATGCGCAGCCACCCGCGCCTCGAGCGGAGCCCGCCGCTCCGGCGTGAGGGCCGCCCGGGCCGCCTTCAGGGATCGGCGGAGGGTACGCTTAGGGGGAAGGGTCATCGGGGAGGGGATAGAAAGGTCCCCGCCTTGGCCGTGTGAGGTGATGCGGTCGGAACCTGCCTCGGCAGGTGGGTGACGTGTCTCGACGCCCTGCCTCTGCCCAGTTTAGCGGCAGTCCGCGCGAGGCCGAGAGGAACGTCTCCCAAGGGGAATCGCATCGGTTCACGAGCTTATGTGCATCTCCTCATCACGAACCAGGCAGGGGGGTCGTTGAACCGTCATCCGGCCCCAAAGCTTCCCCGGTGTCCTCCTCGAGAGGGTCGGGGGCTCGGGTCGAGAGCCGCGCGTCCAAGTCGCGGCTGACGGCATCGATCGAAGCGAGGAGGCGGACGGAGCGCTCGCGAACTTTTCGTCGAAGCTGCTCACCACGTGCCTTCTCCTCGAGAAGCTCTTCGGCCAGGTTGAGGGCGGCCATGAGCGCGAGGCGGTCTGGCTGAGCGCGTCGAAAGCGCTCCCGCACCGTCTCGATGCGTTCGTTCAGGAGGGCGGCCACCTCCCGCACCCGAGCCTCTTCGGCGTCCGAGACGACGTTGAACCTCTGTCCGAGGACCTCGATGCTCACCGAACGAGGCTCGGTCGGGACGTTGGTGGATCGGCTGCCCACCCCCAGACCTTAGCAATCGCTCCTCCCGAGCGCGAGCCCGTCCTGACCTCGCGACCCCTCAGTCTTCGCCGAAGAGGCCGTCCACGAAAGCCTCCGGATCGAAGTCT
>JBCBRU010000427.1:0-7733 GCA_039819565.1 Myxococcota bacterium | reverse complement strand
GCGGCGTTGAAGGCTCGCTCGGCCACCACCGTGCACATCACCTCACGGGTGGCTCGGGTGAAGAGACCGGTCTGGGTGATGACGATAGGCTCAGGCTCGCCCCGGGCGTAGGTGTCCTGCGGGATGGAGACCGCGGCTGCGGCCACCTCGCGCTGGATGTTGCTGCGCCGGCTGTTGACCAAGCCCACGCCGCAGATGTTGTCCACGCCGAGGCGGTTGGACAGCTCTGTACACAGCAGGTCTCGGCGAGTGATCGAACGCTGATGGCCCGTGCCGCCCTCGATACAGGCGTCGTTGGTCACGAGGGTCGAGGTGAGCAGCTCGGCCAGCATCCTCTTGAAGTCCAGGTTGCTGGCGAAGTTGTTCACTACGGTCTGGAAGCTGTCATCGCTCTCGGGGCAGGGGGCCGCGTTGGCGAAGTAGCACATCTTCTGGACCCAAGCCTTCGGGAAGTCCGGATGCCGCGCGATAATACCCGCCAGGTCGCTCATCCCCAACCCGGTCTCGTTCATGCCTCGAAAGACGAACTGCGGACTTAGCCCCGCCATGGTGTCTTCGTTGTCCTGGATGCCGTAGCTGTATGAGTAGGAAGCGGTGAAGAACTCCCGCATCGGATCCAGAGTCTGGTGGCAGCCGTAACAGGCGGTGCCGGGGGCCGAGTGCTCGGCATCCAAGTTCGGCGGTGAGAAGTCGGTGACCGTCTGCCCGTCGAAGCTCTCCCCGAGGGCCGCGATGAGGGTCTGGTTCAAGGTCACCCGGGACTGGTTGTCCTCGTTGGTGGGCCAGACCGTCATGAAGCCGAGGGTGGTGAAGAAGCCCACGCGCTCGGTGCGGACCGCAAGCTCGGTGACGCCCCGCATGGCTCCGAGGTCATAGAATCGCGCGGTCTCCTCGTCGTTGCGGGCGGGTCGCAGTCGCACCGTCCGCCAATCCGTGAAGTCTGAACGGGAGAAGAGAGGGGCAATGCGTCCGTTACCCGAACGGCAGGAGTTGTTGACGGCTCGGTTGATAGCTCGGTCCGGCTTTCCGACGAGCATACCGAAGAGGAAGAAGTGCTCGTCGTTGCCGTTGAAGGCGTTGTGCGCCACCTCGAAGGTGTTCTGGTTGTTGGGCAGACACAGGTCCTCGAAGTCCGGCACGTAGAAGTGCAGGAAGTTGGCGTGCGACGGATCCAGGGATTCGGACGCGGGCGGAGCGTCGGCCCGGTTCCGATACAAAGTGAAGTTGCCCACCTCGGGCATCGGGCGCTGCCGAACCTGGTTGCGGTCATTCACGTACCGCCCCTCGAGGAAGGCGTGGAAGACGACCATGGCGGTGGTCATCTCGAAGGTGTCGGTGGTGAGCACGTCGGTCCAAGGCTGACCGTTCTCGACGATGCTGAGAGCGGTGCGGGCGAAGCTCTCCCGAAGGTTTTGGAGGAACAGCTCGCTGACGTTCTCGTTGGGGCCGGTGAAGCGGCCCCAGTTGATGTTGTTGCGGCGGAGCATCTGCGGCACGCCGTCGAGGTCCGTCTGGTCCTGCTGAAAGGCGCTCTGAAAGAAGCGCCCGAGCACGTCGCGGAACTCGGGGGTGTTCATCCACGTGTCGGTCAGGCTCTCGAGCTGACCTGCGTCGGCGTTCAGCGTGGCCAGCTCGTCGGAGGTTAGGGGCAGACCGGTGAGGAGCGTCTTGACCTTGGCCCCATACACTGAGGGGCCGGACAGCTCGTCGATCTCGCAGTCCACGGCCGGGCCGGCCGGGTTGGAGCCGATGGGCATCGTGGGGTTCGGGGTCCCGGGATTCGGAAGGCCAGGGTTGGGCGTACCCGGCGTGCCGGGCGTCACCCCTGGCGTACCCCCGGTCCCGGGGCCGACTCCGCTGTCCTCACCTCCATCGGTGAAGCACGCGGGCGCACCCAAAGCCAGGAGCAGGGCCGCCCCGCTCCGAAAGACTGAACTCTTCATGGTCTCATCCCTCCGGCGATCCAATCGGCGATCGTCCGAACCGTCTCCGGTCCCCATGTGGGGCCTCTGGAGGCCGACGGGGGCATATCCCCCGTCACAACGACGCGATTCTGAATGGCCGCAGAGCGCGCCACCCAGTTCGCGAAAGAATCAAGGTTGGTGGTCCCCGACGTACTGTCGGCGACGTGGCAGGCGGAGCCGGCGCAGTGCGCTGCGTAGACCGGCTGCACGTCGGTGGCCCAGCTCAGGGCGGGGGGCGGGAGCATCCCTTCGAGCCGCAGCTCGACGGAACGGACGCTGCCGTTGTCGCCGCTCAGGTTGAGCGTCGTCCAGCCCGCAGCCAGGGTGGGGGCGAAACGTAGCCAGCCGTTCTCGTTGCCGATCGGCGCCACCTCGGTGCCGGCGACGGTCAATCGCACCGCCTCGGTGGCATCGGCCGCGCGGGCTCGCAGCGGCACCACCGCCTCCGTAACGGTCTGCCCCGGAGCTACGCCGGTGACCCGGATCATGCTCTCAGGGGTGATGGCGCAGGCGCGCCCGCCCTCGATGGCCCAAACCCCTCCCGCAGCGAAGGGCAAAAGCTGAGCGTCCGGCCCTAGGGTGCCCGCCGAGAGAAAGGTCGAGCCGTCGAAGCGCACGAGCTCGTTGCCGGCCCGGAGCCAGGCGTAGCTGCCCGCCGCCGCGAGGTCGTCGATCGGACCGGCGGCGAGCTGCCACCGCCCCCGGTTGACCGGGTCATAAACCAGCTCTCCGTTTTGGAGCACGAGTAGCTGGGCGTCCCGAAGAACGACCTGGCTCGCCCCGGTCATGGCCACGGTGCGGGTAGCGGCGGTGTTGGTCAGCGCCCAAACCTCGAGGGAGCCAGTGCTAAGAAGAAGGGTGTCGCCGCCCGTGCGGCAGGCGCCGTCGCGTCCGAGGAGGGCGGTGTCGACGGTCAGCAAGCTGCCGAGGCCGGTCCACTCGACCCAGCTGGTGCCGGTGCGCTCGAAGAGCCGTCCGTCTTGGAGGACGAAGGCGTTTTCGGACAGAGAGCCGCAGGTGGTGGCATCCGGTCCGGGCGTGAAGGGGGCGGCCACGGAGACGCGGCGGCCTTCACGCAGCGACCACACCCCGCCGTCCGCGATCACCGAGGCGACGGTGGCGCTCTCGGCGCGGAGATGGTCGAGCTGGGTAAACCCAACGGACCAGCTCTGGGGTGGACCCTCGTCCCACCCGTCCAGGACGCGGACGGGCCGTCCGTTCCCAGAAGCGTCGCCTACCAGCCAAAGGTAGCCTTCCGGGCTGGCCGAGACGGCCTGCTCTCCGGACGCGAGGTCTGTACATCGCGACGTTACAGAGAGGGTACTCAACGGCGCAGGGACGATCGTCTGGAGGGGATCTCCAGCGTCTGGACCTCCCAAATCCGGAGGTCCGCCAACGTCGGGCAGGGCCGAGCCCCCATCCGGCAGTGGCTGTCCGGCGTCGCGGTCCGTGGGAGGGGGGCCCACCGAGAGCACCGGGGGGCCTCCATCGGCGAAATCAAACCGCTCGTCGGAAAGGCATGCCGAGGCGGCCAGAGCGGCCACATACGGAACCAGACTGCGCATGCGGGGCATCATGGCGACGCGAAACGGTACGGCGTGCAGGTGACACTGTTCATACGTCATCGAGCTGTCCCACACCGTAGCCGTTCACGATGTGACCGTCTGCCGGCCAGCCCGAATACAGCTGATGAGCTTCCGTCTAAGTGGAAATCCCTCGGATCGCGGCTCGAGCTGAGCCGTGTTAGTCCGTACGCGACTCGAGCGGCACGCTCGAGTCGTGATCGACGGGCGGGAATCGCCCGCAAGGAGCACTCAAAATATGGTCAATCTCGTTATCTGGCTCATTCTCGGTCTCGTCGCCGGCGCTCTCGCCAAGTTCATCATGCCTGGCAAGGACCCGGGCGGCATGTTCGTCACGATCGGGATCGGCATTGCCGGTTCCTTCCTCGGTGGCTACCTCGGCGGCCTCCTCGGCATCGCCACCCAGACGGGTGGCCTCTCACTTCCCAGCATCGGCACCGCGGTCGCGGGCGCACTGGTTCTGTTGGCCGGCTATCGGGTCATCAAGGGCCAGATGGGCTGAGGCCCGTCCGCCCCGGGACAGGTTCCCGGGGCGCCTCTCCTACGGCTTCCGACGAAGGATCGTGGAGCTGTCGCCGACGACCCAGATGTCGGCCGTCGAAGCCCCCCACACCCCGAACAGCTCTTTGGATGTCCCGCTGGCGTCGGCGGTGAAGGCGGTGCTGCTCGTCCGCGTGAGGATGGTGCCGTTTTCTCCCACCGCCACGGCTTCGGTGCGAGAGAAGGGCCACACCGCAAAGATGGTTTCGGTGGTGCCGGTCGTCATCGGCACCCAGTTGGCCCCATCGTAGCGCACGATGGTTCCGGACGTACCCCAGGCGTAGATGACGTCTCGCCCGATGCCCCGAATGCCTTGGAAGAAGGACTCGGCCGGGCGCCGCACCTCGCTCCAGGTGGCGCCATCGAAGCGAAGGAGGGTGCCGGGAGGGGCTCCAGGCTCGCTGCTGCCCTCGCCCACCGCCCAGACCTCGTCGGGAGCGGCTCCGTACACGCCGGTGAGTCGAACCTCGACGGTGCTCGTCATGGTCGACCAACGTGTGCCGTCCCAGCGCAGGATGTTTCCGCCGTCGCCCACTGCGAAGGCGTCGTTGGCCGAGAGTGGCCAGACCGCGTTGAGGGCCTCGATCACCGGGCTCACCAGACTCCTCCACTGGGTCCCGTCCCAGCGAGCGATGACCCCGGACTGTCCGACCGCCCAGATGTCCTCCGCTGAGGTTCCGGTTACGGCCAGGAGCTCCGCGGTGGCCACATCCTCCACCTCGCTCCAGGCCTGGCCGTCCCAACGAAGGATGACGCCGCTGCCCATCACCGCCGAGCTGCCTCCGACGGCCCAGGCGTTGGTAGGGCTGGTTCCCCAGATGCCCTGCAGGGGGCGCAGGCGCCGAGGCGCCTCGAGTCGCCAGGTGACGCCGCTCAGCCTCAAGAAGACGCCGTCCTCGCCCACCGCCAGGGCCTGTTCGCCGACCGCGGTCATGCCGAAGAGCACCGCCCCGGTGGGGGTGCTCTGCAGGCGCCACCGCGCGCCGTCGAAGCGCCGCACCCGGCCGGCGTTGCCGAAGGCGTAAATCTCGTCGGCGCTTCGCCCCCAAACTCCGAGGAGCGGTTGGGGGGACGAGCCCGCGATCGTCTGAAAATCGGTCCCGTCCCAGAGGAAGATGCTGTCCTGGTCCCCGACGAACCACATCGCATCGCTCGACGCCCCCCAGACCCCGTTCAGATCCGTGGTGAGGGGGAAGGCGAGGGGCTGCCACGTCGCCCCGTCGTAGCGAAGCACCGTGCCCCGCTCGCCGGCGGCAAAGACCTCTTGATCGGAGAATCCGAAGACCGAGGTGAGGTTTTCGAGGGTGGGTGAGGTCTGCGGGATCCAGGCGGCGCCGTCGAAGGCGACGATGGTGCCCCCGTCGCCGACCGCAAAGCCGCGGGTGTCGCTCGCCATCCACACCCCATTGAGATCCGTGCCGGCCCCAGGAGTGGTCGCCCACGCGCTCCCGTTCCAGAGGGTGATGACTCCGCCGTCGCCGACCGCCACCGCTCGGGTTCCGGCGCCGTGTATGCTCCGCAGATTAGCTTGCGTCCCGCTCGGAGTGCTCTCCCAGGCCACCCCGTTGAGCCGGAGAATCGTGCCTCCGGTACCGACCGCCCACACTCGGGTCTCCGACTCCGCCCAGGCGCTGAAGATGGTGTTGCCCTGGGGGAGCGGGCTCTGCCAGCACCACGCGTCGGCACTACAGATGGGAGGGACGGCGGTGGCGCGGAAGGTCTGCGGGGATCCACTCAGAGTCCCCGACTCGGCCGCGAACTGATAGTCACCGGGGGTCGGGCCGAGGGTGCCTTGAGACGAAGCCTCTCCCATCGGGTCGGTTTGGGCACTCTCGACGTCCACTTTGGCTCCCGCACCAGAAAAGACGGAGAAGTTGACGGTCTCTCCCTCCACGGGGTTCCCGAATCTATCCGTGACTCGCACCACGAAAGGGTCGCCCACGCGCTGCCCGGGGATGCCCGCCTGTCCGTCTCCGGAGACCCTCTCGAGAATGGATGAGGGGCCGGGTCCGGCCTCGATCTGGAAGTTGACGGTGCCTCCCGAGACCCCTTCTGCGCGAGCTCGGAAGATGTTCAAGCCCGGTCGCTGACCCACCGTGGCGGTTGCCTGGGCAAAGCCCATCGCGTCGGTGAGGGTATTGGCAGGCTCCACGGTGCCCGAGCCGGCGGTGGCGGCCCAAACCACCGAGGCCATCTCCACCCCGTTCCCAAAGCGGTCCGTGACCTGAACCTGCAGGGGCATGGGGAGGGGCGCCCCGGCCGCGCCCGTCTGCGTCTCGCCGGCGGTGATGGCGAGCTCCGAGGGAACGTCGGCGTCTGCGACGAGGGCGAAGGACACCGACGCGCCGGTGGAGAGGGCAGCCTCGAAGATCTGCGGTCCAGCCACGCTGCCGGCGGTGACGCTGACGGAGGAGATGCCGTCGGCGGTGGTGGGGACGCTGTTCGCGGACACCGCGCCTCCCCCCTGCACGGCGCGCCAGGCCACGTCGATGGCGGCGGCGGGGAGCAGGTTGGCGTCCAAGACGCGGACGCTCAGCATCTGCTGAAAGGGCAGTCCCACCCGGATCGACTGGTCGGCGCCGGATTCGATCTGCAGCGCGCAGGTGATGGTCTCGAGGCAGGTGGGGGGGATGTCTTCCCCCCCGCAGGCGCCGGCGAGGACGAAGGTGAGCGCCGCGAGGCGAGGGCCGGTACGGTGCATGGCTCCGCGGAGACTACATCGATCCACCCCGGATCCGAAAAGCCGGGTCGTTGCCGAGAGCGCATCCGTGGTTAAGGCTACCCCCATGGCAATGGACGTCGTGGACTACGAGATCTTCGGGGATGACATGCAGTACGTCGAGGTGGAGCTCGACCCCGGAGAGGCAGCCGTAGGCGAGGCGGGGGCGATGATGCTCATGGAGGACGGGATTCAGATGGAGACCGTCTTCGGGGACGGGTCCAGCTCTGGCGGCGGGTTCTTCGGGAGCCTGTTGGGAGCCGGGAAACGACTCGTGACCGGCGAGAGTCTCTTCACCACCGTCTTTCACAACGGCGCCAACGATAAGCGCAAGGTAGCCTTCGCAGCACCCTATCCCGGTAAGATCATCCCCGTCGATTTGTCCACGGTGGGCGGGATTCTCCATTGCCAGAAGGACAGCTTCGTCTGCGCGGCACGGGGAGTGTCGCTCGGGATCGCCTTCACCAAGCGGATGGGAACCGGCCTGTTCGGGGGCGAGGGCTTCATCCTCCAAAAACTCGAAGGGGACGGACTGGTCTTCGTGCACGCGGGCGGTACCCTCGCGAGCCGGGACCTGGCCGCCGGAGAGACCCTCCGGGTCGACACCGGCTGTGTCGTTGCTTTCACCCCGAGCGTGGACTTCGACATCGAGTACGTCGGCAAGATCAAGACGGCGCTCTTCGGAGGAGAGGGGCTGTTCTACGCGACGTTGCGAGGCCCGGGCCGGGTCTGGCTGCAGAGTCTCCCGCTCTCGCGCCTCGCCAACCGGGTCATCCGCGCTGCCCCCGCCGCGGGCGGAAGTCGCCAGGGCGAAGGCTCCGTCCTCGGCATGGTGGGAGACTCTGCAGCCAGACCCGGCCCGGGCCTCGCAACGTCGCGTAGAACAGCCCCTCTCCTCCGAAGAGCGCCGTCTTGATCTTGCCGACG
>JBCBRU010000426.1:0-7761 GCA_039819565.1 Myxococcota bacterium | reverse complement strand
ATGTCGTGGAGTGCGGAGAGGGCTCCCCCTACGGTGAGGAACATCATGCCCACGATGCCGGAAGTGACGAATCGCTGGACCACGAGACTGAGTGTCCTCGAACCCACCCCCTCTACGCCGTAGTAGGCGACGAGCAGGGGAGCCAACCAGGCCATGCGCCGAAAGACCTTTCGATTGACGAGATAGTCGTCGAGCTTCGTAGGAGTTCTTTCGGCGAGATAGTAGAGCGCCCGCAGAATGCCGCGGCGAGCCACCAGGTGGGCTACCCCCATAACGAGGAGCAGCACCACCAAGCCCCCCAGCTTGCCCAAAAGGGCTTCGTCAAAGGAAGTAAGCTGGCGCTCGAGCCAGTCGCGAAGGTCTTCCATGCTTAGCGGGGGGCCAGGTCGTAGGGCCAAATGCGGAGATTGTCGTACTTGACCTGGTTCAGCCAGTTCGAGAATGCGAGGCGATCATGGCCGGGCCCATCCAATGGAGCGCGGTCTGAGAAGTTGAGGTAGGGCTCGCCGTCGATCAGCCATTGAATCTCTCCCCCCTTCTTTTCGATGCGCCACCGGTACGTCTTCTCTCCCGTCATCCCGGTGGGACGGCGCTCTCGGCGGTCTCGGCCGTGCTCGTCGAGCCTGGCGATCGCGGAGATCGTGTTTTTCCACCCGCCAAGGATGAAGATGTATCCAGACTGGTGTTTTCGGCCGTCCGTCATGAGCTCGATCTTGCAATCTACGTCGCGCGTGAGGCTGGTGACGTCGACCTCCATCACAAAGTCGGCGGGGAGCGGAATCTCGAGAAAGAGCGGCTGATTCTGGGCGCCGGAGGTGAAGACGGAGCCATCTTGGATGGCCCAGTGGCCGCCTGTAGGTCTCCAGAGCTCCCCCAGCGAGGGACGGTCGAAGTCGTCCGAGAAGGGGAGACTGCCGAGTTCGCGAGCGTCGTTCGGGAACACGGTGCAGCCCGCTCCGAGGACAGACGCGAGAGCCACCAGCCGACGCATGGGGCGGAGGAAAGACCGGCGCTTGAGGGAGGTCAAGAGACCTACTCGAGGCGGTCAAGGCACGCGGCGAGGTTGCCCTGGGCGATGGGTCGGTAGCTGATGGAAACCTCGGACTGCGGGGGGGGGACGAAGCGGCCGTCGAAGAACACGGCCCGACTCCCGGCGTCGAAGATCCATCCGTCCGCGCGGGAGTTGGGCACCGGTTGACCGTCTACACGAACGCACATCACGGCCTCGACGCTGCACTGGTCATCCGCGATGTCCGCCGCGCAGCACTTGACGGCCTCTCCCACGCAGTTCGGGTCAAGGGTAAGCTCGAACTTTCGCGACAGGCCGGCCGCCTCGAAGCCGAGGGCCCTAAGAACGTTGCCGTAGTCCGGGTTGCAAATGGAGCCGAACACTCCGTTTTGCTCCAACAGCTCGAGGAACGACTCAGGAAGGGCCGTGCATTGACCCTCTACGCAGGCTAGGCAGCCTCCGCCGGCGCAGGAGAAGGTCCCGCAGTCAGCATCCGAGGCGCAGGTGCCGGCGGGAACGCAGACGCCCGGAAGGTCCTCCACGGGGACTTGGCAGGTCTGGTTGTCGCCGCAACCGAGTCGACGAAGATCGCAAGCGCGGAACTCCGGCGAGAGCCCACGGGTGTACATAGCGAGGGCCACGTAGCGGGTTCCGGCGGCCGCGGTCGACAGGGGGGGCTCATCGAGCATTGGGGCCGGCACCTCACACCCACCCGGCAGGGTTCCTGTCTCGCCGTCCGCATCGGGATCTCCGACGATGGCCGAAATCGAAACGAGACCTTCGTTGCCCGCGCCCTTGATGGTCTCGAAGGCGCGGTAGAAGTAGGCCGGCTCTCCGAAGGAGCTGTCATCTTCGTCCGATACGAAGATGACGAAGAGCGAGGCGTTGGCGCGTAGAAACCCGTCGTTCTCAGAGGGAGCGGGGATGAACTGCCCTGTGTTTCGGTCCGTATCCCGCCCTAGTGCGGCCGCGGCCGCCTCGATACCGGTCTCTCGAACGTTGCCCGCGGTGCCCACGCGGACCGCTCGCGCGAAAGCACTCGCAGCGCCCGGCGTGGTAGCCGTGACGAAAGAGAGGGACTGACTCATGTCGCAAGTCCCGTTGGCCGGATCCGAGCTCGGATCTGCGGCATCGTGCACGCAGTCCGAGTCGACGCCCAAGCAGTACCGAAAGAGGTTTCCGTTGGGCGAGGCGCCGGCCGCGGTGGTGCACACTCCAACGCGGCGGAGGCGACCACTGTCAAAGTCGGACCGCGTGTCCGTCGAGATGACCCCGATGTGATAGTCGGGAGGGTTACAAGACTCGCCCGAGCTTCGACAGGTCTTGGTGTCGAAGTCGCAGACGTCGTCCTCCACCCCCGTGCCTTGGCAGGTGGTCAGGCCCGTGATGAACCGATCAAAGTTCTGGGCGAGGGCGTCCTGCTCGTCGACCATCGATTCGGAGTTGTCGATCACCCACAGGATGTCGACCTGCGCCGCCGCCTGTTGAGGCAGCACATCCACCTGGAGCTGAGCCGGGGGAAGCTGCCGAATAACGTCGTCATCGCAGGCCGCGGCCATGCCGACAGCGAAAAGAACGAGGGTGACGCGCATCGAAGACCTTCTACCAGACCGGACCGCGGAATGGCGCTCCGGATAGACGTGGCGTTCGACCGGAAGCACGATGGGGGCATGGCTTCCCACGTGCACCCGTATCAGGTCGGCGACGACCTCTTCGACGCTCACGTCGTCCGACCCGAGACCTCCGACAGGCTGCGCCCCGCAGTTCTGATCGCGCACGCTTGGGGGGGGCGTTCCGCTTTCGAGGAGGGCAAGGCTGACGCCCTTGCAGAGCTCGGGTACGTCGGAGCCGCCATCGATGTCTACGGCGTGGGCCGTCGAGGCGCGAACAAGGAAGAGAGCGCGGCGCTCATGGGCGAGCTGACCCAAGACCCGTCCAAGCTTCGGGCTCGATTGGCGGCGTCGCTGGAGGCCGTGGCCGGCCTGGACGGGGTCGATCCCGCTCGTATGGCCGTTATTGGATATTGTTTTGGGGGTTCGTGCGCGCTGCTGATGGCGCGAATGGGTCTGTCGCTGCGGGGCGCGGTCAGCTTTCACGGTTTGCTCAAGCTGGGAGAGCCGCTCGCCACCCGTCCGCAGGGGCGGATGCTCATCCTTCACGGACAGGACGACCCCATGGCTCCGCCGGAGGACGTGGGACAGTTCGCCGCCGAGATGAAGCGCGTGGGGGGCGATTGGGAACTCCACGCTTATCCCGGGGTCGTCCACTCCTTCACGAACCCCGCCGCTCAGGATCCATCCTTCGGCACCGTCTACGACGAGGGGGCAGACCGACGCTCTTGGGCAGCCATGCGTCGGTTCCTCGCGGAGGTCGTGGACGCCGCCGATAGATAACGAACGTTGCCCGGAACGTCGGTCCCTCCCTAGTCTCCCCGGGTGCTGCCCCGTCCCCTGTCCCTGGCGCCTCTTCTTCTCTTCGCTGCCTGTGAGGGCAGCATCGGAGACCTGAGCTCCGGTCAGCGGTCACAGAATCCCTCCGACCCACCCCCGTCGGGTCAACTCGGCGGTCCCGAGTTCAATCCCTTCGGCGGCGGATCCGCTACTTTCGGCGCGGTTTGTGACGCAGACGGGAGCGCGCGCGGCCGCTTCGTCTTTACTTCGGAGCCGGCCGCCTGCGACCGCCACGCGGACCTGCTCCAGGGGTCGACGGCGGGGGGGGACGCCGCATTGATCAGTACCGGCGAACCCATCCGGGCCCCAGGGCGCTACATCGCCCGAGGAGAGCTTTGCCTGGAAGGGGTCTGCGCGGTCCGCGATTTCGTTATTGAGGTCGACGCGATCGGCCCGAGCGGGGCCATCGGCTTCTGGAGCGCTCCTGTGGAGGGGGGCACGGCCACGGGGCCGCTTCAAGCCTCTGAGTGTGCCTACGAAGCGTTCAGCGCCGGTTCGGAACCGGACCTCGCGCCGAACCTAGCCGTCACAGAGGTCGCCCTATACCAGAGCGTAAAGGTCCCCGTATGGAGTAACGGTCTCGACATGGTTTCCGACGTCCCCGTTGTAGAGAACCGGGCCGGTCTCCTACGCGTCTTCGTCGAGCCCCAGCCCGGGTACTTTCAGTCGTCCATCACGGCGGAGCTCACTCTAGATGCCGGGGACGGAAGCGCAGGAGTGGTGCGTCGGCAGACCCGAGAGATCGCTATCGCGTCGAGAGAGTCCGCGCGGGGAACCACGTTCGAGTTCCCTCTGGCGGCGGACGCGCTGGGCCCTGAGACGCGCTGGTCGGTGGCCCTCCGAGGTCCAGAGGCTTGCTCCGGGGTTGGACAGGACACTTCTCGGGCCCGCGCACCCGAGGCAGGCACGGAGTCCTTCGCGGCCCGGAAGGTGGGAACGCTCGAGGTGCGGCTTGTACCCTTTCGCTACAACGGGGACGGAAGCGGCCGCCTCCCTGACACTTCGGACGCGCAACTCGAGCGCTATCGGGAGGTCTTGATGGGGATGTTCCCCGTCGAGGAGGTCCTCATCTCCGTGCGGGAGCCGGTCGACCTCGACGTTGTCGTCACCGGGGCTTCGAGCACCTGGGGGCCGGTGCTGAGTCGGCTCCTCTCGGTACGCGCTCAGGACGCGCCGCAAGCGTCCGTTTACTACTATGGCATCCTCCGTCCCTCGGCCGGGGGAGGCTGGTCCGGGACGGCGGGATTGGGACCTGTGCCCAACGCCGCAGACAGCAGCCGACGCGGGGCGATTGGATTGGGCAACACCGGTTTCAGCTCCGTGCGGACCGCCGCTCACGAGCTGGGCCACGCCGGAGGACGGTCCCACGCGCCCTGTGGCGGGGCGGGGAACCCCGATCCGGGGTTTCCCTATGCTGGCGGCGGAATTGGGGTCTGGGGATATGATATTCTACGCGATTCGCTCATAGATCCGGAGTCCGCCAACGACTTCATGGGTTACTGCGGCAACGACTGGATCAGCGACTATAACTATCGCGCACTGGCGAACCGCTATGCCTTCGTCAATGGTTTTCCGGAGGTCGAGAGTTCCCTGCGATGGGTCCGCGCTATGTATCTCGCCCCTGACGGGCATGTGCATTGGGAGTCTCCGGTGACCGTTCCGCGTTTCCCTGGGGAGACGGGGCGGCCGATCTTCTTCCTCGACGATGGCGGAGGGGTGGTCGCCAAGGACGAGCTGGTTCCGATTCCGCTCGACCACGCCGAGGGGCTCCTGGCTTGGGTTCCGGTTGCACCCGCGGGGGCGACGGGGATCGAGCTGGACGACGGGCGTCGTCTCGCGCTGCCGTCGGGAGATCCGCTCGAATGAACTCCGAGGACTTTCTCGAGTTCACTAAGGCGGTGACGGCGCGCCTGCGCCCGGAACCTTCCGTGCGGGGGTTGGTGGCGCTGGGGTCGACCGCTGGCGAGAGAGCCCCCGACCCGTACTCGGACCACGACCTCTGGTTGGTGGTCGCCACGGGTGCGCAGGAGCGCTTTCGCAACGATACATCTTGGCTGCCTGAGGCGGAGCGCCAAGTCTTTGCCTTCCGGGAAACCGAGCACGGTGTGAAGGTCGTGTACGACGACGGTCATTTGGTCGAACTTGCAGTCTTTTCGATGGAGGAGCTCGCGGTGGCCCGCGCAAACCACTACTTGGTGCTGATAGGGGACGAGGAGGTGGCCGGTGCGGTAGCGGCGACGGCCGATCCGGCCCGCCGCGCCTCCCCTCCGGACCCCGAGTGGCTTTTTGGGCAGGCCTTGACACACCTTCTGGTTGGCGTGGCTCGGCATCGTCGAGGCGAGCGGATCAGCGCCCATCGATTCGTCCACGGCCTAGCGGTCGAGCGGCTCGTGACCTTGGTACGCGGGCTCGAGTCGTCGGCGGTGCCGGAGGCTTCCGACGACCTCGACCCGTTCCGGCGCTTCGAGCAGATGCATCCGGAGCGGGCCCAGTTGCTTCACGCTGCGCTTGGGCTGCCTCTCGAGGCCGCGGCTCTGGAGCTTCTCGGCCTCCTGACCGATGTGGTGGCGTTGGGCCCACAGCAAGCCCGAGCGGCCTCCGCGGTGCGAGACCTACTTGCGAAGGATCGGCGGGGTTGTTGACTGACCCGCCGGGGCGGCGGATACCGCCTAGGTGACCGAAGCAACTTCAACTTCCCCGGTTCAGGGCAAGATCGCCCCCCGGGAGGACGTCCGATTCGACGATATGCCGTTGTCGGACGCCGCGCGAGAGGGGATACGCGCCCTCGGGTACGAGATCGCCACCCCCGTCCAGGCCACTGTCTTCGAAACCGCGATGTCGGGGCAGGACCTCATGGTGCAGTCCAAGACCGGCACCGGGAAGACCACCGCCTTTGGTCTGCCACTCATCGAGAAGATCGACGTCGAGCGCCAGGGGATAGACCCTCAGGCTCTGGTCCTGTGCCCCACCCGAGAGCTCGCCATGCAGGTCTCCGAGGAGATCGCAGAGCTGGGGGATCCGAAAGGGGTTCGGGTGCTCCCGGTGTACGGCGGCACCGCCATGAACCCCCAGCTCAAGGCCCTCAAAGCCGGTTGCGACGTGGTCGTGGGGACCCCGGGGCGAATCCTGGACCACATCCGCCGCCGAACCCTGCGCCTCGTGCACGCGCACCTCGCGGTTCTCGACGAGGCCGACGAGATGCTCTCGATGGGATTCTGGGAGGACGTGACGGCCATCCTCGAGCAGCTGCCGGAGAAACGTCAGACCTTCCTCTTTTCAGCGACGCTCCCCGATCAGATCCGAAAGACGGCGCTGACGCAGATGCGGGAGCCGGTGCAGATCGATATTTCTCGCGACGAACTGACCGTCGAGGGCATTACCAACATTTGCTACGAGACCGACGATCGCCTGCCCAAGCCTAGAAATCTGCTCTACGTCCTCGAGGTCGAAAAACCCGAGAGCGCGGTCATCTTCTGCAACACCCGCGACGATGCTTCCATCATCGCGGCGTTCCTCCGTCGGCAGGGCCTTCACGCCCTCGCGCTTAGCGGTGAGCTTGCGCAGAAGGACCGCGAGCGGGTTATGCGTCGCATGAAGAACGGCGAGCTTCGCTACCTCGTGGCCACCGATATTGCCGCCCGAGGCATCGATATCTCGGACCTTGGGCACGTCATCAACTATTCGCTCCCTGCATTCACCGAGGTGTTTCTCCACCGCGTTGGTCGCACCGGTCGGGCTGGAAAAAAAGGGACTTCAGTCTCCTTGGTCTCGGGGCGCGACGAGATGACCTTCACCGAGCTCGAGCGAAACTTCGGTGTGAAGTTCATCAAGAAGGAGCTCCCGGAGTTCGAAGAGATCAATCGGATGCAGGCCGAGCGGGTAGGCGGAGAGCTCCTCAAGGAGGCGCGGGACACCGAAATCACCTCCTTCCTCCGGCTCGCCGAGCACCTGAAGGCGACCGAGGCGGGGACCGAGGTCATTGCGTTTCTTCTCAAGGGCTACTTCGCACAGCTGGAAGAGCAGCGGGCACGGGAGCCGGGGGAGATCGGTGGCGACTCGGACTCGGCTCGCCGCGACCGTGATCGCGACCGCGACCGCGATCGAGACCGCGACCGCGATCGAGACCGCGACCGCGGGAGAGACCGGCGGGGCCGAAGCCGTCGGGACCGTGACCGCGACGCTCCTTCGGAGGACGCGGAACCGATCGAGGAGGGCGTCGAGGATGACGCTCCCGACGGCTTCGGCCCCGCCGGTCTCTCCCGCGGTCGCGGTCTCGATCGCGGTCGCGGTCTCGATCGCGGT
>JBCBRU010000425.1:0-7761 GCA_039819565.1 Myxococcota bacterium | reverse complement strand
CTCAACTGGCCCCTCGGCCCCGCCTCTTCAGCGGGCCGACGGAGAGGTTGGGTTCCCACCGTCGGGCGCGCGCTCATTCAGCTCCGGGGCGCGGTCCGAAGCGCCGCGGATATAGATCTGCGTCAGCGTCACCCCGTCCTGGTAGGTCCCGGACACCGGACGGCGCCCCAGGTTGGACCAGATGTCCGCTTCGGTCTCGCCGTGCTCGGGCTGCTCGAAAGCAAGCCCGGCGTCGACGCCTCGAGCCTCGTTTGCATACCCGAGGTGGTCCGGAATGAGCGCCTCACGACGATACATGCGGTAACTATCGTAGTTGGCTCGGTTGAAGAACACGCGGCCGGGCCGCGGCACCCCCTCCAGAGCCTCAAAGGCCGGGAAGGCCAACCCCCCCCAGAACCCCCGCTGCATTCCGAGCTCGGCGCCCCCTCGGTACCCCCCCACGGCTGCGTTGTAATAGCCGATGCCGTTTGGGTGGCTGGCCGCGATCCCAAACAGACCGGGCGCCAGCACCAGCGCCGCAGCGGCGACCTGCACCGACCGGGGCCGCCCTCGCACCCCACTGATGAGGACCACCCCAGCCGCGATGAAGGCCGTCGGCATCGCGTTGTACCAGTGCTTGACCCCTCCGAAGATCGGAGAGCTGGGCAGAGCAATGAGCGCCACCGGAAGGGCCGTGGCGAGGAGGACGAGAGCGTCGTCGAGGCGACGGCGCGCCGCCCCCCAGACCGCCCAAGATAGCCCCACGAGGCCCAGCACCACGAGTGGCGCCGGAACCGTAATCCCGGTCATCACGAAGGGAAAGTGAATGGGAAAGGGCGGCTCTACCAGGAGCTCATGAAAGTACGAGATGGGATAGTGCTCGTGACGGAGATGAAAGGAGAGATACTTTCCTATTCGCTTGAAAGTATCGTGCCATAGGTAGGGCCAGGTCGCGATGAACACGAGGGGCCCCACGACGGCGCAAGTCAAGAGAGGGATAGGTAGGGGAGGAAGCAGGAAGTCCGGACCGCCCCCCGGAGATCGCACGCGGCGTGGCGCCAAGGCGTCTCGAGGGTCGACCCACCACAGCGCCACGAAGACGAAGGGGAGAAACAGCGCGTTGAGCTTGGTGGCGAGAGCGAGGCCGAAGATGACGCCCGCGACGAGCGAGCGACGCCACAGCGCCCCGGGCGGCGAGGTCCACGCGCGATGGAAAGACCACAGGCTGAGGGTCCACATGGCGGTGATGGCGACGTCGAAGCACGCCAGGTGGGCGTCGAAGAAGTAGCGTGGGAGGAGGGCCAGCGCCCCGGCCGCAAAGAGCCCTACTTCGGGCCCGGCCAGGCGGCGGCCGAGCAGGTAGGTCGAGAACACCGAGACGGCGCCCCAGAGAAAGCCCGCGGCGCGGAAGCCTTGGGCGGGAGACGCCACCCCGAGGGCTCCGTGGAGCAGGTGATAGGTCGCGCCCAGACTGAGCTTAACCAGCGGCGGGTGTTCGGTGTTGTAGCCGAAATGCTTCATGATCTCGGCGTCGCTAAAGGCTTCGAAGAAGCGACTGGAGAACAACACCCCCCACCACCGGGCGTACTCTTCGGCGGCTTTGAAGTAGTAGCCCTCGTCGCGGGTGTAGCCGACGTCTCCGGCCGTGCCCCAGAGGACCCCGAAGTAGACGACCGCGAGTGCGACCGCGGCCGCCGTCCAGGCGCGGTCTCGCTGAGGACTCATCGGAGGCCCCTCATGTCCGCGGTCTCGGGCTTCGGACGGTGGCGTCGAAGCAGAAGTGGTTAGCGCCGTTGTTCGGACTGGAGACGGAGAGCACCAAGGCGCGCGGCGAGGTCGAGGTGGGGACGATCATTCGAAACGGGCGCCAGGTGTCCTCGAGCTCGAAGACGAAGCGCTGCGTAGCCTGCTCGCCGAAGCGGGCATCGAGAAAGACGGGCGCTTGGGCTCGCCGAGACGCGTTGAGGGTGTGTCCTCCGGCGCCGGCGAGGACGGTCCCCGGGGGCACCTCCGGGAACCGAAGCTCGAGACGGCCCTCCCGAGGGGGGTGGGCCCAGAGACAGCGCCGAGGCCTCTCGCCCATGCGATGCCATTCGAGGCCCACGTAGAGCCAGTCGCTGTCGTGAGGGCACACCCAGCGGCCGCCCGGGCCTCCCGGCTTCGCGCCCTCAACCCACCGCTCGCAAGCTATCCTGCGGCCATCCGGATACACATGGGCTACCTCGAGCTCGCGGACGGCGCCCGCGGCCTGCCATTCGATATCGGCGCGGGGCCCCCCGATCGAGAAGAGATCCACGACCAAGCCGGGAAACGCGACGCGCTCCACGTGGATGTGGCCCGCTGCTTCGAAGCGCGTGCGAGCCCTCTCCTCCGCTCCAAAGCTCGAGATCACCCAGGCCCGGTCCCAGCTCTCGAGGTCCTCGAGGAGCGGATCTCGCGCCGCTAAGGGGCCGAGGTCTCCGAGTTCTTCCCGAATCTGGGTCGCATAGGCGGGGAGAATGAAGAGGGCATCGCCAGGACGGTAGCGCTCCCGGAGACGCTGAGCGGCCTCGCTCAAGATCGCAGCCTCCGGTCCACGATCGCGAAGAAGCCAAAAGCCTACCCCCTGAAAACCCATTGCCACCGAAACCACCACGGCGAGCGTGGCGACCTTCGACGGAGCCTCGGCAGGCACGGCGCGGGAAGGTAGAAGCCCTCGGCTCCCCGGCGCAAGCTCGATCCCGCTCGCGCCCCCCTCAGCTTTCTCGGGAGGCGTGATTCTGAAGCGCGCGCAGGCGCTCCACGATGGCCACGATGTGGCTCCGCTCGACCGGCTTACGCAGCACGAGGCGCATGCCGGCATCGCGGCAGGCTTTGAAAACCTCCAGGGTCACGTCCCCGGTCAGGGCGAGAATCGGAGGCACATCGTCCAGCAGCTCGAACAACCGCCGCGCCGTCTCGGGGCCGTCTATCCCGGGCATTTGGTAATCCAGCAGAACGAGGGAGAAGTCGTGGGTGCGAGCCTGAACGAGCTCTACGGCTTCCTCGCCGGACTCCGCGGTGACGACCTCACAGCCGACGCTCTTCAGCATGGCCCCAGTCAGGCGCAGATTCGTGGGGCTGTCGTCGACCAGCAGGACCGCCAACGACGAGACCTGCGACGTGACGGGTCCAGCCATCTGTTCCGGTCATCGGCCAAAACCCGCATCTCTTGAGAGGTCTAGAGCGGGAGAGAAAAGCCCACGCCCACCCGGTAGTCGTCGACCGGCTCGTAGCCCCCCTGAGGATCCCCGCGCCAAACTCGGGCCCACTCCACATCGAGCGAGAAGAAGGTCTGTATCGGTACTCGAGCGCGGGCCAGCACCGCCGAGCGATCGTCGATCGCGAAGAGGTCCTCGAGGTTACGGACGCCGACCCTAAAGTAGCTCGCCTGCACTTGAACCGCTTCGAGGGCGGGAATTTCAAGGGTGAGGCGGAAGGTTCCGTCGCTCTCGTCGCCGG
Source organism: Myxococcota bacterium (assembly GCA_039819565.1). Classification (GTDB taxonomy): domain Bacteria; phylum Myxococcota; class Kuafuiibacteriia; order Kuafuiibacteriales; family Kuafuiibacteriaceae; genus JAHQVK01. The sequence continues at coordinate 4,302 of JBCBRU010000425.1, read as the reverse complement.
TGTAGTCGAGGAGCTCGCCCCCCAAGAACACCCACTGAGGGAGCCCCGCGAGCAGCTCGAGAAAGAAGCCGTGGCGGAGGTCCCCGCCCCCCATGCAGTCCCCACCCGGTTCGCTTCCGCACAGAAAGCCGAGCTTCGACGGGGTCCCGAAGCGAGTGGGTTCGGCGCGAAGAGACTCGTAGCGCTCAATCTCGTAGGTGGCGTTTACGTAGGGCCCCCGGTAGTCGCGCGACACGGCGCGGTACTCGGTGCGCAGGTCGACGACGAGCGTGTCGAGGGCGAGAGGCGCGGCCACCTTCCACCACACGCCGGCGTGCAGGCCCCATCCGTCTTGGACCGCGGTGAGCTTGTTGAGATCCACGTATGGGGTGATCGAGAGGAGGCCGGTGTCGAGCACCGGCCAGCCCACGTCGATGCCGACGATGGCTGCGGCGCGGCTGTCGGCAGCGAGCGGTCGTCCCTCGTCGTCCACCACGGTCTCGAAGGTGGCGGTCTCGGGAAAGGCTCGGGCCTCGACCGGGTCAATACACGGGTCGACCTGGCCATCCTCGCCAGCGGCGTCGGTGCGGCTCAGGCAGGACGCCAGAGGGGCCTCCACGTCGACGACCACGCTCGTGCCCACCTCGAGACCGAGGAGCGGGCCCGACCCAAGGAGAAGCTCGAGAGGTTTCACGGCCCCCCGGACCCCCATCAGATAGGGCTGGGTGACGTCGCCCACAAAGCCCTCCACCGAGAAGGCTCCACTTCGCACGGACCCTGCGACGCCGACCCGCCACCGGTTGATGTCCACGTCGTTCCGGTAGCGATGAACGATGGTGCCGTGGCCAAAACTCAGGTCGGTGAGGGCTCCAATGCGGGCGTAGAACGGGCCCTTTCCGTCTTTCTGGCCGACATAGACGTACCGTATGAGCTTGAGAACGTCGGCGACGCTATCCCAGTCTTCGCCGCGAACGACGCCGAGAAGGTCGCCGTTCGCCTTGGGATCTTCGTCAATGATGCGAAAGCGTACCGGCAGCTGAAGCCCGAACCCGAACTTCTCGAAGTCGTAGGCGAGGGCGAGGTCCAGTCGGGCGTACCAGTCTTCGCCGAGTCGCTCGATGCCCAAGCCGCCGCTCATCATGCCGCCGCTCAGGTCGGCCTGTTGCAGGGCCCGAGCTTGTTCCAGGGCTCGATGGGCATCCGGGGAAGGGGTCGACGCGGGCGCCGTCGGTACGTCCGCCCCGGCTACCCGGGGGGCACCCGGCTCGGCCTGCCCGGTCCACAGCGGTGAGGCGAGGAGGACAAGGGCAAGGCTGCTCATGATCCTAGGCTGAAAGCTCGAGCGAAAAGAGGCAAGGCACCGATGGGGTGAGTGCGGTCACCCATTCCTACTTGAAAAAGTGTGCGCAAGAGGGTCGAGAGGCGGTGATGTCCGCCGAAGCCGGCCCTATGGAGGGTTCTGTGCTCCACGGAGTGTGCCCCGTGGACCTCGTTCCATGGGAGCCCGTGCCCATAACTTCAGACGCCGCCGTCTCGGATGCGGTCGCTTCTTCGCGCCTCGCCGCTGAAGAGTGGACCCGCCGCTCCCTCCCGGATCGGCAAAAGATCCTGGAGAAAGCGGCTCGAAGTCTCCTCGAGGACCGTGGCCAAATCGTGGATCTGGTCCGCACCGAGATGGGAAAGCTGGAGGTCGACGCACTCTTTTCGGAGGGGCTCGGGCCTCTCGAGGTGCTCAAAGGCTGGGCGCGAGTGGTGGAGCGCGCCACTGCCCGCGAGCGTATCCGCCTGAACCCCCTCTCCTTTCCTCGGAAGAAGGCGTACATCGACCTCCGGCCCCGAGGGGTCGTGGGGGTCATCGCACCCTGGAACTTCCCCGTCGCGGGGCTCTACCGGAGTGTCTACCCCGCACTGCTCACCGGAAACGGCGTAGTGGTGAAGCCCTCCGAGTACACCCCACGATCCAGCGCCTGGTTCCTGGAGCATCTCCAGGCGGTTCTCCCCCAGGGCCTGGTGGGGATCGTGCAAGGCGGAGGTGCCACGGGAGCCACCCTGATCCGATCTGGTGTCGACGCCGTGGTGTTCACCGGCTCCGCCGCCACGGGTCGGAAAGTGGCCGTGGCCGCCGCCGAGGAGGGCATTCCGGCCTCGCTCGAGATGGGCGGAAACGACGCCGCGGTGGTGCTGGAGGACGCAGACCTCGACCGGACCACGGCGGGGCTGACCCAGTGGGCGCTTCAAAACTCCGGACAAGCCTGCGGCGCCATCGAGGTGGTCTACGCCGACCGAAGGATCGCGGATCGGCTCGTCGCGCGACTCGCCCACGCCTTTTCGAGCCTCCGCGCCGGCCCCGGGCCCATGGCCGAGGTCGACGTGTCCCCGGTGGCCCATGCCGCCCAGTTGGCGAGCATCGAGGCTCACGTCGAGGACGCTCGGGCCAAAGGGGGCGAAGTGGTCAGCGGGGGACGCCGTACCGGGGAGGGGCTGGGCTACGAGCCGACGCTCATCGATCACGCCGACGAGGAGATGGACGTGGTGCGCGAGGAGACCTTCGGCCCCGTCCTCGCCGTGTGTCGAGTGGACGGTCCGACCGAGGCCATCCGCCGCATCAATCGAGGTCGCTACGGACTGACCACGAGCTTTTGGACTCGGGACACGGCCCGGGCCGAGCGCCTGGCCGAGCGCGTGTCGTGCGGCGTGGTCACGGTGAACAACCACGCCCTCACCGGGGCCATCCCCGAGCTTCCCTGGACCGGCACCAAGGACAGCGGCTTCGGGGTGGCCGGAAGCCGCCACGCCCTCTCGACCTTTACGCGCCCGCGCGCTCTGCTGATCGACGGGGCTTCGGACCCCGAACCGTTCTGGCTCCCCTACGACCGCAGCGCCTGGCTCCTCGCCGACCTCCTCGCCGACGCCCAGCTGCTCCGGCTCGAACGTGCGTGGCGGCTCCCAATACTGCTCCGCGAGCGCGTGCGCCGAGTGAAGAGCTTCTTTAGACGTTAGCCCCGGGGGGGCGCAGCGCCCTCGAGGGTCTCGCGAAGCCGCTTCATCTCTCCGAGAAGCTTTTCGATGAGGGGACGCAAGGGCGCGAGCTCGGGCTTTTCCATCTTCGGGCGATACACCTTCGTGGTCTCGTCCAGATAGCGAGATAGATAGGCTGGATCCCGCGTGGAGAAGGAGCGCACGAGATTGTGGAGTCGATCCAGGGCCTTCAGGCTCGATGAGGCGACCCCGAGCCGGGAGACTCGGTCCAGATAGTCCGGACGGGACTCTTCCTCTCCGCGGGTGACGTCTCGAACCATGTCCAGGACCGGCGGCGCAAAGTCTCGTCTCAAGTCCGCCATTCCTACTGGCGTATCCTCGACCACATCGTGCAGGAGGCTAGCCTGCACCATGTGGGCGCTCCCCCCGAGGTCGAGCGCCATCCGTGCCACCTGAAGGCAGTGGTTGAAGTAAGGGATATGGTCGAGCCCTTCCTTTTCCTTCTTTCGTTTCTGCGTCTGGCCCGCATGGGCAGGTCGGGCGACCTCGAGCGCGCGCCGGACCTGCTTGACCTCGGAGGGCGAGAAGCGAGCTTCGACAGCTCGCATTAGGGCCTTCTCATTCTCGGCCGGGCGAAGGTCCGAGGCGACGATGGCCACCACCTCTCGAGAGATCCCGAGCTGGGTCAGCTCGGAGAGAAAGCGTGCCGTTTTGGGATGATGACCGGTCTCCGCTCGGAAGGAGTGGGGACCGAAGGGGGTCGAGGTCGAGGGACGGGGAGCCGCCATGTCGTGCCGGGCGGCGGCGGCGGCTAGGGAGCCTTCCCCCTCGGGCGCTCGCTCCGGCGCGGGAGGGTCGACCATCTGGACCCAAGATTCGACCAAGCCCGGCTCGGGAGAGGCCGCCCGCGTACGGCGCGGACCAAGGGCAGGGTTCACGGGAGAAGCGGTGGGGGTTCCGACGCTGCGCACGGGGACCTTATCGGCTCTTTACCTACATAGTTTCCGGAATATCGCCGGGCTCATGCCCGTCGAGCTCCGGAAAAAAGTGAAAGAAGGCTTCGCGAGAGTTGAACAGCCCCGCTTCGACCTCGAAGCCCGGCGCCGGGTAGCGCCGCTCGAGCTGCTCGCGATGCGAGACGGAGCGATCCGCGACGGCCTGGTCGCTGAGGTGGCCGACCTCTTCGAGATCGTAGTGCACCACCCGCCCGGACGGCTGCGCGCGCACCACATATCCATCCACATCCTGGTTCTAAGCGGAGCGGGGCCGAGGCGGCATGTCATCTTCGTGGCTAGACAAGCTCTTGGGTCGCGCCGGACCCCGCCGTGGCCCTCGCCAGGATGT
>JBCBRU010000424.1:0-7762 GCA_039819565.1 Myxococcota bacterium | reverse complement strand
GAGGCCGAGCAGCGCGACGCCCCGCCGCGGGGCCAGCCGCGCCTGGACCCGCTGCACAAGGCGCGCGAGGCCGAGGCTTAAGCCCGCCACCGCCAGGTTGGCGATGGGGAGCCGGTCGGCGGGAATCCGTGACAAGAAGAGGGCGTCCCGCGCCGTCTCGAGCATCGTGTGTCCGGCGATGAGGCCGAACAGGCTCAAGGCGGAACGGGTGACCATGCGGCCCTCGCCCGGGCGCAGGTCGAAGAGACGTCGGAGGGCCGCCGCGACCATTCAAATGTGAGCCTAGTCCCCTTCGGCCGAGCGTCGAACGCGAATCCTCCGGAAAAGAGCGTCCAATCCTCCTGAGCGCCCTTGATGACGCCGGCCGGGGTGCCTAGCGTGGAGCCGTGGAGAGCGGCGCGGTCGCCCCCCTCGAAGGGGCCAATCTGTCCCGTCGGGGCCAGGATGTTCGGCTGAGGATGGCGGCCCTGGGGCTGACGGTGGGACTCGGACTTACGATCTACCTGGCCCAGCTGCACGTCCATCGCGCCTGGCGCCTCCTCGTGTTCGTGCCCTTCTTGTTCGCGGCCATGGGCATCACCCAGGGCCTCCTCCGCGTGTGCCCGAAACACTCCCAGATGGGGATGCGCGAGACGTCGGACGGCACTGCGGTCCCCCGGGCCGACGATCACATCTGCATGGCCAGCCGAAAGGCGGCCTCGATGTCCATTTTGTGCTCGTTGGCGGTCGCGGGCCTGGCCACCGCAGCCGTGGTGGCCCTACCCGCCGGCTCCTAGGGATCGAGGAGGTCCAAGACCCGCGGCGGCGGGGGCTCGAGCGCTTCCGACGTCCATTCCAGGTCCGGGGTGTCCGCCTCTCGAACCGCCTCGATACCGAGCACTGCGAGCACGGACGGGGGATTGATCCCGACCAGGTCCGGGAGCGCCCCGGCGGGCGGCGTCGGCGTCAGCTCGATCCAAGCGTCCCGACATCCGAGGAGCACCCCTTCCCCGGGGCGGAGGCGATAGCCTTCCTGGACCGCCAGGCGATAGCACCGCAGATCCACTTGGGCGCGCTCCGCGAGGTGGAGATCTTCGACGTCGAAGACGTAGCTCCCGTTGGCCGAACCGAGGTCGGTGTAGGTCCAGGCCCCGTTGCGCACCATGAGCTCGCCGTGGCAGCGCGAGACGCGGATGTCGGGCAGGAGAATCTGAGCGCGGGTCGTCCGCCCAAAGGTGTACGCGTGCTCCTCGCGAAGGACGAAGGCCACCCGAGGGTGCCCGTGCCGATGAATCCGGAGCCCTCGCATGTGCCGTACATCGACCTTCTCGTGGCCGAATCAAGAGGCCGCCCGAGGTGACCTCGCTCCCCGCTCGTGGCATTCCGGAGGAGGTGGCCGGGGCAGCTCAGGGTTCAGGCTCTCGCGAGGTCCTCGCAGCGCGGGCACGGCGCCTCGAGCGGCGCGACCGTCTCATCCGCGAGACCGACGCGGTGGTGGAAGGCGCGCTCGATGGACCCGACCTCGCCGTCCTGTTCTCGAATGCGCTCCCGCTTCTGACTGAGGCGCTCGGGGCGAAGCGCTCCTTCATCGAGGCTCTCGGAGACGGCCGTACCGCTCACCCGGAGGGCCCCACCCCGGACCCTCTTCCGGACGAGGATGGTTTTCGCCCCGATCATCGCCTCGTGGTTCGAGGCTTGGTGGTCGGCGGGCAGCGACTCGGGGTTGCCGGCGCGGTCTTCGAGGAGGCTCCGGAAGATCCGGAGCACGTCGAGGATCTTCTGGAAGCGTGGGTGGAGGTCCTCGACGACCACCTGGCGATGGTGGGTCTGGCCCGTGCGAAGCACGGGGTGTCGAGAGACGTCTCGCGGGCCCTCGCTGACCCCCACCTCGAGCGCGGTCTGGACCGCGCCCTCGAGATCCTCGCCTCGGCGGTGCGCTTCGATGACCTCGTGCTCGTCTTTCGCCCGGCGGACGGCGCTGGCGTGGCCCATCGTCGATGGGTCTCGGTGCGGGAGGACGGGGGACTCGAGGGGCGCTCGGAGGATCCCCGTTTCGCCGACCACGTCGAAGAGATCCTCGATGGGGATCTCGCCATGGTCCTCGCCTACCTCGGCCTGCGCAGCTTTCGTCAGGAAGAGATTCTGTATGGCGCCCGCTCCCCGCGGGTCATCGGGCGGCTCCTCGTGGGCCGCCGAGACGGAAGCTTGGGCCGCGAGCAGCGCGATCTCGTGCAGGTCTTCGCGGACTGTCTCCGGCAGCGCCTGGTCGACTTCAGCCGGGAGCACGCTCAGCTCTCGACGTGCTTTCCGCCGATGGCGGTGGCGCGTCTGCTTCGGGAGCCGGGCTACCGGGAGCGTTTCCTGGGGCCTCGTGAGGAACAGGTGGCCATCCTCTACGCCGACATCGCGGGCTTCACGCGAATCTCGGAGCAGCGCCTCGGGACCCCCAGTCTGATCGCGACCCTCGTCGATACCTGGGCGGATCACGTCGTCGAAGCGATCTGGGCCACGGGAGGGGTGTTCGACAAGATGGTGGGGGACTGCGTCATCGGGCTATGGGGTCCGCCCTTCTTCGAGAGCTCGGCGGAGCGCCGCTGTGAGTCCGCGGTGGAGGCAGCGCGAAGGATTCGCCTTGTCACCCAAGAGCTTCCCGCCCACTTCGAAGAGCCGGCGCTGAGGGAACTCTCGGGCGAGCTCGAAGTGGCCGTCGGCGTGAACTTCGCGCCCCTCTTCGTCGGGTACTTCGGGCCCAACGACAACTACACCGGCTTCTCCAGCGGCATGAACAACGCGGCGAGGCTTCAGGGGCTCGCCGTGAAGGATCAGATCCTCTGCATGGAGGCGGTCTGTGACCGGGTGCCGGCGCCCTTCGGGCCCGCCCACAAAGCCCGAGTAAAAAACGTCGGCTACGCGATCACCTATCGCGAGCTGCTCGAGTCGTGACGGGACGCGGCCTTACAGGAGCAAAAACGCCTCGCGCACGGCGTCATGTTCGAGGCAGCGCTGGTGGCCGGGCACCATCCGCTCCATCGCCCGCCGAAGCCGGGGGCCGTAGGGACGCGCCTCGAGCTTGGCCCGGTGTTTCTTCGGGAGGCGGTTTTGGTGGGCTTGATAGTCCCGAATCGCCCCCCCCTCCTTTTCGATGAAGCGTTTGAGCGCCCGTCCCATGCTCGTGCAGTCCCGCTCATGGCGCTCCACGATCAGGGCGAGCTTCTCCGTGGCGCGCACGTACGCCTCGGTGGAGGGTTTTTCGCAGGCGGCCAGGAGCAGCAGGGCTCCGATCGCGATCATCCTCATCGCCGATCGAACATCGGCTCGGGAGGGTGCACCCTGGAGAGAAGGAGCGTCCTGAGAGCGAGCGGCCTTGGACACGCGTCGTCTTTTTCGCTCTCCTCGCTCCGTCGATGGCATTTCACTCGGTGGTCAAGGTGTACGCCACCACCCAGAACCCCAACTACGATACGCCCTGGATGGGCACGGCCCCGTCGAGCTCGACGGGCTCCGGGGTGGTCATAGGCCGAGGACAGGTCCTGACGGGGGCCCACGTCGTGGCCAACGCCACCTTCGTGCAGATCCAAAAGCTCGATGCCCCGAGTAAGGTCATCGCGCGGGTAGCGGCGGTGTCTCACGACCTCGATCTCGCGCTTCTCGAAGTGACGGAGCCCGGCTACCTCGCGGAGGTGCCGGTGGCGAAGCTCGGACCGCTTCCCAAGATTCAGGATCGCGTCTCGGTGGTGGGATATCCGGTGGGGGGAGAGGAGGTCTCCATCACGGAAGGCGTGGTCAGTCGCATCGAGGTGCAGGAGTACGCCCATTCGCAGCGCTGCGCCCTCGCCGTGACCGTAGATGCGGCCATCAACGATGGGAACAGCGGCGGACCGGTGGTGCTCGAAAACGCGGTGGTGGGCATTGCCTTTCAGACGCGCGAGGGCGCCGAGGCGATCGGAGAGATCGTTCCGGTCCCCTTGATCGAGCACTTCATGACCGCGGTGGCGGAAGGGAGGCGCACCTCTCTCCCGGGTATCGGGGTGCGCACCATGAAGCTGGAGAATCCGGTGCTTCGGCGACGCTTAGGCCTCGGTCCCGACGACGGCGGCGTCCTCGTGACGGGGGTGGCCTACGGAGGGAGCGCCTCGGGCCACATCCGCCCTGGGGACGTGCTCTTGTCCGTCAACGGGCTCGACGTCGCCGAGAACGCCACCGTGCTCTATCGCGGACAGTTCCGCACCGCCTTCGACGTGGTCCTCGGCGATCACCACGTGGGCGATGTGATGTCGGCTGCGGTTCTCCGCGACGGGCAGCGGGTGGCCCTCGAGATTGAGCTCCGAGATGGATCGAGCCTCGTGCCGGGGAGTCAGTATGACCGAAGCCCCACCTATCTCGTCTTCGGGGGCCTCGTTTTTCAGCCCCTCACGCGTGACTTCCTCGAAGCCTGGACCAAGTGGTGGCATCAGGCTCCGAAAGAGCTCCTTCACATCTATCAGGAAGGTTTGCCGACGGAGGCACGACGGGGGGTGGTCGTGGTAGCCCAGATCCTCGCTGATGAAGTCAACGTGGGTTACACCAGCTTCTCTGAGACCACGGTGTCCAGCGTGGACGGGGTCGCCCCGCGGGACATTCGTCACTTCGCGGAGCTCTTGGCTCAGGCGAGAGGCCCCGAGATCGAGATCTGCACGAGCTTCGGGGGCCAGCTCTTGTTTTCCGTAGAGGCGGCGCGGGCGGCCAACGCCCGCATCTTGGAGCGCTACCGCATTCCCCGTGTCGCCTCCGAAGACCTCGGGCGCGACCTCGAGCGCGCTCTCCTTCCTCGGGAGGCTTAGCACGTTAGGGCCCGGCGGAAGCCGGGTCCCTACGGGGACTAGAGGGCGTCGAATCGGTACATCGACCAGTAGCGACCGCGCCCGTGCACCGAAGCCTTGGCGAGCTTTTCGAGCTCGGCGTCCGGGAGCTCTCGGACATGGAAGGTGTCCAGAAAGCTCCTCATCGAGGTCCGCAAGGGGCCGGGCCATCCTCCGAGGTCACCGAAGTCCACCACCACGACCTCTCCCCCCGGCGCGAGCTGGCGACGACAATGCTCGAGCGCCGGCAGGGGCTCCTGCACCATGGACAGGCAGTAGGCGAAGAGAATCCGATCGGGCTTGCGCCCGAGCAAGCCCTCGAGGTCGGCCGTCTCCGCGAAACCATGTACGAGCTTGGCGAAAGGTATCTTGCTCCGAGCATGCTCGAGCATCGCGTCGCTTGCTTCCACGCCTCCGTACTCGGCCTCGGGACGGCGCTCGTGGAGCTTGCGGAGGTTGCGGCCGGTGCCGGGGCCGATTTCGATCAGGCTCGACCAGCTCTCCTCGCTCAAATGGGCGAGGCAGGGCTCGCGTCCCAGCAGGTAGTAGCGACGGGTCAGGTCGTAGAAGCGGCGCGAGATTCCGTAATAGCGGTTCAGAAAGTCGCGATGCTCGGCTCGCGCCGTTTCGCTCAATGGACCACCCGGAAGAAGTCGACGCGACGGTACTGCCGGCTCCGGTCCTCGACGGTGGCGCGATTGGAGGCGTCTTCTATGAGCTGGAAGCGGCGCCCGTCGTCGATCCGCTCGATGAAGGAGTCGACCTCGACCGAGCGCGCGAGGACGATGGCACCGTCCTGGCTAGTGCGGAAGATCTCGTCGAGCAGACGGCCTTGCACCTCAGGGGGCATCCAGTCCGGTGCGTCGCACAGGGTGTAGTGGCTCCAGGTGTTCGCGCCCGCCTCTCCAAGTCGGTTGAAGATGTTGCCGTGGTGGAAACGCACGGTGGTGGGGCTGTCCTCGGAGGAGCGCTCGTGACGGTCCCGGCGCAGGTACGGCGGCACCCCGTCGGGGGCATCGTGGTTGAAATGCCCGGCCGCGGCGTGCCAGACGAACCAGTTCCGCTCGATGTCGGTCGTGGCGAGGCGCTTGAGGTGGCTGACGAAGAACTCGAGGAGGTTCTCGTCGTCCTCATTCGCGAGGATGCGATCGCGCTGGTTGAAGTTGATGCCCAGGGCCAGCAGCTGCAGAGGCGACTGCATGATCATCTGGACCGAACGACGCTCGAGCAGGGGGCCGACCGCCTCGTCGATCGCGCGCTCGCGCTCCTCGACGCTCGCGTCCATCAGCGAGGAGAGCCAGGTGGCGTTGATGCCAGACATCTTACGGACGCCGGTGAGCATTCGAGAGGTCAGACCCTGGAGGTAGATCGAGCTCTTCGCGAACCGATTCTGGTGGCGGCTCCAGTACTTGCCCATCCAGGCGGGCATGTGAGGCGTGAGCTTCCCCACCGCCTCTTTCGGATCCGCCAGCCATCCCCGTCCGAGCAGCTGATAGAAGAGGTCGTAATCCGCGATGCGCTGGGCGCCGAGGACCTTGAGCGCGGAGAGGGCGAGGTGATGGCGGTTGATATCGACCGCGTCCAGACGTCGCGGACGCCGGCTCATCATGCTCGCGACGCCGCAGCCTGCGCCCGTGATGGACAGGATCGAGGAGTTTTCATCGATCCCCAGGTAGCGCTCGTCCGACTCCGAATCCTCAAAAAGGATGTTGTAAACGAAGAGTTGGCCAAAGGCGCGCTGGAAGGCGAAGTTGCGAATTGACATGACTGTCCCGAAAAAGCCCGTCGGACCTATACCAGCCGTGTGACGTAAGCAACTCTCACGCATCAGCCCCGTGTGTCACTCATGTGACGCGTCGCGACGGATGATCCGCTCGGGGTCGGACGCACGCCTCGAACCTGACCCAAACTCGCTCTGTTCTGCGAGGGTTGCTACGGTCGCCGCGATGCCCGATCTGCAACGGCGGCTCGGCGCCCTCCTCGTCGAAATGGGGCTGGTCGGCGAGGATCAGCTCGAACGCGCCCTCGACGACCAACGGGTCGACGGGCGGAGGCTGGGGCGGGTGCTGGTGGAGCGGGGCCTCGTGGTCGAGGAGGTCCTGGTGGACGCTTTGGCCCGGCAGCTGGGCATCGAGCGCTGGGTCCCCGCCCAACGCCCGTCCGAGATCGAGGCCCGCGAGCTCCTCCCCCGTGAGCTCGCTTTCAAGTCGCGCGCTCTCCCCCTGTCCGTGCACACCGTCGACGACCGGAGGGTCCTCCTCCTCGCGACCTCGGATCCGCTGGCTCCGGCCGCCGGCAAGGTCGTGCGCACGCTTTCCGAGCGAGGGCTGCTGGTGCGCTGGCTCCTCGCCGGCGATGTGGAGCTCGAACAGGCCCTGAGCAGCGCCTACCAAGACATCGCCCCGGGCGTGACCATCATTCAGGGCCGTCCCGCGTCGGAGCGCGACGTGTCCATCCAGCCCAGCGTCCTCCCCGAGCCCGAGGCCCTGGAGCTCGCCGCAGCTCCCGCCGAAGCCGCGGAGGCGGATCTCATCGAAGCGCTGGATGCCGCGCTCACCGTCGACCCTCCCTCGCCCGCGCCGCCGAGCTCAGCCGCCCCGGTCCCAGCCCTGGAGGTCGAGAGCGCGGCCCCGAGCGGCCACACTCTCCTCGCCGATGATGCCGTTCTCGAAGTGATCGACGACGCGCCGCAGATCGTGAGCACGACCTCCGAGCTCCCGAATCTAGGGCTGGGTCCAGAGCCCTCCGTGCCCTCGCGGTCCATCTCCAGTGAGTTTCGAGAGACCCGGCCGGAGCCGGTGGCGCTCGCTCGCGTCGCCATTCGCCGTCGGGATCTCGCGGATCTCGTGATCGGAGCGCCTCCGGAACCACCTCCCGGATCGCCTCCCGACGGCGAATGGCGACGCGAGCGAGCGCCACCGGCTCCGGCCGGGTCTCTCGAAACT
>JBCBRU010000423.1:0-7767 GCA_039819565.1 Myxococcota bacterium | reverse complement strand
GCGATGAGGTTGGCGACGAGCTCTTCCATCTGCTTCTTGTGGCTGGCGGGGAAGTGTCGCTCGATATAGATCTGTCCCACCGCCTCCCCGAGGCCGCCAAGGAGGCAGAGCCGGGGTCTCTCGAGCAGAAGGTCGGGGCCGCCTACGGCGCCTGGATGGATACCGCTCGCCTCGACGAGCTGGGCGCGGCCCCGCTGAAGCCCCACCTCACACGGATCATGGGCCTCAAGACCAAGAAGGCGATTCAAAAGGAGATGGCGAGCCTCCATACGGACGCTCCGTTCGGCTTTGGCATCATCCCCGACCCGGCTGACACAACCCGCTACATCGCTTTCGTGGGGCAGTCAGGGCTGGGGATGCCCAACCGAGACTACTATCTGGAAGAAGACGCCCGCTTCAAAGAGTACCGGACGGCCTACGAGGCCTATGTCACTAAGATGCTCGAGCTCGCAGGTCTGTCGAAGCCCAACCGACGGGCAAAAGCCATCATCGCCCTCGAGACGAAGCTCGCCAAGGTGCACTGGACGCCGGCCGAGTCTCGAGACATCAAGAAGATCTACAACCCGATGCCTCTCGCCCAGCTCCAGAAGCTGGCCCCTGAGTTCGAATGGAAGATGATCGTCGACACCATGGGTCTTGGCGAGGTCCCCACCTTCGTAGTGGCCCAGACCACGGCCATCGAGAAGTCGGGAGATATCTTCACGAAGACTCCGGTGCGCACCTGGCAAAGCTATCTCGCCTTCCACTTCATCCGAAGCCACGCCCAATATCTTTCCGGCGACTTCGATCGGGCCCATTTCGAGTTCTATTCTAAGACTCTGCGCGGCATCCCAGAGCAGCGCGATCGATGGAAGCGGGGCGTGAACCTCATTAACGGCGGCCTCGGGGAGGCGGTGGGACAGATCTATATCGAGCGACACTTCCCCGCCAGCCACAAGAAGCAGATGGAAGAGCTCGTCGCCAACCTCATCGCGGCTTTTCAGGAGCAGCTGAGGGAGAATGCGTGGATGGACGAGCCCACCCGAGAGCAGGCCCTCCTCAAGCTCTCGACCTTCGAGCCTCGCATCGGCTACCCGAAGGAGTGGACCGACTATACGGAGCTGAGTTTGGATCGCGCCACGCTGCTCGGCAACGCGCTCGCGATCAGCGAGTTCCAGTGGAAGGATCAGGTCGAGCGCCTCGGGGGCCCCGTCGACCGTCAACGCTGGGGCTACCCCCCTCAGACCGTCAACGCGTCTTACAACCCTCTTTTGAATCAAATCACGTTCCCCGCGGGCATCCTTCAACCTCCCTTCTTCGACCCGGGCGCGGATCCGGCCGTGAACTACGGTGCCATCGGGGCCGTCATCGGCCATGAGATCGGCCATGGCTTTGACGATCAGGGCCGTCGCTTCGACGAGAAGGGCCGCATCCGCGACTGGTGGACGGAAGCGTCCAACGAGCGCTTCTCCGTCTACACCGAGCGACTCGACGCCCAGTACAGCGCGTTCTCGCCGGTAGAGGGCCTCTACGTGAACGGACAGCTCACCATGGGTGAGAACATTGGTGACATCGGGGGCCTTCAGATGGCGTACGCCGCCTACCGTCGCTCACTGGATGCCTGCTGTGCGGGCAAGGCCGAGATCGTAGACGGCCTCACCGGCGACCAGCGCTTCTTCCTGGGCTACGCGCAGGTATGGAGGTCCATGTATCGCGAGGACGAGCTGCGTCAGCGGGTCAAAACCGACCCCCACAGCCCCCCGGAGTTCCGCGTCAACGGTTCCGTGCGCAATACAGACGCTTGGTACACCGCCTTCGGAGTTGAAGAGGGCGACGAGCTGTACCTTCCTCCGGACAAGCGAGTTCGCATCTGGTAGCGGAACCTTCTCGCGCGGAGGGTGTCCTCTGGGCATGGCGTCGAGCGCGAAGCCTTCCTTTCCCAGGAGTGACCTGCAGCGTATCGCCTGGGCGCTCCTTCTCATGGTGGGCCTGGCGGTGCTGTTCATCGGCACGATCGTCTCCCTAACTCCCGTGGTGGGTTCCGGGCCCGCGCGACTCGCGGCCGTGGCCTCCGCCCTCATCTTGGGTGGGTGGGGGTTGGTTCGGGGAGGCGCCACGCTGGAGAGCCTGGGACTTCGACGGGAGGGTCTCGGGGCCGCAGTCCTCCGCGGCGTCGCGGGAGCTTTCGGTATCGGCGCGGTGCTCGTGCTCCTTCTCTTCCACCGAGGTGGCGCGGAAGCCGTGTACGAGGCTCTCCTGACCCCCAGCCTGGCTGAACGGCTGCCCTACTTGGCCATCGGAGTGATGGCGAGCGTCCTCGAGGAGCCCCTCTTCCGGGGCTATCTGCAACCTCTCGCCATGCGTCGATTCGGCCCCCGAGGGGGCCTTCTAGGGACGGCTCTTCTCTTCGCCGTGGTCCACGGCCGGGCTCTTCAGTGGCCCCCCCACGCTTTGGTCGGAAAGGTCGCGACAGGGCTCGGACTCGGGCTTCTCCGGGGTCGAGACCGGTCCTTGGCGGGGCCGCTCGTGGCCCACGCGCTCGTCTGGTTTCTTTTCGGCATGGCCTAACTCACACTCACCTCATGCTCCGAAGCGCGGCGCCGATCGCCCTCCTCGCCGCGGCCTGCGGAGACGCCCCGGTCGCGGGCGTCGGCGCCGCACCGGACCGAGGAGGGGTGCTCGTGGTGAGGGACGAGGACGCGCTCAGCGCCGTCGCCTACCAGGGGAGCGAATGGAACCTCGAGATCCCTCCGGGATCCGAGACGCAGCTCGCGTGGCTCCAGCTCCCAACCCCCTTGGCCGAGGCCGGACTCCGCGCGGGCGTGATCAGTCGCCCTCCCTCCGCCACGGAACAGTCTCGGCGCCTTGGCGAGATCGAAATCGACGAGGTCCGGCTCGCCGAGTGGACATCCGGTCCCTTTGACGGATGGACGGAGAGTCCTTCCATCCCCACCTGGGCGGCGACGGTCGAGATCGCGGTGTCTAGCGGCTGCCCCGAGTCCTGGGACATATCGCGCGTCGAAGACCTGAAAGGCATTTCCACTGTTCTTCCCGACGGTCGGTTCTTGGTCGAGAGAGCCGACGGCGAAAAGGCCACCCTGGGCCCCGAGGTGGGAGCTGAAGCTATCTCCATTGACGGTATCCCTCGCGAGGGTCGCAGACACACCTTTCGAGGGGAGTGGGCGGTGGAAAGAAACGGAAGATCTATCTATCGGTATGAAGCCGACGGTCGATGGAGCCTCGCCAAGACGTCGACGCAGAGCACGGGATGGGAACTCGATGACTTCGCGGCCTTCAACGGCGAGCTATGGGCCACGGCCAAGGAGGATCGCCAGCTCCGCCAGCTTCGACTCGGCACTCGGATCTGGGCGTCGACGGGCGAGCTGCTGCGCGGCGGCGGGCTGATCTATGCGGACGCCAAGCGCGGAGTGATTTGGATCTCTCACCCTGTCGAAGGCTCGATGGAGCGGCTCTCCCCCGAACGCGGAGCCCCCGAACGGGTGGTCCTCGACCTCGCCGGTTCCCCCGGGGACATCTGGGTGCGTCAATTCACGGAGACCAGCTACGGACTGCTCGGCTCGATGTCTTCGAGCAGCCTCATCACCCATCGAGTGGGCCCGAAGCTGTGGGAGGTGTTTCCGGGTCCGGTCGCCGTAGAGGGCGCCACCTCGGTGCTCGAACTCCGCCCGGGGTGGCTCGTGGTCCTCAATCTCGATCAGCTGACCACCTATCGTCCGATGCGAGCCGAGGACGGGGCCTTCGAGTGTGAAGTGGTGCCCGTGGACTTCGGTCGGCCCAAGCGCGCGTTCGCCTCGCAGGGCGTCATCCTCGCCGCGATCGGAGTCGACGTTGTGCGCTTCGATCCGCGAGGTGCGGGGTGGTGATGTCCGCCGCTTTGGCGGCGGCGCTTCTTTTCGCGACCCCGCCGCCCGAGCTCACCCTCATCTATCGACTCGAAGGGACTCAGGACGTCTCCCTCGCCGAGCTCCACGAGCGTGTTAGGGGCACTCTCATGGCCCACACGGTGTTTTCCGTGGCCGAGCGCCCGCGCGTCGCCACCGCCGAAGTCGCCCACTGTCGAGGTGCCCCCGCCTGTCTCCGCGCCGTGCCCGGGCTTCCCAGCGGACAGCTGCTCTTCGTCACCATCGAGGCGTTCTCATCGTCCGATCTCGTGGTTTTGGCGCTAGTGGATCCCGCGACCGGGGCGGCCCCCGCCCGGCGCGGGCGTCCCGCCGAAGGTCGTCCTCTCGAAGTCATCGAGGGGGAGTTGCCGGAGCTCATTGGGACGGCACGCTGGGGCTCCGCGCAAGTGGGTTTGGCGACGGAGCCCAAAGGGGCGCTCGCGCGGCATCCGAGTGGGCGCTCGTGCACGACGCCCTGCGTTCTGAACAACCTCCCGCCAGGCCCAGCCCGCATCGAGGTCATCGCCGGAAGCCGGTCCGAGTCTGTCGAGGTTTGGCTGGATCCAGGTCAGCGCGCAGACCTCACGGTGGAGCTCGACGAGAGCTCGGGCATTTCTCCCTGGGTATGGGTGGGATTGGGTGTGGTCGCGGCCGCGGGGGCCATTTTGGCGGTCGGACTCAGCCAGTCCGAACCGTCGCTTCGCGTACAAGGCAGCGAGGCCGCGCTTCGCTGAACGCAGGCGTGCCCTTCATCAGCGGGCGAGAGCGGCTCTCACCTCTCGCCCCAGCGCGTGGAGGGCCCGCTCATCCTTCGGATCCATCTCGCTGAGCCGCACGAAGAAATCCGAGGCGAGATCCGGTTCGCGCTCCCGAAGGCGATCGATCGCCCGAAAGACCGCGTCCCGATCCCACTTCACCGCCCGCGTGGAGCTGCGCCGCCGGGGCCGCGGTTCCGGACGTTGCGGGCTCCTCGGGGCGGGCGCCACGGCGTCCGACGGGGCGCCCGCTTCGGGAGCCACCGCAGCTGGAGTTGCAGAGGCCGGGGCCGAGATCTCGGCGGAGGAGGAGGACGAGGCTTCCGAAAAGCTCGCGGTGGAAGCCCCCGCGGGGGGGACGGGTGCCGCTGCGGGCGCGGGGAGCGTCACGGCGGGTTGGGACTTGGGACTCGCTGGCGCCGCGACCGCAGCCGGCCTTGCCGCCCTTCCTCCGCGCCCGAAGCCGAGAGCGAGAGCGGTAGACCATCCACCGACAGCTAAAGCCACCCACAGGAGGCGCTCCGAACTTCGCCGTCTCTCGAGAGGTCGAGGCTCCAGCGAACGCGACACCGCCAGGGCGGGGGTGGCTACGAAGGGAGCCGGAGGGGGCGTCACCCCGAGAATCTCCCCCGCCGTCGACGCGAGCTCCCGACGTCCCGCCGCTCCTGCGACGGCGGCCAGTCGATCGGCCACCTGTTCCAGATCCGCGGGACGAGCCTCGGGCTCCTTGGCTAATGCGGCCCCTACGATCTCGGCGAGATCGGGCGGCGCCCCCTCCAACTCGGGAGGCACGATGCGAAGAATCTCATCGAGGGTTTCCGGAAGGCTGGGACGGACCGGAAAGAGGCGCCTTCCGGAGAGGAGCTCATGCAGAGTCACCGCGAGCGCGTAGAGATCGCCACGCGGAGAAGGGGGCGCCCCCATCAGCCTCTCGGGAGGGAGATAGCCTGGATCCCGGTGCGGTCCTGCGTCCGCTTCACGGGGACGGCCGAAGTCGGCCACGGCGATGAGTCCGTCCGGACCCACCACCAAGCTGCTGGGCGTGAGACTCCCGTGCACCAGCCTCGCCTTGCCGTGGGCGTGGGCCAGCGCGGAGGCCACGTCCGCCCCTACCCGGGCCGCCGCCGCGAAAGAGAGCCGCCCGCCGCTCGCAGCGAGGAGATCCCCGAGAGGAAGGTGAGGCCGCCACTCCCGGGCCAGGAACAGGAGCTCTCGATGACGACCGAAGCCGACGCCCCCAAGAAGGTTGGGGTGCACGAGGCGACAGCTGGCTTGCGCTTCGTCGAAGAGCCAGCCCTCGAGAGCCTCGGAACGCTCGAAGAGCTCCAGCTGCACCGGCCTCCCCGTGGACCGCTCCCGGCCCCGCCAGGTCTCGCGTCCACTTTCGACCTCGCGATGGTCGAGAACGAATGGACCGATGGATGCGCCCGCAGCGAGAGCCCCGTCGGTCCCCTCCGGAATGACGTCCGAGGCTGGAGACCGCAGGATGACTTTCAGTTCATCCGCCGAAGGCTCGAGCTCCATGAGCGTGGTATGCGCTCCGGCCGCCGCTCCGACCTCGAGCACCGCCTCGAGGGCCGAGCGATAGCTGGCCGCCGTGGGCGGACGATCCGACGGACGCAGCTGCCACGCGTCGGCGAAGAAGCCGTCCCCCGCTCCCCCGAGGCGCGGACAGTAGCGACTCGGGGGTGGTCGTGGTCCGCGCACGATCCGCTCGAGGACCTGAGGCCACCGATTGCCGTGCTCCGCGCGCGGGAGTCGCCCCATGCGCAGCGGCTCTCCGTCTCGACCTCGCATCCAGGGACGGTGAAAGGTCAGACACTCGAAGAGCACGGTCGTGAGAGAGAAGAGATCCGCCCGGTGATCGACCTCGCGGCCGAGCGCTTGTTCGGGCGCCATATAGGCGGGCGTGCCCAGCCTGCGCCCCTCCGTGGTCATGGCCTCTCGACCTCCCAGCTTGGCGATCCCGAAGTCGATGAGACGTACCTCGGAGAGGTCGTCCCCGGAGATCATGATGTTCGCCGGCTTGACGTCCCGGTGGATGATCCCGGCGCGATGGGCAGCTTCCAAGGCCGACAGGAGCGCCCCGAACAGCTCCAGGATCTCGGCAAAATGAAAAGGCCTCCGCTCGCGGTGACGGCGCCGCAGGAGAGCATGGAGAGGCAGGCCGCGAATGTATTCGAGCTCAAGGGCGAGGAAGTCACCGGACTCGATCAGGCCGTGGGCTCGGACTACGTGGGGATGTACGAGCTTGGTGAGCGCCTCGACCTCTCGCCGGAAACGGACGCGCGCTTCGTCGTAGGTACTCAAGTGAGGGTGAAGGACTTTGAGCACGGAGAGCCGGCCGCCACGGGAGGCCACCCACACCGAAGCCGCGCCTCCTGCTCCGAGGGCTTGCTCCAGGGTGTATCCCGCGACGTGCGCACCGGTTCGGAGCCGCTCCCCCTGCACCTCTTGGGACCGCACGCCGGCAAAAGCTAGCAACCCCGCGTAGCCCGCGCCACCGGAGCCAGTCGACAACTCAGCCGAAGCGGCGGGCCATCAACTCGGCGAGCACGCTCCGACGAGACTGTCCGAGGCGTTCGCGAAGCCTCTGACCGAGGGGCTCGAGCTCCAGGCCTCCGCGGGGCTCGAGGAGGCCCGAGAGCTCGCTCCCCAGCGCGCCCCCAAGGTCAGCAAAGAGGCGCTGCAGGAGCTTTCTGAGCCGGAGGCCCGCCGGCTCCGGAGCTCCGCGGCGCAGCGCGAGCTCCGCCGCCGTGATGGACGCCGGACCGAAGAGCCAAGCGCGTCCGTCCATGCCCACCGCAGCGTGGGCCGGGTCCACCGGAAGCGGAGGCGCCTCTCCCGCGCGATCTCGCCACGCGGCGAGACCCTCGGCCCAGATCGAGCCCAGCGCCAGGAGGAAGGCTCCGCGATCGACCGGCGCCTCCGCCTCGATCCCTTCGATCACCGCCGCGAAGGACCGACTGTCGAGGCGATGAGAGAAGGTCGCAGCTACCCTCCGCTCCGCGTCGAAGCCCGCCTCCTCGGGACGGGCGAGGAGGGGATGAGGCGAGGCCCGAAGACTCTCGATCTCCCGAATGAAAGCCTGCGCCAGCGGACTCTGCAGGGAAACAGATCGGAAGCGTCGT
>JBCBRU010000422.1:0-7743 GCA_039819565.1 Myxococcota bacterium | reverse complement strand
AGCTCCCTAACGTCCCTGGTGGTCGGTCGGGGGCCTCCCTCCCCGCTCTTCGAGCTCCCTAACGTCCCTGGTGGTCGGTCGGGGCCTCCCTCCCCGCTCTTCGAGCTCCCTAACGTCCCTGGTGGTCGGTCGGGGGCCTCCCTCCCCGCTCTTCGAGCTCCCTAACGTCCCTTCGATTCTTTCGGGGGTGCGAAGAACGCGTCTAGCGATCGCCGTAGGTCATCATCAGGTAGGCCCGAACCTGGGCGTCACCCGTGTTTTGGTAAGCGTGCGGCACATCGGCCGGAAAAACGATGGCATCCCCCGCACCCAGCTCGTGGTGCTCGTCCTCCACCCGTACGATCAGTCGGCCTGCGTTGACGGCGAGGTTTTCCCGGGTCCCGGCGGCGTGGGGTTCAGCCACCTCGTGCGCGCCCGGCTCGAGGACGAGCTCGTACAGCTCGGACGAGCGAGGACCATCGAGAGGAAAGAGGGCGCGGGTCGTGAAGAGGCCGTCCTCGCTTCGAAGCGTCCAGCTGCGCTCGGCCCGGAGGACCTGGGCGGTTTGGACCTGCGGCTGCTCGAGGAGCGCCGAGAAGGGGAGGTCGAGCGCGGTGGCGAGCTTCCAAACCACGTTGATGGTCGGGGCGCTCTGGCGCCGCTCGATCTGGTGAATCATGGCCCGACTCACGCCTGATTTGCCCGCGAGGTCCGAGAGGGAGAGCCCCCGCTCGCTGCGGTGGCGCTTCAGGTTGTCGGCGACGACGTCGGAAATTTCCGTAGCCGGCCGCTCGGGTGCCGCGCGTCCGCTGCTCATGGTGTGCCAGCATATCCTTCCATGTGGGCGTCCAAAAGGTAGAGATCCGATGCGCTGAAACCACGGTCGTCGCATGCTCATGCGGTGCGGCTCGACATCTGCGCTCCCGTCCTCTTTTTCCTCGTCACGGGCTGCCCCGCCGCGAAGCACGAGGGCGTCCGGGTCGGGGTGGAAGCGAGCCTCCGCGAGGTCGGATTCGTTCCCTTCTTGGCCGCCGCCTACGGTCAGGCCACCGGCGAGGAGCTCGAGGCACGATTCCTAGACGGGCCGGCCCTGGCCGAGGCCGTCGAGAGAGGCGAGCTCGACGAGGTCCTGTTGGTCTCGGACGAGACGGTCGAGCAGCTGGAGAAGGAGGGCTTTCTTCGGCGGCGAGAGGCCCTCGCCCACGAGGAGCTCGTCCTGATCGGGCCCCGCCGCGACCACCTGGGCAAGTACGCCGAGTCTTCGGGAGCGGAGCTCCTGAGAAACGTGGCTCGGACCAATCATCGGTTTCTCGAGGGGCGACCGGGCTCCGTGGAGGCGACCCGACTGACCCGGCTCTTTCGCGCCACGGGGGACCGGGCCCGACCGGGAAGCTGGTTCTCCTCTCCACACGAGGGCCGGACCCTCGTGCGGGCGGCCGTGGCTTCACCCCATGCCTTCGCCTTGGTGCGGAGGTCCTCGGTGCTCCTCGAGAGTCGCGAGGGCGTGATTCCGGAGCGGATCTGGGGAGAAGGAGACCCGGCTCTGGTGCTGGTCATTCACGCCGCGGAAGTCGCTCCGGCGAAGGCTGGTCGAAACCTCGAGTTTCACGCGTGGCTGGTCGAGGAAGGGCGAAAAGCCCTAGCGACTTGGGGGGAGGCGTCGGTCGGCCATGCGCTCTTCGCCGAAGGCGCCCCGGCGACCGGCGAGGGCGCGCGCTTTCCCTCCATCGGGGGAACGCCCGCTCCCTAAAGCCTCACTTGGGCTGAGAGGCCGGGGCGGAACTCGGGGCGGCACCAGGCGGGGGGGCGTCCACGGTCTTCGGCATCCCCGCCTTGAGCTCTAGCTCGAGATCCGTGGCCCCAGGGTTCACCGGAGTGACGATCGTCGCGTACAGATCTTCCTCGGTTTTCGTCATGGGATCGCCGTCGCGGTCGAGGCGCGCATAAACGATGAACGGGCCCGCGAACGGGACGCCGGCCATCATGGTGTCCTTCGGCCCGATCTCGAAACGTGCGGGGAAGCTCTTACCCTCCAGGCCGGTCATCCGCTTCACGGCCACCAAGCGACCGGCGAGACCGCCTCCCTGGCTCTGACGGGCCATGATGTAGAGCGTGTCCGTAGCCTTGACGGCGTCCGCGGAGAGACCCTCAGCGAGCTTCACGGTGCCCGTGAGGGGCTCCCCAGAGGGGACGGGCGGGTGAGCCGGGCCGGGCGCCGAGGCCGGGGCCGAGGCCGGAGCGGCCGCCTGAGGAGGAGCCGACGAGGAAGGGGTGTTCGACTCCGAGGCGGGGCATGCGCAGAGGAAGCCTCCGACCAAAAGGACGGGAGAGACGCGGACGTTCATGGACGCCGGATGCCGAACGCGATCGCTAGGGTCAAGCGGTTGCCCTCCCGAGGCGTTCGCGGCTTGACTCACCCAGCGCCTTTGCTTATCACCACGCCCCCGGCGTCTCCACGCTTTGGGGCGAAGAGGATCGAAGAAGATGTACGCTGTCGTCGAGGCCGGTGGAAAACAACACCGCGTGAGCGAAGGAGATCTCGTCAAGGTCGAGAAGATCGAGGGCGAGGTCGGCGCCGAGGTTCGCCTCGAGCGGGTGTTGATGATCGCCGTCGAAGGCGAGACCAAGGTGGGCCGTCCCGTGGTCGAGGGCGCTTCCGTCACCGCGGAGATCGTCCGCCAGGGGCGGGACAAGAAGGTCATCGTCTTCAAGAAGAAGCCCAACAAGCAGTATCGCCGCAAGAAGGGGCACCGCCAGCCCTTCACCCATCTGCGCATCAAGGGCATCTCGAGCTAGCTCGAGCGAGGGAACCGCACCATGGCACACAAAAAAGGACAGGGCTCGACGCGAAACGGTCGAGACTCGAACCCAAAGTATCTCGGCGTAAAGGCCTACGCAGGCGAGTCGGTGACCGCCGGCAGCATCATCGTTCGCCAGCGCGGGACCAAGATTCATCCCGGCGAGAACGTCGGCCTCGGACGCGACCACACTATTTTCGCGCTCGTAGACGGCACCGTGAAGTTCGAGAGCCATCGCGGTAAGGCCCGTAAAGCGAGCATCGTCCCCACCGAGTCTGCGGCCCAAGCCGCCGAGTAGCTTTCGACTCCGCCGCCCACGCGACCCCCCTGTCCAGGGGAGCGGCGTTCAATCCCACAAGGTGCAACGTGAAGTTCGTCGATGAGGTCAAGATCTACGTCCGGTCCGGCAAGGGCGGGGACGGGAGCGTAGCCTTTC
Organism: Myxococcota bacterium; assembly: GCA_039819565.1. Lineage (GTDB taxonomy): Bacteria > Myxococcota > Kuafuiibacteriia > Kuafuiibacteriales > Kuafuiibacteriaceae > JAHQVK01. The sequence goes on along the minus strand of JBCBRU010000422.1, from coordinate 4,530 downwards.
TTCGCGAGCGTTTTCGCCCCAAGGGCGGTCCCGCCGGGGGGGATGGAGGTCGGGGCGGCTCGGTGGTCTTCGAGGCCACCCGTAACCTCGGGACCTTGTTGGATTTTCGCTATCAGCAGCACTACCGGGCGGAGAACGGCCAGCCCGGGGAGGGCCGGCATCGCTACGGCCGCAAGGGCTCGGACGCGGTGCTCTCCGTGCCCGTCGGGACCATCGTCTCCGACGCCGAGACCGGGGAGTGGATCGCGGACCTCGATGAAGACGGCAAGCGGACCGTCGTGGCACGGGGCGGAAAGGGGGGGCGCGGCAACATGCACTTTGCCACGTCGACCAACCAGACCCCGCGCCACGCCGAAAAGGGTGAACCGGCCGTCGAGCGCCGACTGAAGCTGACCCTGAAACTCATGGCGGACGTGGGGCTGGTCGGATTTCCGAACGCTGGAAAGTCCACTTTCATCTCGCGCGTGAGTGCAGCTCGACCGAAGATCGCAGACTACCCCTTCACCACCCTCGCTCCCAACCTCGGCATGGTCCGCACCGACATCGACCGAGGCTTCGTGGTGGCCGACATCCCGGGCCTGATCGAGGGCGCCGCTGATGGGCAGGGCCTTGGACACCGGTTTCTGAAGCACGTGGAGAGGGTGTCGGTGCTGGCCTTCTTGGTCTGCGTGAGCCCCGAGGACGACCGGACGCCGATCTCCGACTACGAGACGCTCCTGCGCGAGCTGGAAGCCTATCGGCCCGAGTTGCTCGAGAAGCCACGTATCTTGGTCCTCACCAAGACGGACCTCCCCGACACCGAGGATCTGCGCCCCGAGGTGGCGGCCCTCGCGGAGAGAGAGGGCCTGCCCTTTCACGCCATCAGTTCGGTGCGCGGAGATGGCCTCGACCCGCTTCGATACGCGCTTCAGGAGATCGTGGATGGGGATCGCGCCCGACGCATCGCCGAAGCGGCTGCCGAGCCCGATCTCGAGGTGCCCGGTGAGAGCCCGAACCCGGAAGGCCGGGCCCGCCTCGACGCCCTCCTCGCTACCCGGCGCGATAGCTGAGCCTCGTCTGGTCGCAGCCTGAGCCACCGCTTACTCCATCTCCCAGGGGGACTTGGCGGAAGGCGGTCGAGCCTGGTTCGCTGAGGACCATGCTCGGTCTGGTCCTCTTTGGCGCCGTGGTGGCTCTTCCGCCGCTGGCCCGCATCGTTCGCGAGACCGCCCAGCTCCTCTACTCTGCGCGCCGACTCTCGCTGCGAGCGGCGAGCCAGAGATCGTCCGCGGTCCCCGAGAGCCGGGTCCTGCTGAGCGCGCCCCGGAGTCAGGCTCGAGGAGGCGCGCTCGTCCCCGTCGAGGCCGGCGCGACGTGGCGGCGGACCTTTCGGCTCGCGATGTTCGACTGGGCCAAGGCGGGCGTCTTCGCCATTGGATTCGGCACCGTAGTGGGCGGGCTGGTCGCGGGGCTCTTCGGGGCCTTGATAGGCCTTTCGGTGATGGGGGCCTCCGCGGTTTTGGTGGCGCTGCCGAGCGTCGTCGCGGCTGGGGCGCTCTACGGCGCGGCCGCCCGCGGCGTAGACGAGCTCGATGCGCGCATCCTGCGCTCAGGCGTGCGTTCGCTGAGCGCGGGGGCGGTGGCCGTTCTTCCGGAGCCCCCTTCGTCGGGTCAGCTGTCGGAGCCTGTGAACGACCCGTCGTCCTGAGAGGCTACTTGGTGCTGGCGGCGTCGAGACGAGCCTGAGCCCGCTCGAGGCGGGTCCGATGCACGCCGTAGTCGGCATCTGCCTCGCCGAGCGTCTCGAGGGCCTTCTCGGCCTCGCGAATATCGTTCCGGGCCCGGTCCACGTCGACGTTGTCGCCGAGCTCGCAGTCCTCCGTGAGAACCGTGACGGACTCGCCCTGGACCTCGGCGTACCCGGTGCTCACCGCGTACACCGTCTTCTTGCCGCCCGTAATCACGGTTAGAAGGCCGGGCCGAAGAACCGTGATGAGGGGGACATGCCCGGGCAGGAGGCCGATCTCACCGTTCTTGCCCGGCGCCGTGACCTCATCGCAGGTGACCTTCACGGCCTCGGCCTCAGGGGTGACGATGCTCAGCTCGAGGGGCATCTCAGATGGCTCCCGCCTTCTTCGCACGCTCGAGGACCTGGTCGATGGTGCCGGCGTACATGAAGAAGTTCTCCGGGATTTCGTCGTGCTTGCCTTCGCAGAGTTCCTTGAAGCTGCGCACGGTGTCCTTCAGCTCGACATAGATGCCGGGGGTGCCGGTGAACTGCTCGGCCACGAAGAAGGGCTGGGAGAGGAACTTCTGAATGCGCCGGGCTCGATTCACCGTGGCGCGGTCCTCGGGGGAGAGTTCGTCCATACCCAAGATGGCGATGATGTCCTGCAGCTCCTTGTAGCGAGCCAGGATACGCTGGACCTCGCGCGCCACGTCGTAGTGCTCCTGGCCCACCACCTCGGGGGAGAGGATGCGGCTCGTGGAGTCGAGAGGGTCGATGGCAGGATACAGACCGAGCTCGGCGATGCCGCGAGAGAGCACCGTGGTGGCGTCGAGGTGGGCGAAGGTGGTGGCTGGAGCGGGGTCGGTGAGGTCGTCGGCGGGCACGTAGACCGCCTGCACCGAGGTGATGGCGCCCTTGCTCGTGGTGGTGATGCGCTCCTGCAGCGCGCCCATCTCGGTGGCGAGGGTGGGCTGATAACCCACGGCGGAAGGGATACGGCCGAGGAGCGCGGACACCTCGGAGCCGGCCTGCGTAAAGCGGAAGATGTTGTCGATGAACATCAGCACCTCGCGACCTTCGTCGCGGAAGTGCTCGGCCACGGTGAGACCGGTGAGGGCGACCCGGGCTCGGGCGCCCGGAGGCTCGTTCATCTGTCCGTAGATGAGGGCCACCTGCGACTCGCCGACCTTGATCGTGTAGCGGCCCTTGTCGTCCGTGACGGGGTGGTCGTCGCCGTCCCGCTCAACCGCGATGACCTTCGACTCCACCATCTCGTCGTAGAGGTCGCGACCCTCACGGGTACGCTCACCCACCCCCGCGAAGACGGAGAAGCCGCCCTTTTGGACGGCCACGTTGCGGATGAGCTCCTGCAGGAGAACCGTCTTTCCCACGCCCGCGCCGCCGAACAGGCCGATCTTGCCGCCGCGCATGTACGGAGCGAGGAGGTCGATGACCTTAATCCCCGTCTCGAAGGCTTCCACGCCGGTGGCCTGCTCCACGAAGGGCGGGGGGGCGCGGTGGATGGGCTCGAACTCCTTGGCGTTGAGGTTGCCCAGCTCGTCGATGGGGTCCCCCGTTACGTTCAGAATGCGGCCGAGCACCTCACGTCCCACCGGAGCCTGAATCGGGTCGCCGGTATCGGTGACCTGAGCGCCTCGCACCAGGCCGTCCGTCCCGTCCATCGCGATGGTGCGGACCATGTTCTCGCCCAGATGCTGGGCGACCTCGAGCACGAGGTTGTCCGCCTCGTCGCTGATGGCGGCGTTGCTCGTCCGGAGGGCGCTATAGATCTCGGGCAGCTTTCCGGGCGGAAACTCGACGTCCACGACCGGGCCAATGACCTGCGAGATCTTGCCGGACCCGGTCGGCGTACCGTTGGTGCTCATCGCGGCGGGGAGTAGCGCGATGCTGAGGGGGGGGCAAGCAGGAACCTCGCCGGGTTACCCGCGGCGTGGGAGCGCACCCTGAAGGCGCCCAGACCCCTTGTAGCTAAGTTCGCGGGAGGGGTTTCGAGGCCTCGCCGCACGACGGAGGGGTTGCGCCCGGGGGCCCCCCTCGGGCACCTCCGGGGCCATGAAACTCGAGGCTGACGCTCACATCCCTTTCCCCCGGGAGACCGTCTTCACGACCTACCGGGATCGGCTTCCCGAGCTCGTGCCCTACCTCCCCAACGTTCGCTCGGTGGAGGTGACGAGCAAGGAGACCGACGTGGGTGGGAATTCAGCCCGGGTGGACCTGGTGAACCTCTGGCGCGCCAACGCCGACGTTCCGAAGGTGCTCCAGGCTTTCGTGAGCCCCGAGGCCCTCGCGTGGATCGATCGCGCGGAGTGGGACGCGGAGGGCTTTCGATGCCACTACCGCATCGAGCCCAAGGTCTTTACTGACAACGTGCGTTGCGAGGGCACCAACACCTACCGAGAAGACGGAGCGGGCACGGTGCTCGAGATGCGGGGAGAGCTCACCGTCGACGCCCGCGGCATCCCTGGAGTGCCTCGCCTGTTGGCCGGGACCATCTCGCCCGCCGTGGAGAAGTTCGTGGTGAGTCTCATTCGTCCGAACCTGCTCAGCGTGGCGGAGGGGCTGGAGCGATTCCTCCAGGACGAGGCGCGCTAGAGCACCGCAGGGGTTGAACTCCTGCCTCTCGGCGGCTCTGTCAGATACCGACGGGTATTCTTCGTCCGCCGTCGGACCTTCAGACGCTCCGCATTCGGCGCCTCCGGGGGGCGCCCAACCCGAGCTAGGCTCTGGCAGCCCTGCCCGCCGGGCCGTCCGCGTCCGCCGCTAGTCTTCGTTCTCCTCCTCGGCGCGCGCTCGGAGATCGG
>JBCBRU010000421.1:0-7767 GCA_039819565.1 Myxococcota bacterium | reverse complement strand
GGCGAGCTTGTCGATCGCGGCCCGCTCCCGGAGGCGCTCGAGCACATCTCCGATGGGAGCGTGCTCGTAAAAGCGCATCATCTTCCGGTCGGTCCGAGGCAGCTTCGCCATTCACGGGAGGCTAGCACCGCTCTCGGCGCACGCGAGCCCCCCTGGGGCCTCCCGTGGGTGGCCGCGGGCTCCCGCGCAAGGCATGGTCTTAGGAGTGCTGACCGGTCTCCGCGTCACCTTCTGCGCCTTCGATCCCTTCCCGAATCACAAGGGCTCGGGGACGCGCATCGCCCGCGAGGTGTCGGCCCTGGCCAGGGCTGGGGCCGACATCGAACTCCTGACCCTCGCCGGAGAGGGGGAGCTTCCGCTTCCAGGAGGCGTGGCTCACCGCCCCCTCCGGCTGCGGGAAGATAACTATCTCGCTCGCGCCCTCGCCTTTCGCCGAGCTGTCGCGGAGCGACTGCGGGCCCATCGACCCGATTGGGTGCACGTACGCGGCCCCTTCGAAGGGCGAGCTGCTCTCGACGTCGGCCTCCCCCTCCTCTTCGAGCTCAACGGTCTGCCCAGCGTCGAGCTTCGCTACCATCACCCCCAAGTGGGCACGGACCGGAGCTTTCTGCAGAGGCTCGTCGAGTTCGAGCGCGAGGTGCTTCGGGGGGCGAAGGTCTGGTTGACGCAGTCCCACGCCACAGCGCGCTTCATGCGCCGGGTGGCTCAGTGCTCGCGGGCGGCCGAGGTCATCCCCAACGGCGCGGACCCGGCCCCGGAGAGGCCGGCCAAGCTCGGTTCGGCACCGGTGCGCCTCGTCTACGCAGGCGCCCTTTCGCCGTGGCAAGGGTTGGGAGCGCTCCTGCCCGCGCTCCGCGATCTGGAGCCGGACCCTAGGTGGACCCTCGAGCTCGTCGGCGGAGGCCGGAGGGCATGGCGGACCGACCTCCACCGCCGCATTCGCGCCCTGGGGCTGAAGGACCGCGTCGTGCTTCACGGGGCGAAGTCGCGAGCCGAAGTGGGCGCGCTCTTGCTGGGGGCGGATGTCGCCCTGTGCCCTCTCCGACGCGATCTGAGAAACCGGGTGCAGGGCTGTAGCCCCATCAAGCTCTTCGAGTACGGGGCTGCGGGGGCCGCCATCGTGGCCTCCGATCTCCCCTGCCTCCGTGAGATCTTCGAGCCCCACGAAGCGGCTTGGTCTCTCCCTAAGCGGCGGCTCCTCCGTGAGACCCTCGCCCAACTCCTGAACGAGCCCGAACGCCGAGACGCCTTGGGCGCGGCGGCGCGACAGGCTGTCCTGCGGCGCCACCAGTGGCGCCATCGCGAAGAGGCGCTGATCGCGTTCTACGATCGCGAGGTGGTCGGATTCCCCTCGCCCTCGGGCGCCCCCAAAGTCTCGGTTCGAACCTCGGCGTAGAGGCGCGCGTAGACCTCACTTTCGAGCTCGGGGGAGGCCACCGCGACAACCCGCTCCCGCGCCGCCCGCCCCACCGCCGCCCGCTCCGAGACGGAAAGCGAAAGGGCCTCCTCGAGCGCCTCGGGCAGCTCCGGAAGACGGAGCCGGTCCATGAGAAAGCCGGACACCCCGTGCTCCACCACGTCCGGCGCCCCGCCGACGCGGGTGGAGAGGGTCGGACGGCCGACCGCCATCGCCTCGAGGAGCGCGTTCGGGGTGCCGTCGGCCAGCGACGGAAAGACCATGAGGTCGCACAAGCTATACAGTCGGGAGAGGCGAGCGGGGTCCCGGGTGTAAGGGATGACTTCGACGTGTTCGGCCGCCTCGGGTTCGAGCTCGACGAAACGATCGAAGAGGGGTTGGGCGTCCGCACGCACGCCACCCAAGAGCAGGAGCTTCGCGGGGCGGCGGCGACGCAGCTCCGCGAAGGCAGGGAGCAGGTGTCCCATCCCCTTCTTCGGACGCAGCTCCCCGGAAAAGCCGAGCGCGGCCGGACGCTCGGCCCCTTCGAGGCCCAGCACCGCCGCCAGGGAGTTGTCCCGCCCCGTGGGCGCGAAGGCTTCCGCGTCCACCGCGTTGCCCACGTGAAGGACCTCTCGCCCCCAGAGACGAGACGCCACCCGCGCTGCCTCACGGGACACCGCGGTGACCCGCGTCGCTGCCCGGAGGGCCCCTTCCAGCAGGAAGGCTTGCTCCGGCTGCAGTACTCCCCGATCGAGGTCGTTACCGCGGATGCTCACGATCACGGGAAGGTCGAGACGGGCGCCCACGAGGCTGGCTACGTATCCGGCTCTCGTGGCGTAGACGCCGTGCACGAGATCGAGTCGGTAGAGTTCAGCGACGTCGCGAGCGTGGGCGCTGAGCGCCTCGAGACTGGGGCCGCCCCCCACGCCGACCGGATGGCCGCGAATCCCGTCCCGGTCCACCGCGCCCCGGGTGCCTGGGGCGAGCTCCTTCGAGGGGTAGATGACATGGACCCGCTCCCCCCGCGCGACCGCGCTGGCCGCGATGCGGTGGGTCGCGACGGCGAGACCTCCTCGCATGGGCGCGATCCGCTCCGCGACAAACAGCACCCCGGGAGAGTGATCCTTCGGCGACACCCCCCGCCCGTATCACTTTCCGGGCGGGCTACCCCGGCTGCGGTGGTTCGTTTTCCAGGTCCACGGGCCGAAACCAGCGTGCGGCGTCCTCGGTCTCTGACGCGAACCGCGCGTCGAAGTGAGCCCCACCGTGCCATCCCCGGCACACCTTCCGTGACCCAGCCGGTTCAGTGCGCGCCCCGGCGGGTCGGCCGGGGTGGCATCGGTCTTGCCAGTCCTTCGAGCATGACCTCGAAAGACCGCGGCGCCCAAACCTCACTGCCCCGGCGCTCGTTCCTTGGCGCGGTGACGGCGGGGTCGGCCGTGGCCTGCGCCACGGTCCCCGCGGCGCCCCGTCGGATGTCGTCCCGGGAGTTGGACGACATCCTCGCTCGCCTCGACCGCTCCACGGCGATGATCGATCGTTCAGAGCTCGACGGGATCTTCGAGGCGCAGCTCCCCAGGTCTGGGACCCACGCGGCCTACCGCGCCGAGGTAGGGCCGATGGTGCGAAGAACGATGAAGACCCTCGTGGTGACCGGGGGACTCGGAGAAGTCGCTCATCAGCCTGAGGTTCCAGACGTCTTCCGCTCGCGGGCGCGCAGCCTCGGCCCCGAGATGGCGCACTCGGTGGCCGAGAATCTCACGCTGCTCCGCAGCCTCAACCCGAGAGGGCGTCGCCGCATCGCCCAAACTCTCCGCGATCGACCTGAACTTCCTCTGACCTTGGCCGGGGAGATGGATCAGATCTCCGGACGGATAGGGGTGGCGCCGAGCACCCGCCTCAAACTCCGCCGCATCGCGTCGCGGGTGTCGAGCACCCTTCCTCGTCAGGCCGCGGGTGGCTACCTCGAAGAGGTCAGCCACCAGATGACCAAGTTCATGACCTATCGGGGCGTGGACATGCAGGCGGTCGAGCGGATGGCCGCGTCGAGCCAGCGAACGGTGATCGCGAACCTCGACCGTGCCTCCCCTCCGCCCTCGTCGGGAGCCGTACGCCCGGTCGAGGTCGAGCCCCGGTCCGAGGAGGAGCTGACCCAGGAGGCCCAGCGCGAACGCGGGGCCACAACGATGAAAGTAGGAGGAGGTCTGATAGCCGGGGCCCTCGGCGCCCTCGGGCTCGGAGCTCTGCTCTCCGTGGCCACCGGCAACCCCTGGCCGGTGCTCATCGGCGGAATCACCATCGGCGGCATCCTTCTCGTGGCCGGGCTCGTGGTCGTCATCGTCGGGGCCACCATTAGAGCCTCCGCCTGAGTCATGCCGTCGAGGGTTCACATCGCAGGCCTTGGAGCCGTGACCGCCTATGGCTTCGGCCGAGAGGCTCTTTGGGAAGGCTTGGCTTCGGGTCGCTCCGCCATAGAGCCGCTCCCTCCCTGGTCCTCGGTCGGGTTCTCGTCCCCTCCCATGGGAGCGCTCATCGACCCCGCCGGGCGCACCGAGTCGCTTCCCAGCGACGAGGCCACCTGGGCGGTGGCGGCATCGGTCGAAGCCTGGAATCAGGCCTTCGTCACTCCTCCCCCCCCGCATCGGGTGGGGATTTTTCTGGGATCCACGCTCGGCTATCCCAGCGGGCGCGCCGTCGCCGCGGCGCTGGGCGTGACCGGACCCGTAGTCTCGATCTCCACCGCATGCACCTCTTCGGCCCACGCGCTGGGCATGGGCCGAGATATGATCCAGGCCGGCGACATCGACGCGGCGGTGGTCGGCGGCGTGGACCGAGTGAGCCCCTCGGTGCTCGCGGGCTTCACCGCCCTCGGTGTGCTCCACCCGGAGCGCTGCACGCCCTTCAGCGGCGCGCCCGGAACCTCACTTGGGGAAGGTGCAGGCCTGCTAGTCCTCGTCCGCTCCGGTCTGGCCAAGAAGGCCCGGTGGACCTTCTATGGCTACGGTCTGGCGGCCGACGGGTACCACGAAACCAGTCCTCACCCTCTAGGGTCGGGGACGCTGCGGGCCGTGCGGCACGCGCTCGACGACGCCACGCTCGCCCCTTCCTCCGTCGACTACGTCAGCGCCCACGGAACCGGGACCGGACCCAATGACGCCAGCGAGGCCCGCGCCCTCCGCGATGCTTTCGATCCCCCCCTCCCCTTCGCCTCACAAAAGGGTCACTTCGGACACACCCTGGCCGCGGCGGGCGCGCTCGAGACTATCTCCACCCTCCTCGCCATGAGCGAAGAGAAGCTCCTCCCCACTCTTTGCCACGGCACCCAAGCCCGACCGGACTGCGTGCTTCCCGCCCTCGCCGGGACCGAGCTCGTGTCCGCGCCGGCTCGGGTCAGTGTGGGCGTCAATGCTGCTTTCGGAGGTCTCAGCAGCGCGGTGGTGGTGGGCCGGCTCGAAGGAGCGGCAGAGCCGTCCCCACGGCCCGTCCGTCCCGTGAGCTGCGTAGGGGTGGGGTTCGTCGACGATGGCGCGAACAGCGGTCCGGCTTCCTCTCTGGCTCGGGTGGCGCCGCGCGTCGATCCCCGTGAGCTGGACGCGGGCGCGACGTGGCTGGTGCGGGCGTCGGCGCTCGCCCTCGACGACGCCGGCCTTCGCCTCCGCGGCCCAGCCCGGTCGCGTACCGGGGCTGCCTTCGGAGTGGCCGGAGCCTCCCCCGACAGCATCGCCGCCTACGAAGCCAGCCTGTGCGCTCGAGGGGTGGAAGGCGCCTCCGCCCCCGCCTTCGCACGCATCGTCGCCCACGCCCCGGGGGGTGCGGTCAGCCGGGGCCTAGGTCTCCTCGGCCCCTTCAGCTGTATCCTGGGGAGCTCCACGGCGCCGCTGGTGGCCGCGCTCCAGGCGGTGCGCTGGCTTCGAGTCCGAACCGACGTCGACCGGGTGGTGGTCGGGGGCTACACCAGCGCCGCTCCCGGGGAGGTCGGGAAGAGAGCCGAGGGCGGCGCCGCCCTCGTCTTCTCGGCGGTCGAGCCCGGCGGTGTGACGGTCTCCGGAGAAGGCTTGGCGGGGTCTCTCGAAGAGGCAGTGACCGCCGCGCTCGGGGCGGCGGGCATCGACGCCTCCGCGATCGATCGGGTGGTCGGCCCTCGTGGCCTCACCGAGCTTGTCCCTACATCGCGTGGCGAGACCGTCGACGGAAAAGATACGGGAACCCTATCGGGGGCGGTCGCTCTCGGGACCGCCGTCGAACACCTTCGTCGCTCACGCGCCCGTCGCGTGCTCGTGGCCGGCTACGAGCCCCACCTAGCCGCGGCCCTGATCTTCGAAAGCAAGGAGGCCTTAGCTTGAACACTCCCCAAGGCTACCCGCCCGCTCTGCGGGCTCGTGTCCTCGAGCGCGTACGTGTCCTGCTCGTCGAGAACCTTCGAGTGGACCGTGCCCCCGACGAGATCGACCCGGACGCCGTCCTCTTCGGCACCGGGCTTGGACTCGATAGCGTGGACGCGATGGAACTCCTCGTCGCCGTGGAGGCAGCCTTCGGACTGCGCCTCGACGATGCGATGTCGGACCCTCACTTCTTTCGCACCGTCAACGCCGTCGTGGACATCGTCCTTCAAAGCGGAGGCGACACCATCCAGGAGGACAGGCTATGAGCGACACCTTGGACCGTGAGGCTTTCGAAGCCCTCCGGACCCGAACCGCGTTTAGCCTCGACGGCGGGGTGTGCCTGAAGATCTCGGGGCCTGACGCCTTCGACCTTCTCGATGAGGCGCTTCCTTCGAGTCTATTTCTCAAAGACGCCGAGCTGAGACAGAGCCTCTTCTTACGGCAGGACGGCACGCCCTTCGCTGACGTGCTGGTGGCCCGCTCCGACGAAGAGTACCTGCTGTGGATCGACGGGCCTTCCCTCGAAAACAGTCGGGCTCACCTCGACCGGGCTGGGCGTGAGGGGCTGGACGTCGAGATCCAGGATCTTCGACTCACCCACGGTGTCCTTAGTCTTCACGGGCCCTACGCCTGGGAGCTGCTGGCGCACCTTTACGGCGAAGACTTGGCGGCGCTTCCCTATCTTCGCCTCTTCGAGCTCTGCGGGGGGTGGTGCCTTCGTGCGGGCCGCACCGGGGAGTTCGGCTACCACCTCCTGCTTCCCCACGCCGACATCGAGGCGGCGAAAGCTCGTCTTCAGCAGGACGGCGACATCTTCGGACTCCGCGAGGTCGGCCCCCGAGAGCTCGAGCAAGCCGCGCTGGAGAACTGGTTCTACTCACCGACGCGATACGGGTTGGCGCAGGAGACATTGACGTCCATGGGAACCTTAACCCCCCTCGAGCTTCAGCTCCAATGGCGGGTCCGCTCGAGTAAACGTTTCCTCGGCTCCGAGGCGGTGGCGGCGCGGCGAGCCGAAGGCGCTCGCTTTCGCCTCACCGCCTTTGTCGGGCCGGACGCTCAGGGGCAGGCCTCGACCCCCGGGGTGGGGAGCCCCGTCGAGCTCGATGGGCAGACGATAGGCCGGATCTTCAGCGCGGGACGATCGCCGCTCTTCGACCGCGCCTTCGGAGCGGCCCTACTGGCTCTCCCCCATGCCTTTCCGGACCAGAGTATCACCGCGCAAGGGGTCCGACTCCGCACCGTTGCCCCTCCCGTGATTCGCAATCAAAGCCTCTACACAAGTCCTTCTCGACACTCCTGGCTGCGGCAGGAGCTCCCCACCTTCCCGGCGTGGCTCGCCCTCGGAGAGCGCTGAGATGCCCCTGGCGGTGGTGTCCGGCGGCGGACGCGGCCTCGGCGAGGCTATCTGCGCCCGCCTCGGCCAGGAGGGCTTCGAGGTCTGGGTGGGCCACCGAGACCACGCCCAAGGGGCGGAGAAGGTAGCCGCGAGGATTCGTTCAGAAGGGGGCCGAGCCGCCCCCCTCCGTCTCGACGTCGCGGATCCGGGCTCGGTCCGAGAGGCCTTCGATCGAGTGGTCGCCCATCCCGAGCCGCTCTCCCTCCTCGTCAACAACGCCGGCGTGGCGAGAGACGGCTGGTTCATCATGGGTTCGGAGAGCGACTGGTCCGAGGTCTGGGAGGTCAACGTCCGCGGAGCGGCTCGGTGCAGCCAAGCTGCCGCCCGGGCGATGATGGCCCACCGCGCCGGCGCGATCGTCCACGTAGGATCTCTCTCCGGCCTCAGGGCCAGCCCGGGTCAAGCCGCCTACGCCGCCTCGAAATCAGCCTTGCACGGACTGACCCAGACCATGGCCGCCGAGCTCGGTCGCTACGGCATTCGGGTCAGTCCGTGCAAGGCTGATTTCGAGGCGGCGTAGGCGGCTTGACCCGGGCTGGCCCTGAGGCCGGAGAGAGATCCTACGTGGACGATCGCGCCGGCGCGGT
>JBCBRU010000420.1:0-7796 GCA_039819565.1 Myxococcota bacterium | reverse complement strand
GCGGTGGGGGATACTTGTCGACTCGGTCTGGGCGACTGTGCGGATGGAGCCCTGTGTGTGGAGGGCAGCTGCCGCGAAGTCTGCTCGACGGGCGCGGATTGTACCGAGAGCTTTCCTCCACACACAGGGCTCCATCCGCACAGTCGCCCAGACCGAGTCGACAAGTATCCCCCACCGCGAGGCCAGCCCCGGGACGGCAATAGGTGGCCGCCCAGGCTTCAGGGCGGCAAGCTCCGCTGACGCAGCTCCCTCCGGTCAGATCGCAGCCCTGGTCGGGAAGACAGCGGAGGAGCTCGGCGCGGCAGCTGCGGGCTCGACAGAGAGTTTGTGGCTCTCCCAGGAGGCTTCCGCACTCCGTCTCCTCACAGCCCTCGACGGCGTCACGGTCTTGCTGCGCGGCCAAGGTGCCCCCGTAAAAGCAGGCGTCGAGACAGGCGAAGTCCTCGTCGGCGCATGCCTCTTCGCACCGAAAAACGTCCTCGCAGGATGAAGAGCCGAGGACCGCCGTCCAGCCGTTTTCGCACCCGAAGAGCTCCCGGCGACACCGGCTGGCCACGCAGTCGGCATCGCCGTCTGGGCATTCCTCGGACGCACAGCTGCTGAGGCTGCTGTAAAGATATCTTGCCTCCGGGGTGGCGGAGAGGAAGCACTCCGTCGCGCAGAGCTGGGTGCGGCAGAAGCGGAGGCAGCTGGAAACGTCGGAGCACGCCTTGGGCCCGCAGAGACTGTTGTCGCAAAGGCCGTCCTCGAGGCAAGCCTCTGGGCATTGGCACAAGGTGGGCACGTTCTGACAACTCGGGCTCGACGCGCCCATGATGCTGTCCATCCAGGTGGCGTGGGCATCCACGCGGATCTGAGTTGAATACTCTTCGCAGGAGGGGTCGCCGAAGACGGTGCTGTTGACTCCGATGACCTGCCAGCTCGTTGTCGAGGTCGGCAAGAGACCAGGGCCGCCGGAGTCGCCAAAGCACACCCCGCCGCCGACTTGCTCCGTGATGTACGCAGCTGGGAGGATAGATTGCAGCCGAAGGGTCGTCGAGCGCTTGCGTCCGCTTTGTCCCCCGTTGCTCTGGGCGGCCCCAAAGCCTACGTAGCGAACCACGCTCGCGGTGAAAGTGGTGAGCACGGCTCGACGCATGGGAATGGGCGCCACGCCCGCGGGGGCTGCGTCGAGCTCGAAGAGGGCGATGTCATTCGGTCGATCTCCCCCCGGCTCGGTGTAGCCGGGATGCACGAAGACGGCTCGGGCGGAGACCACTTGTCGCCCCGGCTCGTCGTCGGCGCGGGTGTCCTCACCGATGTAGAAGTGGAGATTGCCAGGGTCGCGGCTTATGACGCAGTGCGCAGCGGTGAGCACCCAGGTCGGGGCGATCAGCGTGCCGCTGCAGAAGCTGCGACTCGGGTCGCCGTCGCCGTCTACGGTCACGAGACCCCCGACCGCCGGAAATCCGCTCTCGTCGGCCCCGGCCACGATGTTTCGAGCCGTCTCCCCGATCCCCACGTCTGCTCCGCACCCGGTGAGGAGGGCTAGGGAAACGCACCACACGCGCATGGGCCGAGTGTGTGGCGTCGCTTCGGACTTGAAAGCAAGCCCGCCATCTTTCCCGGACGGGGTTCGTGCCTATGCTCGGGCCGATGTTCTGTGCGTGCTGCGGGTCGGAAACGGGACCCGAGGTCTGTTCCGCCTGTGGCGAGTCCCCGCTCCTAAACGGGCGCTACGTCCTCGAAGAGGTGCTGGGCGCGGGGCGTGAGTCTCGGACCTACGGCGGACGGGATCTCGAGACGAAGGCCCGAGTCGTGGCCAAAGAGCTGAGTCTTGGCGTGGTGGCCGACTGGCGGCGAGTAGAGCGCTTCCGAAAGGAGGCCCAGGTCCTCCGGGAGCTCCACCACCGCGACGTTCCGGCCCTCGTGGACGAACTCGAGACCGGAGAAGGCAAGCATCGAGCGGCGTGGTTGGTGGTGGAGCGCGTCGAAGGCCAGGACCTCGAGGCGGTGATGGTCGAGCACCGCTTCGATGAAGAAGAGGTCTGGGGGGTCGTGCGGCGGGTGGCCGAGGCCTTGGCCTGGCTCCACGAGCGGCGTCCTCCGGTCGTGCACCGCGACCTCAAACCCAAAAACCTCATCCGCCGGCCCGATGGCGGCGTCTCGATCGTAGACTTCGGGGCGGTACGCGACACTGTCGATGATCCAGACGTCGGCGGGACCACCGTGACCGGGACCTTCGGTTATATGGCGCCGGAGCAGTTGCGGGGCGACGCCGTCCCTGCGTCCGATGTGTATGGCCTGGGGGCCACCGCCCTCCGCCTCCTCACCCGGGAGCGGCCGGACGCCTTCGTGGGCTTCGACGGCCAGCTGCGTATGGACCGCCTCGGCTTCCTGAGCCCGAGCTCGCGCGAGCGCCTCCGCAAGATGATGGCGGCGGATCCATCGCAGCGGCCTCGAGACGGACAAGCACTCTTGCGTTTCCTCGATCGCCGGCCGGAGCCGAGCGCGGACTCGGTCTCCCCGGAGCGCGCCCTGAGCCGCCGCCCTCGGTCCCTCTCACGGCGCCCGGGCGGTTCCATGGTGCGAAGAAAGGCTCCTTTCCCGCCTCAGTATTTCTCGGTGGATGGTCCCCGGGTCCCGCCGGCGCCCGCGCCCGCGGCGGCGGGCAGCGTGTTCGGATCTCTGGGCTTCGGGATGGTTCTGCTCGGCTTTGCCTTTGGGGCGGGCAAGATCGTGGGCGGACTCGGCATCGTGTTCCTGGTTCTGTCCAGCTCCGCGGGCCGCAGCCACCGGCGACGCAGTCGCCTCCGGGCTCGAGACGAGCGCATGGTGCTGACCCGCGGTCCTTGAGGGCATAGAGCACCCCACCCGACGCTCCGCATTCGGCGAGAGCGAGACCACTTTCTCCGCGCGGCCGGTCATGATCTTCTTCGGGTCGCAGTTCCGTGGCGTCAGTACAAGCGACGAAAACGAAGGCCTCGACTCGGAGCCGAGAGGCGGGAGCCGTATTCCAGAACGCTCCCGCCTGGGGTTCCAGGGGCGCCGACGCGCCTTGGCTCACCGCCCAGCTCGTCACCTATCTCGGCAACAAGCGCGCCCTGTTAGGGCCGATCGGTGAGGGGCTGGCTCGGGTGCGTCGTCGGCTCGGGGGCCGCCGCTTACGCGGTCTCGACGCTTTCGCGGGCTCCGGCGCGGTCTCTCGGCTCTTGAAGGAGAGCTGTCACGCCCTCGTTTCGAACGACCTCGAGACCTACGCAGGGGTCCTGGGGCGCTGCTTCCTCGCCAACCGAAGCTCCGTGGACCAAGCCGAGCTCGAAAGCTGGATTTCGGAGCTCAATCGGTGGGTAGCGGAAGAGCCCTTGCCCAGAGGGTTCATCGCCGATCTCTACGCGCCCCGCGATGACACCGCCATCGCACCCGGAGAGCGGGTGTTCTACACCTCCGATAACGCGAGGCGCCTCGACGACTACCGCCGCCGCATCGAAGGGGCGCCGAGGGAGCTGCGTGACCTTCTGCTCGGACCCCTCCTGGTGGCGGCGTCCATTCACGCCAACACCGCGGGGGTGTTCAAGGGCTTCTACAAAGATCGCACCACCGGATTGGGGCGCTTCGGAGGGACGGGGCAGGACGCGCTCTCGCGTATCCGCGGTCGCATCGAGCTCAGAGCTCCGCTGCTCTCGGAGATCGAGGCCGACGTCGAGGTCACCACCTTGGACGCCAATGCGCTCGTACGGGAGCGAGGTGAATTCGACGTGGCGTATCTGGATCCGCCCTATAACCAGCACCCCTACGGCTCGAACTACTTCATGCTCAACCTGCTCGTGGACTACGTCCGCCCCGAGGGCATCAGCCAGGTTTCGGGCATTCCGCCGAATTGGCAACGCTCCGCCTACAATCGGCGGAGACAAGCCTCGTCGGCCCTGGAGGACCTTCTCGGTCACCTCGACGCTCGCTTCCTCCTCGTCTCGTACAGCGACGAGGGCTTCGTGCCGTCCTCCGAGATGCGGGCCTTGCTCGAGGGACGGGGTCGGGTCGAAGAGTTTAAGACGTCCTATCCGGCCTTTAGGGGAAGCCGTAATTTCGAGCGTCGTTCCCTTTCTGTCACCGAGCATCTGTTCCTCGTGGAATGCAGGTGAGCCGTACGCGGTTCAGGTAAGGGCGCGCCCACAGGAGCTTACCTGCGCAACATGAGCCTCGAGACGTACAGGGGACGTGCGGGTCTGGCACCGGCATGACTTTGGTGCTAGAGACGTCGGCCCCCGGGTCACGACTCGGGGACGGTCCGGACGATTTCGGACCACGCCTATCAGGGGCCTGGAGCCCCGTCTGGCGAGAGGAGTGAGTCATGGCCCGTAGTCGCCGCGAAGAGATCGAAGAAGAGCCGCTGAACGCCGAGGAGCTCGAGAAGTTCAAGGCCCGTCTGATGTCTGAACGGGAGGAGGTTGCCACCCGCATCCGAGACCGCGCCAACACGGCTCGCGTCGAGGACCACCCCGTGGAGGAGATGGACCAGGCCAACCGTGCCACCGAGGAAGCCTTCAACATGCGCCTCCTCGACAAGGAGGTGAAGCTTCTGCGAGAAATCGACACCGCCCTGTCCAAATTCGAGACGGGCGAGTTCGGTATCTGCGAAGGCACCGGCGAGCCCATCGAACGCCGGCGCCTCGAGGCTCGCCCCTGGACTCGATACTCCTTCGCCTACAAGGAACAGCTCGAGCGCGAGAAAAAGGGCCGCTCCTACCGCTAGGGCGCCCCCCTCCGTGGACCAGCTCCCGTTCGAGACGGGTCGAGGCTGGCTCCCCCCACGCGTGAGCGCCGCGAAAGGCGAACCCCGTCGAGTCCGTGAAGCGCTACTCGCCGAGCCAGCGATAGAGGGTTCTGCGGCTGATGCCGAGGATGCGCGCCGCCTGACTGCGATTGCCTCGCGTCCGGCTCAGGGCGTCCTCGATCATCCTTCGGCGGGTGGCGTCGAGCTGTGTCGACGCGTCCCCGATGCTGTCGGAGATGACCGCAGGTAGGCTTTCGCGAGGACGGCGATGTAGCGCAACCTCACTGGCGTCAACCCGTGTTCCGTCCGCGAACACCACCAGACGCTCCATGAAGTTGCGGAGCTCGCGGACGTTGCCCGGCCACGGGAGATCGACGAGGGCGTCCAACGCTTCATCCAGGAGGACCAGACTCTCTCGTCTTTCCTGCCGTCGGCACTGCTCAAAGAACGCTCGCGCAAGCACCCGGACATCGTTCCCGCGCTCCCGCAGAGGAGGTAGGTGGATGGTGAGGACCTCGAGCCGGAAGAACAGGTCCTCTCGAAACGAGCCGTCCTCCACCATCGCCTCGAGGTCCCGGGAGGTCGCGGTGACCACCCGAGCGTCGGAGGTATGAGCGACGCCGGAGCCGAGCCGCTCAAAGGTGCCGAGCTCGAGGAAGCGCAGGAGCTTGGCCTGCACAGAGGGGCTCAGGTCTCCGATCTCATCCAAGAAGAGGGTGCCCCCCATGGCGAGCTCGACCCGGCCGGGTCGGCCTTTGATGGCGCCCGTGAAGGCACCTTCCTCGTAGCCGAAGAGCTCCGATTCGATGAGTGCTTCGGGAAGGGCCGCGCAGTTGACGGCCACCAGCGGGCCCTCAGCTCGAGGGCTCCGCTCGTGGATGCGTCTCGCTACGAGCTCTTTGCCGGTGCCGCTTTCGCCCAGCAGAAGAACCCGAGCATGAGACTGGGCGGCGCGGTCGGCGAGCCGGAGCACGGCGCGTATGGCCTCGCTGTCCCCGAGGATAGGGCCGCCGGCGGTCGGGGAAGCTTCTGTCGGGGCCGGCGGGTGGCCGAGCGCCCTTTCCACCACCGCCAAGACCTCGGCGCGATCGAGCGGCTTTTCGAGAAAGTCGCTCGCGCCGGCGCGGAGCGCGTCGACCGCGACCTCCTTCGTCCCGTGGGCGGTGGCCACCACGAAGGGCACGGCATGGCCGGTCTCTCGCGCTGCCGTCATCAGAGCGATCCCGTCCATGCCCGGCATCCGCACGTCCGTGATGACGAGGTCGAACCACTCCCCGGCCAGGCGCTCGAGGGCCTCGGTCCCGGAGCTCGCTCGGAAAGCCGTGTAGCCCGCCTGTTCGAGGACCGAGGCGAGCGTGAACGACACGGCCTCGTCGTCGTCGACGACGAGTATCCGGGCCGGCGTCGTCATTGAGAGATGGTGACTTGATCGCCGGTTTCGAGGTCGACCAGGTTGATGCGCGAGCTCCCCTGGCTCACCACGTAGACAAGGCGTCGCTGGCTATCAATGTCGAGGGCGTTGCGGAAGTTGTCGGGGACGCGAAGGAGATCGCCCCGCCCCACGTGGCCGCTCGACACCAGGCTTCGATCGAGAGTGTTGAGGTCCACCGCAACGAGCACGTCGAGATCGGCATCGAAGATGAGGGCGCGTCCACGGTCGAGCCCCACGGCGCGGGGATTAGTCATGTCGATGCCGGTGCCGACGGGGGCTGAAGAGGTGGAGAGGGTGGCGAGCACGGTGCGAGCCCCGCTCACCAGATCGACCCCGACGAGCCCATCGAAGATGGCGTCGTTGTTTCGGCTTCCCGTCGTCAACAGAGCTCGGCCGTTGAGGGGGTCGAGCGCGATGGACTGGACGCCCCTCAGCTGAGCCTGGTCAGGGCCGGAGAGCGTGGTGCGCTGGCCCGTCACGAGATCGACTCTCAGTACGCTATCCCGACCCGCATCGCCGACGAGCGCGGTGCCTCCTCCGGGCTCGAGGGCCACGCGGCCGCGCGGTGTGTCCATGGGGAGGCCCCGGTCGTCAGCTGAGCTTGCGTCGGAGACCGGCTGGCTGGTGCCGGTCTGGAGCCCGACGGCGAAGACCCCTTCCGCGGCCGCGAGGTCCGTGGGAACGAGCAAGCGTCCTCGCTCGAGGTCGAGGCCCAGACCCAGAGGTCTCTCCAGAGCGGCCCCGGCCGTCGTGGCGTTGGCAACGAGGGTCCGTTGGCCTGAGTTGAGGTCGACGGCGACGATGGCATCCAGACCGTCGTCGGTGACATAGAGCGCGGGGGGCTCGACGGATCGGGCGATACCGGCGGGGCTCACGAGCGAAGGGCCGTCGCCCACCGCCGGTGTGGTGGGTGGGGTCGGGGTGAGCAAGACCCGGTTGCCGCTCTCGGCCTCCAAAGCAATGAGGAAGGGCAGTTGCGCATCGACCACAAGGAAGCGGTCGAGAGCTCGGTCGTAGATCGCGTCTCGGGGATCCGCGAAGCTTGCTCCGGACACCAGGGAAGCGCCCCTGCCCCGGCCGGAGACGAGCGCGCGGTCCCCGGTCTGGCCGTCGACAGCCACCACGGCCTCGCTGTTTTGCGTGCGGATGATGGCGAAGATCCGACCGCCGACCGGATCGCGACCGACCCCGACCAACCCATCCAGGGTGGGACCACTTCCCACCCCCGAGCCGGACAGCACCATGCGGTCGCCGGTGGCGAGGTCCACCGCTACCACTGCCGACCGACTTGCCTCCGCGACGAGGAGGCGTCCTTCGGAGAGATCAGGCAAGAGGTCCCGAGGAGAGGGGAGATTGATTCCCGAACCACGTCCCGAGCCGGAGATGAGGGTCCGATTGCCGGTGGTGAGATCGACCTCCACGACCGCGTCGATGCCAATGTCTACATAGAAGGCTCGATTGCTCGTTGGGTCGAGGGCAATGCCGTGAGGGTTGCGGATGTTCGGGCCCGGCATTGTCGTTCCGGACACAACGAGCAATCGAGCCTTCTATGTAGACATTGGCATCGACGCGGTCGTGGAGGTCGATCTCACCACCGGCAATCGGACCCTC
>JBCBRU010000419.1:0-7820 GCA_039819565.1 Myxococcota bacterium | reverse complement strand
GAGGCGCAGTCCCAGAACCCATCCACCGACGACGTGGGGTTCATTCGGGCGATGGTCGATGAGCTGGTCCGGTCATTTCAGGCGAACCGCAAGCGGGTCTACATCGTAGGGACCTCGAACGGGGGGCATATATCTATTCGGATGGCGCTGGAGTCTCCCTCGACCATTGCTGCCTTCGCGGCAAACTCGGCGAGCCTCGCCGGGAACTCAGCCTGCGCGGAAGCTCGAGGCCAGGTCTCGGCTCTGTTCGTCAACGGCACCGAGGACCGCCTGATGCCCTATGAAGGTGGGCAGATGACCGGTCGCCGGGGCTTGGTGCTATCGACCGAAGACTCCGTGGCCTACTGGGTCGACCTCAACCAGACGGAGCTCACCCCGACGGTCTTCGCCTATCCAGACCTCGACCCGAGCGACGGCAGCACCGTGGAGCGGTTCAGCTATGCTGCCGGAGCCGGGAGCTTCGCTGCCGTCCAGCTTCTCCGGGTAAACGGCGGCGGCCACGCATCCCCCAGTCAGGTGTCCTCGATCGCCGTACCCTTCCTCGGGCCGCAAAACGCCGATATCGAGTTGGCGGAGGAGGTCTGGGCCTTTTTCGGGAACCAAGTTCAGCCCTGACTCTCACCTCTAGAGCGAAAGTCAGAGTGGCTCGAGGGAGGTCGCCGAGAGGATCGGGATGGCCCCCGAGACACTATCCTCGCAGCGGACGAGCCCAGAGCTTCGAAGAAGGACCGTTTGCGCGCAGAGGCCGTTCGTCACTCACTCACGATGAGGATACCTACGCTTTCGACCACGTGGCCGGGGTTGGACCCCGCGGATGTGTCCTCCTGAAGCTGCACGTCGATGCTGCCGTCGAGGGCGTGGTTGTCGGTGCGAACCACGACCGGCTCATCTTCGCGATTGGTGGCCACGGTGGCAAAGATGAGCGGTCGCTCCCCGAAGCTTCCTGGATAGCTCACCTTCTTCCATGAGGAGCCGACGTTGGAGCGCTTGGCGAGCACGCGATGTCCGTTGACCATCGTCTCTCCGCCCTCCACGGCGAGGACGTTGACCTTCTGAGGCCCGATGACCGCGTTCGACCCCGGCGGAGCCTGGAGTCGAATGTCGAAGTCATACTTCCCGGCCCGAGTGACCCGAATCGTGAAGCCGCGGGCCTCCGGTACCGCCGTCCCGACCCGGGTCGCGAGAATGACCGGGGTGGTCTCGAAGTGCTGGCGAAGATTTACGCGCAGGGGTGTGGTTCCCACCTCGATGCTCATCGACTCCGCCGCCAGACTCCCCAGCCGGTGCGGACCCCACTCCACACCGATGAGTGGAACATGCTCCTGGGTGTGCGAGCCGTCGTGGCTCGGGAACTCTTCCATCCAGTAGCGGACCTGGCTGTGCGTGGTCTCCCCGATGACAGCCTGGGCCACGTCTGGACCTCGGCGCGTGAGCGCTCCCGCGAGCCACATCCTGTCCTCGGGTGGGACCTGGGGCGTAAAAGCTCGGAGGCTGGAGTTGTGCTGGGACACGAAGGGCTGAAGACTCTGCAACGGGGCCTGCTGAGGCCGAAAGAACGAATAGATGATGGGGTCGTCGGTGTGGTAGTCGCTGTAGGCGCAGTCGGGGAGACTCGACGACGCCGGGCCCCCTTCCGCGGGGAGCCGCTCTGCGACCCGGCACCGAGCCCCACGGACGTCCCACATCGCCTCGAGTTGATAGTTGGCGGCGAGGGCGTCGTCGAGGTCGGTGGCCAGCACCACCTCCACTCCCGGACGGGTCGCGCTCTCCCCGGTGCCGAGATAGTCGGCGCGGATGGCCCGCACACAGGCTTCGTGAAGGCTCAGGACCTTGTCGCCCTCCCGCTGGACCTTCCAGGGCTTGAAGCCGAGGGAGTAGCACTTGGCCACGCTGCTCTCCGAGCACGCGAGAAAGAAGCCCTCGCGATCGACCCAGCCCCCGCGCCCCGGCCCCTTCCCGAGATCCCAGGCCCCGGGGAGCGCGATGGCGGGCACGGGTCGGTCGGCGGCGTCCGTTCCGCAGAGCGGCGACCAGCTCCCTCCACCCTCACGATAGCTCACTCGATAGTGCACGAGATCGTGGTCGATGCCGGACCCCCGAGCCAAACCGTCCACGCGAATCTCGGTGCTCTGGCCATCCGTGGTCTCGGCGCTGAAGCGACTGCCGATCACCTGCCGACCCGCGAGAAGCCGGCCGTCTACCGCCACCCCCGAGATAGACGAGCCGAGCACCGAGGGCCCGTTCGGTCCAACCCCCATGACGGGGTCGAGGTTGTCGTTGAGAGGATAGTTGGTGCGGTCGAACATCCAGCGATCGAAGGTGAAGGACGAGAAGTTGGCGACGTGTGAAGTCGGCGCCCCCGTGATCGTGAAGTTCGACACCACCGTGAGCTCCTCGCTCGACACCGAGGTGCTCACGGTCGGCCGGTGATCTCCTGCGCAAGCGGCGCCGCCGAGCACGGCAGCGAGCGACAATCGTCTCAGCATGGACGGGAGACACAGCACCTCGCGTGCCAGTCATCTACGACTGGGTGTCCGCGTCTTACGCTTGGTTTAGAGCAGATCTAGCCCGCCCATTTGGCCTTCCCAGCGAGATCCGGAGCTCTCACTCATCCCGGTGGGAGGAGAGCGTCGAAGAGGCGGACGAGGGGCCGTGCGCTTTTCCGCTCCGAGACGAGCGGGTGCGTCAGGGTTGCTGAACGAGACGCTTGGAGCCCGCGGTCACCGTGAACGTCGGGCCCGCCACCTCCATATCGGAGGCGCTCATGATGCTCGGCGTGAAGATGAACTGCGCCCGGGCCTCGGTGCTCGAGAGTTCGAGAGAGAGAAAGCCCCGCTGGCGCAGATCGGCATACTTGATGTGCGGGTTCTTCCCGCCGATGAAGCCGAGCAGAGGATCCAGGAAGGCGTCCGGGAGCGCCGCCTCGAAGCCGGGAGAGGTCACGGAGGAGGTCACGAACTCCACCCCTACCGTCCCCGCGGAAGTCGCCGGGTCGTAGGCGCCGTCAGGAAGGAGATCGGCGTCTCGCACCAGCTCGACGGCCCAGGCATTGTGGAAGTCGCCGGTGATCACGATCGGGTTGGCGAGTTGAGCCATGGTCGCGAACAGCTGCTCCCGTGCAGCCACGTAGCCATCCCAAGCGTCGAAGTTAAACGGAAGACCAGGTCCCGGGAGGAGGCCTGCCGCATTCAACTGATCGCCAAGCATGGCGACCTGGTTGGCGGCGGCGATGTTCGGGTCGTTGGTCGGATTGGGGATGTTCGGCGTGTAGATCTGCCCCATCATCACCTGGTTTCCGAGGATCTGCCACGTGGTGGTGGCGCCGGTCAGGCTCTGGCTCAGCCACTGCTCCTGTGCGGTGCCGAGCATGGTTCGCTGAGGGTTGAGGAAGTCGGCGAGGAAGCCGGCCGTGTCGAAGCCCTCCATCCCAAAGTAGGAGGCGATGTCGATCTGCTGATCGCGGCCCTCGAGGCGGGTGTCGATCATGTGGAGGCTCGCAAGCTCGCCGAAGTCGAAGCGACGCGAGATCGAGCCGCCCATCTCCGGCGTCCGGATAGGCATCCACTCGTAGTAGGCTTGGATGGCCTCCGCTTTACGGGCGTTCCAGTCCCCCTCGCCCTCGGGAGGCAGACCAGGGGTATGGTTCTCGGCCCCATCCTTCCAGGCGTCGTTGGCTGACTCGTGATCGTCCCACACCGCGATCATGGGATGGGCAGCATGCATGGCCTGGAGGTCTGGGTCGCTCTTGTACTGGGCGTGGCGACCTCGGTAAGCGGCGAGATCGATGGTCTCGATGTCGGGAACCGGGATACGGCCCGGGAGGTTGTTGTCCCCGAAGCCGCCGGCGCCATACTCGTAAAAGTAGTCGCCGAGGTGAAGGACGGCGTCGAGATCGTTCTGAGCACCGTTGCGGTTGGCGATGAGTCGGTAGACGTTGAACAGCCCCGCGGCAAAGTTGCTGCAGGACACCACCGCGAAGCGAAGAGTGTTCACCGGTCCCATAGGAAGAGTTTTGGTGCGGCCCACCGGCGAGGTCGCCCCGAGCGCGGTGAACCGATACCAGTACTGGGTGCCGGGGCTTAGCCCGGTGACGTCGGCCTTGACCGTGAGGTCGACGGAGGTCGAGGTCGTCACCATTCCGGTCTGAACCACGTTGGTGAAGCTCGAGTCGGCCGCCACCTCCCAGCTCACCGACACCTCGGTGAGGGAAGCGTCCATGGGGGTCACGCGGGTCCAAATGATGACCTGAGACGCGAGCGGGTCGCCTGAGGCTACGCCGTGCGCGTAGGCCACCGCCTCCATGGCGGCGCCGCTGTCCGCGACGCCCATGTCCATGT
The DNA here is from genome assembly GCA_039819565.1 of Myxococcota bacterium. Classification (GTDB taxonomy): domain Bacteria; phylum Myxococcota; class Kuafuiibacteriia; order Kuafuiibacteriales; family Kuafuiibacteriaceae; genus JAHQVK01. Next base: position 3,483 of record JBCBRU010000419.1, on the reverse strand, counting down.
CCATGGTGACGCCGGTATCGGTGGGGATGCCGGCGTCAGGGGTCGTGCCGCTATCAGAGGCCACGCCCGCGTCCATCGCAGCGGGGATTCCAGAATCGTTGGTAGAGTCGTCGTCGCCGCAAGCGCTCAGGGCGCCAAGGGCGAGGAGAGTGAGGCCGAGCTTTCGCACCGGGCCTCTCTAGTCGGCCGCCAAGAATGCGTCCACTCAGCGGTGTGACACTTCGGTGTCGCTATACGGCGGCTCAAGCCAGCCCTATGGCCGCCAAGAGCACCAGCCATAGATACTTGAAGGAGAAGATGCCGTCCTTGAGCGCTCCGTTTACTTTCTTCTTTTTCATTAGATCAAAGGTTCCACGGAGAACCGGGGCGCTTCAAGTGACTACCCTCACTCTTCCGCTTTTTCGAAGGAGATCCGAGGAAAGCCCTATATAAGAGGGTTCAGGTTCTGCGGCCGATCTCGACGGCTGGGATGCCGCCCACGACGACGCCCGGAGATACGTCCCGGGTCACGACGGCGCCCATCCCCACCACCGCCCCGTCTCCGACGCGCACGCCATCCGTCACCCCCGCCCCGGCTCCGATCCAGACGTCCGTACCGATCTGAATGCCTCTCGAGCGCACCGGCTGGCTGCGGATGGGACGGTCCGCGGCGGTTCCATGGTCCCAAGCGAAGAGCTTCACGTCGGCCGCAATTCGCGTGCCTCGCCCTACCCGAATCCCTGCCGCCCCTCCGTCGAGATGAGCCCGCGGGTTGATGCTGACCTCGGAGCCCAGAATCACCGGACCGTGGATGAAGACCTCGGCCGCAATCCAGGTTCCATCACCGATCTCCACCCCTCGCCCCGGCTCCGCGAAGATGTGGGCCTCGGGGGCGAGGAAGCAGTCGCGCCCGATACTCACCGTCTCCAAGCTGCGCAGTCTATCCTGCACCTCAGCCTGCCAGGCTTCGGCCCACTCGCGATGCTTCGGCTTCAGAGTCGCGTACAGCCACGGCATCCAAGACAGCCGCAGCTTGTGCTGGGCGCGATATCGCTCCTCGGAGCTCACGGCTCCCGGCGCAGGCCTTGAGGGTCGATGGCCAGGTCGATAACCCGGACCCCCGCCCGGGCCGCCGCCTCGAGGCCGACCTCGGCGGACTCGGAGAAGATCACCACGACATCGCCGCCCCCGGCTCCGCTCGGCTTTGCGGCCGCGCCCAGGATCTCCGCCTGCTCGAGGACCGCCGAGATGGTGTCAGTGACGACGGGGACCCCGGCGTCCCTCCCTAAGCCGGCCATGGCCCGGCCGTAGCGAGCCACCACCGACAGGAAGCGCGAACGGTCGCCCTTCGCCCAGGCTGAGATCCCCTCCTCGGCCAGACCGGTCATGATCTCCATCCAACGAGACCAGGTCTCCGCCTTTCGACAGGCGCGCACCAGCTGGGACGTCGAAGCGCTCTCCCCAGCCCACACCACGGTGAGATGAAGACCGCGGATCCGACTGGGCAGCACATCAACCGGGGCCGGCTGGCGGCGGCAGGCCACAATCCCTCCGTAAAAGCTGGCCGCGAGATCCACCCCGGACCCTACCCCGCCGGCCGCATCGCGATGTCCCTCGAGGGCGACCTCGAAGGTGAGTTCATCGCCTCGTCCCCGAGCGAGCGCGGCGGTCACCACCGCCACCGCCGCCGAGGAGCCGATTCCGAGCTTCTGTCCGCCCGGCTCCAGAAAGCCAGCCGTATCGATGCGTACGCCGTCGACGCCCGCCCCCTCAGCCCGGGCCCGAGCGAGCACCGCCTCGACCACCTCGGTGCGAGGCCCCTCCGCGTCCACGCGTCCGACCGCGCGACGGTCTACCGCTGCGACCAGGGCTCGCGCGCCTTCGAGCACTGCGTAGTCGCCGAGGAGCACCAGCTTTCCGGGCGCCGACCACCTCACTCGGACTCCAGCCGCGCACCGTCGCCTGCCTGGGATGTGATGACGCGTGCAACCGGACCTTCGGCGAGCGCTCGCTCTACAAGGTCCAGATGCTCGGGAGGGGTGAAGGCCACGACGTGGGGCCCGGCGTCGATCGTAAACATCACCGGGGTGCCCTCCGCTCGAAGCGCGCGCACGCGCTCCAGTGCCCACAGCGTCGAAGGTCCGAAGTAGAGAATCCCCGGTCGGGCGGCGAGAGCGTTGGCGTGCATGGCCAGGCAGCTTCCCTCGACGACCTCCGCCAGCTCCTCGAAGTCTGCCTTGCGGAGCGCGAGCTCGGCGGCGGCGAGGTCTCGGTCCACTAGGTCGAGCCATGCCGCGTGGTAGGGGCTGGTGTCGCGGGTGCGGTCCATGCCCTCGGTGCTCCCGATGGCTTTCTCGCCAGCGTCCGCCACCGCGATGGCGGCGGCGAGCTCGATCCTTGCTCCCTCGAGGGCCTCCGCGAAGGCGTCGGAGCCGTCGTCGCGCGCTCCGGCGTGCATGCGGGCATAGCCCCCGAAGATGCTCCGCGCCGCGCTCCCCGAGCCCTGGCGAGCCAGGATCGACAGCTCTCGCGGGTTAGCCTCGACGCCGTAGGCAGCGGTGGCCGCCCGAGCGAGGGCGGCAAAGGCAGAGGCCGACGACGCCAAGCCGGCCGCGGTGGGAAAGCCGTTCTCGCTGACCACCTCCGCCCGCTCGTGGCGATCTGCTCTCTTACGGACGAGGTCTAGAAAACGGCTTACGCGACCGGTGGCCTTGGCGTTGGCGGGCTCTCCGTCGAGCAAGAGTCGGTCCTGGGGCCCATCCGTGAGCTGGACCGTGGTTCGGGTCTCGAGCGCGGCGAGGGTCAGAGACAGGCTTCCGGCAGCCGGGAGATTGAGGGCTGCAGAGCGCTTTCCCCAGTACTTGACGAGCGCGATGTTCGCGCGGGCGGACGCGACGGCCACCCGCTGGGCCTACCCCACGCGGCCAGAGCGCGAAAGCGCCGACTCCGGAAGGAGAGACAAAGCCCCGACCCGGTCGAAACCGGAGCGCTCCCCGAGGCGCTGAAGAGCGCGGATCGCGGCGCGCCGGACCTCGGGCGGAGTGAACAATCGATAGGCGAGCGCGTGGAGTTCGCGTGCTGCCTCCGGCGACCCGTCCGCCGCCAGCTGCTGGGCAGCACCGATCTGCACGGCTGGATCCGTGGAGCGGAGCCGGCGCACCACCGCCGGCAAGCCTCCTTCAGGGTCAGGGGGCACAATCCCCGGACCGAGCGCGGCGAGAAGACGAAGTCGGGGGTGGTTTTCTCGAAACGCGGCCTCGATAGCCCGCTTGGTCTCGGGAGCCTGCGGGAACGCGGCGATCAACTCCGAGAGAGCCACCGTGCGCACCGAAAGCAAGCGGTCGTCGATGGCCACCGCAGCCAGCCGGCCGGCCAGCTCCAACGCGTCGACGGCTCTAGAAGCCGCGCTCTCGCAGGTGGTCCTGACCGCGCGGTCTCTCGCCTTCGACGCGTTGGAGCTGGCCGGCCGGCTGGCTGCGGTGGCCATCGACGACCGCTTGCTTT
>JBCBRU010000418.1:0-7835 GCA_039819565.1 Myxococcota bacterium | reverse complement strand
GCCTTCGAGCACGTGAGCCACCGGGGAGACCGGTTCGGTTCGAAGCAGCTCGACGGAAGGGTTTGGGTGGACCCGAGACGTGGAAGCCGCCGACGACATCTCCTCGATCCAGCGGCCAGAGCGCACCACTGTAAAGACGGCGATCCCTGCTGCGACGAAGCACCGCGCGAAAGGGCCAGCCCAGCACAGGGCTTGCCGCTGAGTTTCTTGCGCCGTAGACGACCGAGGTGTCCTCCCACCCGGGCTCTCGGGCGCGGCGTCCCGAGCATTTTCATGAGGTTCTCGACAAGCTGACCGCCACCGAGCGGTTCGGCATTCGCTTCGTGCGGGCGTCCTTTCGGAACGCGTCGGCCAATTCCGCGCTCCGCTGGGGGCAGCGCTTCATCGGCGCGACCTGGATTCGGGCGGCCACAGATCGTTTGATCCACGTCGAGGGCTGGGAGCGCCTGCCCCCGCCCGAGCCGGGTCAAGGGATCATATGGGCTTCGAATCATCGAAGCTTCTTCGACATGTTCGTGGCCAACGCTCATCTCTTCGGGCGGGGCTACCACGAGCGCGTACTGTACCCGGTGCGCTCCGAGTTTTTTTACGACTCGCCTCTCGGATTCGTCGTCAACGGCATCATGTCGTTCTGGTCCATGTATCCCCCGATCTTCAGAGATCGAAAGCGAGCTTCCCTGAACCACACTGCCTTTGCAGAGCTGGCCCGGGCTGCGCAGGCGGGTCGTTCGGTGGGGATCCATCCCGAAGGGACGCGCAACCTAGATAGCGACCCCTATCAGCTCCTGCCCGGTCAGAGCGGGGTCGGTCGACTCATGCACCTCGCTCGAACTCCGGTGGTGCCATTCTTCATCAACGGCCTCGGTAACAACCCCTTTCACCAGATTCGGAGCAACTTCGACGGCACGGGGAAGTCCATCATCATCGTGTTCGGAGCCCCGGTGGAGATGACCGACCTCCTCCGCGACCCGCCGACGGGCAAGACCTTTCGGGCCCTCGCGGACCGGGTCATGCAGCGCATCGCGGAGCTCGGAGAGGAGGAGCGGGAGATCCGAGCGAAGCTCGAGGGCGACAGCTCCTGAACGGAGTGCGATACGGCCCAGCGTTTGAGCTCCGCCTGTGATGAGTCTATGGGGGAGGCGACAACCCCACGCGGACGGGGCGGCGGCCGCCAACTACGCAATTTCACTTTCTAGCCAGACGCTCGCATCCGAAACACGCTCGCTCCACATCCCTCCCAAGCCTTGCGTCGAAGTCCCCGAGAGCGGAGTCTGCGGGGCATGAGACCTTCGTCGTCGCGCTCGGAGGAGGGAGAGCGCGGCTTCGGGGCCCTCGTCGTGGCCGATCTCGACGGACACACGCCCGTTCCTCGTACGGCCACGGAAGGCGAAAACCTCCAGCCCCCCACCCACGGAGAGGCTCTCCTCACCGCGGCGCGGCTCTCGGTGGGCCGTCTAACTCGGATCGGGGCGACTCTCGGCCTCGGGGACCTCGAGCTCATCCGCGTCGAGGCCACCGAGGAGACGACCTTCGTCGCTCATCGCGGACCCGAGGTCATGTTGGGGACGGATCGGGGACGAGCGATCCGGCGGACCGAAGCCCAAGTGGAGGCTTGGCTCAAAGAGCCGCCGCGGGAGACAGGCGCCTCGACGAGGGTTCCCTCGAGCCCCAGCGCGCCCGCCGAGTCCTCGCCCGAGAGCTTCCTTCCCGCCCCCGGCCGGATCGACAGCGAAGTCCCGGCCCGGGCCGAGAGCGAACGTCCGGACCCCGCCAGCCGTTCCCCTCGGAGCGTCGGCTTCCGCGAGCCCTCGGGTGCTTCGGAGGGCACCCCATCTCCGGACGAAGGCGCCGCGCGCTCGGGACGACAACCCTCGGACCAGACGAGGGCCGCCTCGGAAAGCACCCCACCTCCGGACGAAGGGGCCGCGCGGCCTCTGCGAGCCCCTTCGGGCACGCACCTCGGTCAACCCTCGGGCGAGCCGAGGGCCGCCTCGGAGAGCACCCCGTCTCCGAACGAAGGCAAGCCCACGGCCGCCTCGGAGGGCACCGGAGAATCGCCTTTGGGCGGGCCCCCGAGTATCTCCGACGAGACGAGTCAGTCTGCCATCAACGGCGACATCACCGAGTTTGGCATCATGGAGCTTCTCGAGTTCCTGCGGCAGACCCATCGCTCGGGCCTGCTCGCCTGTCGCGGCCCGACACACCAAGCCATCCTTCATCTCAAAGAGGGAGGTCTCATCTCCGCGGTGCTCGTGGAGCGGAGCATCGAGGTGGGCCTTGACGCCCTCGAACTGCCCCCGCCCGACATCAGCCTCGAGCTGCGCCGGCAGGGGATCGTCGAGATCCTCATTGAAATCGTTCACTGGGAGGAGGGGGACTTTTGGTTCGCTCCCTCCGTAACCAAGAGTTCCGCATCGACAGCCCAGGCTTTCGATACGCAGAGGATGCTCTTGGAGGCGTTTCGTCGGATAGACGAGCGCGACGCGTCGAACTACTCGTGACCAACCAAGAGATGGCCAAAGACGAGGTCTTCCAGGTCGGCCAGCGGATCGGGAACTATCGGCTCAGACGCATCCTGGGGAGGGGGCGGATGGGCATCGTATACGAGGCGGTCGATGAGGCTCTGCTGAGAAAGGCGGCCGTCAAGGTGCTCGACTGGGCGTCCGAGAGCACTGAGGGGGCCCGGCCGATGGAGTGGTTTCTCGCTGAGGCCCGCAACGTGGCTCGCGTGAACCACCCTCGCGTCGTCCAGATCTACACCGTGGCGCGGCACGCCGGACACGCCCTCATCGCCATGGAGCTCGTCGAGGGACTCTCGGCCGAGCGGGAGCTCAAGGCCCGGGGCCCGATGTCCGCGGTGCGCGCGTCCCAAATCGCGCACGACGTCGCGCTCGCCCTCTGCGCCGCCCACGGCTCGGGTATCATCCATCGTGACGTGAAGCCCGCGAACGTCCTCCTGACCTCCGACGGACGCGCCAAACTCGGAGACTTCGGTCTGGCCCTATCCGAGCATACTTCGAGCGAGGCGATGTCGCACGCGCACGCGTGGACCCCTCTCTACGCCGCGCCCGAGTGCTGGCGCGGCGAAACCGCGACCGAAGCCACGGACATCTACGCCCTGGGCGCAACCTTCTTTCAGCTTCTCACCGGGCATCCGCCCTACTCCGGAACGACCGTGAGCATGGTGCGAAAGCAGCACCTCCACGATGAGGTGCCGGACCCGCGCCGCTACCTCCCAAACCTCGACGAGGAGGTCGCAGGGGTGGTCATGCGAGCCCTGGCTAAGCCCGCCGAAGATCGCTTTTCGAGCGCAGAAGAGCTCGCAGGGGCTCTGCAGCGGGTGCTCGACGGGGCCGCGCCCGTCCCGCAGGGGGCGGCGGTCCCCGATCTCGCCGGCCCTCCGGCCCCCCCGCGCGCCCAGGGCCCCATCTCCACCTTCCTCGGCTTCGAGCGGGTGCCCTTCCACCCCGTCTACGGCGACCCCGTCTATCTATCGACGCCGTTTGCGGAGCTTGTGTCGGGTCTCTGCAAACGACTGAAAGAGAGCTCGGTCACGGTGGCCCTCGTCGGAGAGCCGGGCAGTGGACGCTCCACCGTAGTGTCCGCGGTCGTCCGTAGACTCAAGGACTTCTCCGAGCCTCTGAGTCTCCGTCCCGAGGCGGCGGATCCTCCGGGAAGCCTGGCCCAGAGACTGCGCGCGGCTCTGGGCCACGACGCTTCGTCGATCGAAGAGCTGCTCGCACGAGTGGCGGTGCGTCGACGGGTGGTGGTGGTCGATGAGCTCGTCTCGATGACCTCGGAGGTGCGCCCCCTCCTCGAGCTTCCTCGACGCTCTGGGGTACGGGTGGTGGTGGTGTGCTCGCCGGAGGTCTTGCCGGCGCTGCGGGGGCTGGCCTCGGTCACCTTCGAGGTGCCTCGCCTGAGCCGCGAGCAGTCCGCGGGCTATCTTCGGGCCTGGTGCGCTGCCTCTCGCGCGCCGAAAGCTCCCGAACTGGTCTTCACCCCCGACGCCGAGGAGCTGCTCCTGATGCGGAGTCAGGGGCGCCTCGAGACGCTTCATCGTATCGCCCTCAACGCGTTCTCGCTGGCCGCCGCCCGCGAGCGAAAGATCGTAACCTCGGAGGAGGTCTGGCAGGCCTCCCCGTATGAACGCTGGCTGGCAGACGACGGACAGATCCAGTCAGAGCAACTCCCGAAACCCAAGGAGCGCTGGCCAAGTCCCGAGGCCACCAGCTTCCTGGAGAGACTTCGCCGGCGCCGTTCGGCGCGCGCAGGGCACCTCGGGAGTCAAGCCCTCCGTCCAAAGCCCGGAGGCGAGAGCGATAAACATGGATGATATGGAGATACTCAAGGTGATCAGCGAGCTCCCCGGAGTGGAGAGTTCGGTCCTCGGTGACGCGGACGGGGGACTCATCGACGCCCTGGACGAGCCGGACGGAGAAGCCACCGCGGCGGTGGCGGGGTTCACCACCCACAAACTCTCGGAGGCCGGCGAAATCCTGGGATTGGGAGCGCTGGAGAGCGTCAATGTGCAGAGCTCGCGGGCGGGGTCCGCGGTCATCCATACCGGTCGATGCCTACTCACCCTTCGCTTGGCGTCAAAGAGCCCTGCCCCCGGCCTCGAGGAGCGCGTTCGCGGTATCATCGAGGGCTCGTCGGAGTCGACCGATGCGTGACATTCTCAACGACATCCTCTCCCAGGCTGGTGTGCAGGCCTCCTTCGTATTCGGCGGAGAAGGTCGGCTGATGGGTTTTCATGGAAACAGCATCTATACTGAACAGCTTCTCTCGGAAGTCTCGGTATCGCTCTCGTCGGCCCTCGACGCCCTCGGTCTCATCGATGAAGCTTGGCAGTCGGCCACGGTGCGCTTCGGCGATGGATTCCTCATTCTTCGTCAGTTCGGAGACAACGGTGGGGGCGAAGGGGGAACCCCTGAGCGACACGTTCTCGCCGTGGTAGCCGACCCCTCGCTGAACCGCTCCTTCGTCAACGTAGCCCTTCGGGTGGCGGTGCAGCGTCTTCAGAAGCGGCTCGAAGCGACGGATCCTCCCCAACCCATCGATACCGGCTCCCTGCCTTCGTTCCCTACTGCAGCCTCTCCTGCGCCCGCGCCCCCGGGAACGACGTCCTCGGCCGCGCTGCCGCCGGCCGCCCTCGCCATCGAGAGTTCTCGGATGATGCCGGCCGCATCGACGCCGCCCACCCTGGATCCGTTTGCGGCCAAGCTCACGACGGACCTGGTGTCTCCGATGCATCCAGCCGTCGCAGCGTCTAGCCTCACGTGGTCCGGGTCGAGTTCGCCGACCGCCACCCCCATCGCGGTGGCATCCATCGCAGCGCAGGACTTCCTGGCCGATCTCACGGAGGACCTCGCCCGCTTCGTCGGCCCCATGGCCAAGGTCTTCGTCAAAGAGTGCGTGCGCGCGCACTGTATGGACCGCCCCTTCGACATCCACGACGGGTCGGCGGTGGAAGAGGCCGTACGCCAACGTATCGAGGCGGCGGATGATCGCGCCCACTTCGAAGAAGTCCGAGGAAAGACCTCACGATGAACATCATTCAGAAGATTAGATCTGACCTGAGCTTGAAGCTCGCCGTCACTTTGGTGGTCCCTTTGCTCGGGCTGGTGGGTTTGGCCGCCATCTTCGTGACTTGGCATCAAACGGGGATGATGCGGGACCAGATCATCGAGAAGGCGCGGGTTGCAGCTCGAAGCGGCGCGCGCTTTTACGGCCTGACCCTGGAGGATGCCATCGACGATGGCATCCTGACCGTCCAGGATGTCTTCGACACCAACTACGCGGAGATCGAAGGGTACAACTGGGGTCGCCACCCGAAGTACCACACGCGCTATGACTTCTATACCGACTACTCGGTGCTCCTCTTTCAGGATGAGTTCCTCCGGCACCCCGACTTCGTCTTCGCCGTGGGTCAGGACGTCAATGGGTACATCCCCACCCACAACAGCCGGTACCAAAAGAAGGTCACAGGGAACCCCCAGAGGGACCTCGTGGGCAACCGGTCAAAGCGCATCTTCGACGATAAGGTCGGACTGGCCGCGGGGAAGCACGAGGGCAAGGAACCTCTGGTTCAGATCTACGAGAGAGACACCGGGGTGACGATGCTGGACGTCTCCTCTCCGATCTATGTCAAAGGGAAGCACTGGGGCGGGTTTCGACTAGCCGTTTCCCTCGAGCGCCTCGCGGCGCGCTCCCGGTCACTGCTCCTGACGCTCGGCGGGGTGTTCGCTCTGGTGGGAATCCTGGCCGTTCTGACCATCTTGCTGATGGTGCGCCGGGCCATCGCCCCCGCTGTCGAACTCACTCAGATCGCAGATGCGATCAGCGTCGGGAACGGTCTGGAGACCCCGGTGCGGGTGCGCTCCGTCGATGAGATCGGGCGGCTCGCCCGAGCCATTGACCGACTCCGTGTAAGCATGAAGGCCGCTATGGGGCGGCTGGGAGAATAGCCATGCACACTCGCTTGACCTGTTCCGCATCACTTCTGACCGTCGCCTTCGCTTGGACGGGCGCCCTCGGAGGGTTCGAGGCGGCCGCGTTCGCACAGACGCCCGAGACGCCCCCCGAGGCGCCGAGGCCACGGTCCTCCTTACGCAGTCAGGAGCAACGCATGTTGTCCCTAGCCAAGCTCTTCGCGAAGAGGTGCCAAGAGACGATGGAGGGGTGGATCGATGGCGAAGAAGTCACCCAGGAGCAGCTCTTCTCCTTCCTCTACTATCCCGTCCAGGATACGGACCCACCGAAGTTCTCCACGGACTGGGACGAGCTCGCCGACCGTGACATCCGCGATATCTCGGACGACATTCTCTCCAAGTCTTCCGCCATCGCCTTCGCCGTCCTCGTAGATCGAAACGGCTATCTACCCGCTCACAACCGGAAGTACTCGCTCCCCCTCACCGGCAACCCGGCCGTGGATCTCATTGGCAATCGTACGAAGCGAATCTTCGCCGACAAGACCGGGCTCGCCGCGGCGCGCAACAACGAAGCTTATCTCCTTCAGCGCTACTCGAGAGATACGGGCGAGCTCATGCAGGACCTCTCTGTCCCGGTCGTCATCAAGGGTGAGAAGTGGGGGTCGGTGCGGATTGGATACCGAGTTGTCGATGAGTAGCTGTATCTGGCTGAGCCTCCCGGCGAGGGGCAGAGCTCAACCCGTCCGGCGGTCAAGTGCGAAATAGATAGGCAGCCCGAGGGCAAAGAGCAGCAGCCCCCATCCGATACTCGATACTCCCGAGCCTAGAATCGCAAAGAGGCTGTAGAGTCCGGCCAGGGCCGCGATCGCGCTCCAGCCTCGGGCGCTCCTCCAGGAATACCTGAACTCAGCCGCAGCGCTCACGAGCAGCGGCACGAGCACGGACAGCGTGCTCATGACGGCCAGGAACGTGAAGGCCTCGATGAGGCTCTTGGAGTAGTTCATGAGGAGCAACAGCGAGCCCAAGCTCGCTCCCAGCCACAGTGCGAGTTGCGGCGCGCCCTTTCCGTTGCGCTGGCGGAAGAGCCGGGGCGCGAGACCATCTAGAGCCAATGCCATGGGCATCTGACCCACCACGAAGATCACGCCGTTCAGGGCCCCCGCCGTCGCGATGACGGCCCCGAAAGCGATCAGGTACGGTCCCCAGCTCCCCATTCCGGCCGCGGCATCGGCATAGGGCAAGACCGAGTCCACCAAGACCTCGGCCGGCACCAGACGCATCACCGCATAGGTCGAGGCGATGTAAACGAACGCGACGGTGATCGTTCCCGCCAAACTGGCCCTGGGAACGGTGCGCTCGGGATCCTCAACGTCACCCGCCGGAATCGCTCCGGCCTCCAGG
>JBCBRU010000417.1:0-7838 GCA_039819565.1 Myxococcota bacterium | reverse complement strand
CGGAACGGACATCCCGGTTGCGCACCGGAGCGTGAGTCGACGGCCCCATGCTCGGGTCCGCTTCGACCCGGAGGTGGGCGAGCTCTACGTTCAAGACCTCGGGCGCATGCCGGGGACCTTTCTCGATGGGCACCGTATCGGCACCGAGATGGTGACCGCTTCGGCCGGGTCCGTCCTCCGCGTGGGAAGCGCTCTGTTCGTGTTCAACGCATGGACCGAGCATCCTCTCCTTCCGTCCGGCCCGCCCCCTGACGTCAGCTACGCGCGCGCTCTCGCCGAAGCCACCGTGACCCAGGCCGCGCGCATCGACGTGCACGTCCTCCTTCTTGGCCCCACGGGTGCCGGCAAGGAGCGTCTCGCCGAGCTCTACCATGCATCGACGGGCGCCACCGGGCGCCTCGTGGCCGTCAACTGCGCCGGCATTCCCTCCGATCTCTTCGCGGCGGAGGTGTTTGGTCACGAGCGTGGCGCCTTCTCGGGTGCGGATCGCAGTCGTCCGGGGCTGTGGCGGAGCGCGGACAACGGCACCCTTTTTCTCGACGAGGTGGCGGAGCTCCCCGGCGATCAGCAGTCTGCGGTTCTGCGGGCTTTGGACCAAGGGAGCGTCCGTCCTATCGGCTCCGACACCGATGTCCGCGTGAAGGCTCGAGTCATCGCCGCCACCTCTCGCGACGTGGACCAACTCGAAGAGGAAGGCCGCATTCGCCCGGACTTGCTCGGTCGTCTGGCCGGCTTGCGCGTGCCCGTGCCTTCTTTGAAGGACCGCAAGGAAGAGATCCTGCCGCTCCTTCAGCGGGCCCTCGGTCCGCGCGCGGCCCCGCTGTCGCCTGAGGTGGCGGAGCGCTTGCTCTTGTACACTTGGCCGAAAAACGTTCGGGAGCTCCTCAACGTGGCCGAGGTCCTCAAGCTCTACGTCGAAACCGTCGACGAAATCACCGTCGACATGCTGCCTGAGACCATCCGTCGAGAACTGCAGCTTCCGGCGGGCTCAACGGTGCGTCGGAGCCTAGAGCCGCGAACGGATAGCTCGTCGACGCTCGGGGCGCCCCCTCCCAAGCCGCGCCCAGGCGCGCCCCCTCCCAAGCCGCGCCCAAGCGCGCCCATGAGCCGCGAGGAGATCGAGGCGTTGCTTCTGGAGTACCGAGGGAACATCGAGCGCATCGCCAAGCACCTATCCGTGGGGCGCGCCACTATCCATCGATGGCTGGCGAAGCATGGCCTGGATCCTCAGCCGTATCGCGACAACCCCTCAGAATAGATCGATTTCCCTATCAGGGTAGGTTTCGTCCGCGTGAGATCCGCGTCCGCGGACGTCCGCGGACGCCACTCACACCGTCCGCAGCTGTCCTGAGCGTTCTCCGCCCCCCGTGCAGGGTGGCATGCTCCTTGAAATCCGTTGGCAGCATGGACACCACACCGGACGCTCCTACCGCCGCCTCGACGAATCACCCCGCGCCTCACGCGGCTTTGGGCGACTGGGACCAGCTCGCCCTGGCCCCCGCCGACCTTACCCATGAGTTCGTGGACCTCCCCCACCTCGAAGAGATTCACCGCCTCTCTCACATCGAGGTCTCTCGCCTCCAAGAGCTCTGGGGGGCCAGCGGAGCCATGGTCTGGGAGCTCCAGGCGACCCTATCCCAGGTCGTGGCCCAGGTAATGGACCTCGAGCGCGAGCATGGTCCCATCGATCGACAGCTCCTCCGACGAGCTCTCGAGCCGCTGCGCTGGCTGCTCCGCAAGAGTCCTTTCGTACGCCGGATTCAGGCTTGGCCGCGTGGCTATCCCGGGGACTTTGAAACCGTCGAAATGCTCCTCAACGGAGCGTCTTTGGAAGCCTCCGGCCGTTGGGGGGCAGCGATCGACCAGATGGCCTTGGCCAGTCCGATCGTGCTCCAGCATCATTTCAAGATCCGTCGTCAGGCGGAGATGGTGATGCAGGTCAGTCGCACCCGCCGAGGGGCAGCGCGGATCCTGGTCATCGCGTCCGGCGGAGCACGAGATCTCCTCAGTATCGCCAGCCACCTCCGTCACTCGCGGGATAGAGTCGTGCTCAACGATGTGGACGAAGACGCCCTCACCCTGGCCGCCGAACGTCTCCGCTTCCTGGGCGACCGACTCACGGTGGTCAAAGGGAACGCCCTCAAGATGAGAAAGTCCCTCGCCTTGAACGGACCCTACGATCTTGTCATGGCCGGAGGTCTATACGACTACTTGGACGCTCGGGAGGCTTCGTCTCTGACCCGCATGATCGGGCGCACCCTCCTCGAGCACGATGGCACCTTCTTCTTCACGAACATCCGCAAGCATCACCCGTTCAAGATCTGGATGGAGGGCATGTGCTCGTGGGACCTCGTGGAGAGAGACGCGGACGAGTGCGCAGAGCTCGTTGAGAAGGCCGGATTGCAGCCAACCGAAGTGACTCTAGACCCGACTGGGCTCGCCTACCTGATCGAGGCACGAGCCACCCGAGGATAGTCCGCGAGCGCTGCGGCGCTGAGAAGCGAACGGAGAAGGACCCTGGAGCGAGGTCGACTTCGGCAGTGGGATTTTCAGCCCCGCCGTCGAGGAACCAAAAGAGGAGGGCTCCTACCGCGGCCGCCCCGGCGGCGCCGTAAGCGATGCCGTAGGCGGTGCTCAGCGTGTCGACGGAGCCAATGTCCTCGCTGAAGTTCTCGGCCCGCAGCTGGTTGGCCTCGTCGACGGCTAGGCCCGTGAGGAGCCCCCCGGTACCCAGCGCGGCGAGGGCTACGCCTCCCAAAACCCAAGTGGCCAAGGGCGGCTCCGGCGAGAGGTTGAAAAGGGGCCTGCTCGTCTCCGAAGCCGTCAGGGGGTTGGAGGCCGGGGATGCCCCCGTCACGGAAGCTTCACTCGGAGACGCCTCCGGGGGTGCAGGAGGGGGGCCTATGGCCATCGGCGGGCGCGCTTTGGGACCTTCTGGCTTGGGGCAAACGAAAGTATCGCTGAACAGAAGAGCGGCCAGTCCTTTATCGAGATCGACCGCAGCCTCAATGCCGTTTTCGTCTCGGAGCCGGGCGGTGGCCTCAACGAGCGTTCGTCCCTCGTCCGCAAGCTGGACGGCGCATTCCGCAACCTGCCGCGAGGCCGTCTGGGGGTGCTCGATGCTAGAGACAGCCGCCTTGCCTCCGATCCGGGCGGCCGAGAAGTATTGCCGAAAGGCCGAACCGTATCGGGTCTCGATGCCTTGAAGCCAGCCCAGAAGATCCAGAGCCTCGGCGCGCTCAGGCGGGGTGTCGAAGGTATTCAGGGCTACGCTGATCCAGTTCTGGGCGGTCTCGAGGTCGACCTCCTCCAGGGCCGCTCGCGCCTTGTCGATCGCCCTGCGAAAATCCCCGGGCGCCGCCTGCACGGCGTTGAGTGCGCCAGCAAGGAGGGGAAAGGAGAACAGCAAGGTCAATCCAGGTTTCATCGGCAGCCCCTCACTCCAGTGTGATGACGTCGTTGACCTCAGGCACCAGGAGGGTTCGTTTTTGCCAACGACCATCGGGAAGCAGGTATTCGATCAGGGCTTCCGTGCCCCCCTCGAGGGGCAACCGGATCGGGGGCGAGGAGAAGTCTTCCCCGTTTACGCGGAGCTTCAGCACCCTCACCCCTTTGGCCGACTTAAACGCAATGGCCACGCGCTTTCGGGCCTTGGCCGGCGCCTCCTCCAGCCTGCGGCGTTCTGGCTCCGCAGTGAGGTCCTTCTTGGCTTGAGGGGTAGGCGGCTTCGTCTTCGCCGGACCATGCTTCGCATTCTGCTTTGCCTGAGGCGTGGCTGGCTTCGGCTTCGGGGTGGATGGCTTCGGCTCCGGCGTGGGTGGTTTCGGCTGATTTGGAAGCGTGGCCGGGGCCTCGAGCTCGACCTTCACGCTCTCCGCCGCAGGGGTTGGCGTCGAAGGGGCCGGAGAAGGAAGTTTGGGCCTTGCCTCATCCGGCCCCTCGGGAACAGCGGAGGCCGCTTCGTTTGCGCTCTTGATAGGCTCGACGGTTGCCTGACGGGGTCCAAACCAGGCTATGCCCACGACGCCCGACACGAACAGGAGGGCGAGCAGCGCGACGGCGAAGGTCCTGGAGCGGGGAGCGAACCGGGTGAGGGAGTCCTGGACGGCGGAGTCGTCGAAGTTCCCCGTGACCGGCTCCAGCTCCACGCTCTTGGGGACGTACCCGGGGTCCGAGGCGAAGATGCCTCGGGGGGTCAGAGGTTCGAAGCCCGGGTCGGAGCGAGGTGGGGTCACTTCCTCGAAGCCACGGGCGCGTATGGCAACCACCTCGGAGACGAGCTCGGTGGAGCTGGGCCGCGCCTCGGGCTGCTTTTCGAGCATCCTCAGCACGAGCTCCTCGAGATCGGGATGGACCCCGAGGTCAGGGGAGAAGGGCTTGGGGGCGACGCCGAGGTGTTGGCGAAGCACCGTGTGCTGGTCCCCGCGAAAGGGAGCTTTCCCAGTCAGACATCGATAGGCCACGACGCCCATCGAATAGATGTCCGAGCTCAGTGAAGGGGAGCCATCGATCTGCTCGGGAGCAATGTACGTCGGCGTCCCCACCATCATGCCCGCGGTGGTGACGGCCCCCTCCTCGAGATCACCGCTGAGCATCTTGGCCACGCCGAAGTCCAAGAGCCGGACCTCGAGGCGACGCTGACCCGGATACTCCATGAGAAAGATATTTCCCGGCTTGATGTCCCGATGAGCCAGTCCCTTGAGATGGGGCTCATGGATCGCACGGCCCAAGTCTTCGAGAATGGCCAGAACCTCCAGAGTCTCGAGCCGTTCGCGCTCATTGAGATAGTCCTGAAGGGAGCGCCCGGAGAGAAGCTCCATGACGAAGTAGGGCTGCCCATCTTCGGTGAGGCCCCGATCGTGGATGCGTACGACATAGGGGCTGCGGAGGGAGACCAAGGCTCGCTGTTCGATGTCGAAGCGGGCCTTGGCGGCTTCGAAGCCCTCGGGTGAGCTGGGGACGAGCAGCAGCTTGACCGCAACATCGGTTTGCAGCGTTTCGTCTCGGGCTTGCCAAACCTCGCCCATCCCGCCGCGGCCGATTCTCGTCATGAGCCGGTACCGGTTCCCCAGCATCATGTCGGCTTGGATCGGCGGAGCGATGGACATGACTAATCACCCTAAGGGTTGCGTTCGCCCCAGGCGCGCGCCGCATCATCTATGGACCGGCGATACGGCGTCGCTGCGGCTTGTCTCGAATCGGGAATCCTTCTCCCGACTACGCGATGGGTCCGAGGAAGGATCGAGACACCCACTCGCACATCGTAGTGAGCCGGCATGCTCCAATTGAGTACGTTGGAGTTCGACGGGTTTCAAGTGAAGAGCGAAATTTTGACGCGTGAGGTCTCCCCGCCTCGGCGAACAGAGACCTGCGATGCGACGCGCCCGGAAGGCCGTGGACAGCTCCGCCTCGAGCGCCATGGTGGAGAAGGCCTCAAGCCACGGTCGAGCGGTCCGCGTGAGCGCCGGCACCCCCTTTTTGAGCCCGAATTCGCTCCTTGCGGGGCTGACCCCACGTCCGACGTATGCGAATGACGTACCCGTGAGGGTAGGGCCTGTGATTCCGCAAATCTCTTCGGGCAGACAGCACGGGTGCGGAACCTGTCGGCTGGCGTGTAGGGTTCTCCGCCGTCTTTTGGCCTTGGCCCTTGCGACGGGGCTTCTTGCCCCGGGGCTGGCTCGAGCGAACCCAGAGGCTCCCCCGCCTCCTTCGGTCGGGAAGCTCGAGAGCGCGCCCGGCGACACCCCTGAGGCGCGCCTCGATGCGCTGCTGGATCAGGTCGAGCGGCGGAGTGCGGGGCGCAGGGCCCGGGAGGCGAGAGAGCGGGCGCAAGCTCAAAAGCTCTCGATCCCTCTCGGGCAGCTTCCCAAGCCCAAGGAGCACACGCCGTTGTTTCGGCGTCGCCACGCCCGTGAGGCGCAGCGACCCGACGCTCGGTGCTTCGACTGCCATCAAGGGGTCGAGCGCGGGATTCGCGACACCTGCCAGAGCTGCCACATCCTCAGCGTGCCCAAGAACCACAACCTGCGGTTCCGCACCGTGGGACACGGCCGGGTCTCGGCTCGGGATCCAAGCGCCTGTGCCACCTGTCACGAGGTGGATTTCTGCACCGAGTGTCACAACATCCCCCCCAGCAATCACCAACCTATAGCCCTGTTCTTCGGAAACCACGCCCGCGCGGCGCGGGGGAATCCACGGTCGTGCATGACTTGTCATAGTTTCGAAGCCACGTGTGAGCGCTGCCACTCGATCGACGCGAGTATCCCAGTGGTCAACGTGCCGAACGCGGGAGCGGGCCAGTGACGGCCGTCCGAGTCGCCTCCCTCGCCCTACTTCTCACGGGAGTCGGAGCTTCGCCCGGCTCGGTGTGGGCGCAGCCCTCGACCGTCCGCGAGGAAGGCAGCGTCGGACGCGAGCTCGAGAGCAAGCTGATCGCGTTTGGCGAGGCCGGCCTCGAGCCGGTCTTCGGAGGGTTGAGCGCGCAAGCGGACACCAACGGGCTGGTGCCGTCTGACGACACGCTCGGCACCAGCAACGTCCTCTTCAGCACTACCTTGGCGGGCGGCGCCTATGGTCTCGGGCTGTCCTCGCTCGAGGTCTACGGCCTCGGCTCGGGGCGGTGGGACTTTGCAGATGCCGGCACCACCGGCCTCTTTGTCCACCCCGACCTCGTGCACCGTCGCGAAGGCGCGTCGACCCTCTGGCTTCAGTCGGCCTACGCCGGGCTCACCGGCCTTGCGTCGGAGGGCTTGCTCTCCCACGTCCACGTCCGCGCCGGCCGGCAGTTCCACCAAGTGGAACGTCTGGGGATGAACTTCGACGGGGTCACGCTGGGTTTCGACAACGGCGCTCTTTCCTTCTCCGGACGCGTAGGCACCCGGTCGGCGACCTACGACCGCACCCATGGTCTGACCGAGCCCTTTGGGGGCGGCCTCGTGGCCGGGGGGCAGGTGGGCTATGACTTTCGGGCGCAAGACATCCCCTTTGGCGTCGAGGCCGAGGTTCTCCACCACTCGCGCAACGTTCGATTGATCCCCCGCGAAGCGGAGGTCTTTGCCGAACCGCAGGAGGTTTCGGGCGAGATCACGATGGCGAGGCTCGCTTTCGACTGGCAGCCTTCGACGAGCTTCTTCATTCACGGCTACGCGATCGCAGCTCTGCCGACCCTGAGCCACATCGTCGTCTACGGACAGTATGCGCTGAGCAGTGAGACGGTGCTCACAGTGCAATTCTATCAGAAGGTCGAGCGCGGTATCCTCTACGACATCGCGAGCCTGAGAGGCATCGAGCGCCGTGGTCGCCGCACTACGTACGAATCCCTGCGCCTCAACCTCGTGGACCGGCAGCCTTATTCGGACCTCGAAGCCTCGTTGCTGGTGCCTCTTGGGGATGTGTTGTGGCTCGACGGCCGGCTTGGGGGACGGCTCGGGCTAGGAGACGAGACGGAGCGGACCGTCTACGACGCGAGCCAGGCGCGCTACGGGCTCGACCTGGTGGCGCGTATTCCTCTCTCGCGGTCCCTCGTCCTCGAGTCCACGGTGGGAGGAGATGGGTGGCTCTATATGAGACCGGACGGCATCGAGGATGCAACTTTTCGCGGCTTGGGCGCAGGAGGCGAGACCTTCGTGCAGGAAGGTCGCGTAGACGTGCAGCTCGTCTCCGCGGGACGTCGAGTGGGTCGAAGGATGCTTGGGCCCCGGCGTTTTTCGGTGAGCGGGACGGGATTCTTCCGCTACGCCGAGCTCGATAATCAGTTCCTCCAGGACGAAGAAGAGTTCGGGGAAATCACGGCCGGGGCCGGGGCCCAAGCATCCTTCGACCCACTCGACGTCCCGCGG
>JBCBRU010000416.1:0-7838 GCA_039819565.1 Myxococcota bacterium | reverse complement strand
TGCCCGTAGAGCCAGCCCGCCAAGAGGGCGCCGAACCCGCCCCCAATACCGACGGGGATATTGACGTAGCCCAGGTAGAGGCCCTTCTTTCCGGGGGGAGCGATGAGCCCCAAGTACTCTTGTTTCTTGGGGCCGGTGAGCATCTCCCCGCAGGAAAAGAGCACCACGCCGAGGACGAAGATCCAACCGTTGCGGTAGTCGCCCGAGACGAGGATACCCATGGTGGCGATCGTCATCCCGTACACCATCGCGGTGAGGGTTCGCATCTTGGCCACCAGGATGCTCACCGGCACCATGAAGAGGACGATCATCAGCGAATTGAGGCTGATGAGGATCTCCTGTTTTATCTGTAGCCCCCGCTCCGTGAGCGTGGTCCAGCTCTCCGGCAAACTGAGCGCCGCCACCACCGAACGCGAGTCGATCCAGTCGGTGATGAAGTTGGGGTGGAGATCCCAAAGCTGATACATCATCAGCCAGAAGCCGCTCATGATGACGAGCCAAGCCACGAGGCGGGGCTCGACGATGTTCTTGATGGTATCGATAAAGACCCGCACCGGATCCTGCGCGCCCTGATAGTTCGACTCCACCTCTTCGTAGGTGAAGAGCATGATGAAGTTGAGGGATACGATCACCGCGCAGCCATAGAACACGGCCGGCCAGCCCCAGTCGCGCAGCTGCCCCGCAAGAGGGCCACCGATCAGCGCTCCGACGTTGACCAGCCAGTAGAAGACTCCCCAGCCCTTACTCGCGTTGCTGCGGTTGAGGCTCTGGGCGAGGGAGCCCTGAATCCCGGGCTTGAAGATCGCGGTGCCGGTGGCCAGCATCATCGTCCCCGCGAAGAAGCCCCAATAGCTGCGCAAGTTAGCCATCATCACGTAGCCAAGGAGCTTGAGAACGATACTGACGAAGATGGTCCGTTTGTATCCGTAGCGGTCCGCGAAGCCCCCGGTGAAGGACGGCAGCACCGACTGGAACATGAACCACCAAAAGTAGATGGTCCCCTTGTCGGCCTGGGTGAGATGGAGACCTCCGGGCTCGTCGGCCTGGGCGATGTACACGGCCACGACGAGACGGACGCCGTAGTAGGCGAGCCGCTCCCACATCTCCATCAAGCAGAGCATCCAGAAGCCCCAATCGAGGCCGGTGTATTTTCTCAGGGTATCCATGGGTGTCAGGCGCCGGGGCGTCGGGTAGGAATGTCACCCACCGTGCGGGAGCGCAATGGGGTCAGGCCGTTCGCGGTAGGCACCTGGCATCGAGCAGTACTAGCTTCCGCGCATGGGTGTCTCGGCCACGCTCGACGAAGCGCTCGCCAAGTACGAGCCGGTCATCGGGCTGGAGGTCCACGCGCAGCTAAAGACGTCGTCGAAGCTCTTCTCGCCCGCCCCGAATCGCTTCGATCCGGAGCACCCCAACCAGGCCGTGACGGCCTACTGCGTCGGGCTCCCCGGCGTTCTTCCGGTGCTGAACGAGCGCGCGGTAGAGATGGCGATCAAGGCCGGCCTGGCCCTCGGCTGCACCGTCCGAGAGCGGAGCATCTGGGCCCGTAAGCAGTATTTCTACCCCGACCTGCCCAAGGGCTATCAGCTCTCCCAGTTCGAGGAGCCGATCTGCGAGGGAGGAAGCCTGGACGTGCCTCTTCCGGACGGGAGCGCGCGCACCGTCGGCATCACCCGCATCCACATGGAGGAGGACGCAGGAAAGAGTACGCACGTGCGCGGCTCGCCCCGGTCTCTCGTGGACTTCTCCCGGGCTGGGGTCCCTCTCATCGAGATCGTGTCGGACCCCGATCTGCGCGGGTCCGCCGAGTCCGCCCAGTATCTCCGGGAGCTGCGGGCTATCCTCCGCGCCCTCGACGTCTGCGATGGAAATCTCGAGCAAGGCAGCTTTCGCTGCGATGCGAACGTGAGCCTCCGGCCCCGCGGCACCACTCCACTCGGCCGCCGGGTGGAGCTGAAGAACATCAACTCCTTTCGGTTCATCGAGCAGGCCATTGACGTCGAGATCCTCCGCCACGCGCGTATCCTCGACGAAGGGGGTACGGTGACCCAGGAGACGCGCCTCTATGACGCCGACAAACGCCAGACCCGGAGCATGCGCTCGAAGGAGGAAGCGGAGGACTATCGCTACTTCCCCGACCCGGACCTCCCCCCGCTGATCGTCGCTCGGTCCACCATCGACCGACTCCGGACCGAGCTTCCGGAGCTGCCCGCCGCTCGGCGCCAGCGCTGGATCGACGTCTGGAAGGTCCCGGAGGATGTGGCCTCGACCTTCGCCGAGGAGCGGGCCGTGGCCGACTTCTACGACGCGGCGGTCGGGGAGCTCATCGATCTGGCCGTGCCCGTCGCTCACCTCGTGAAGACCGAGGTGCTTCGCGAGCTGAAGGACGACCCGGCCGGCGTCGCCGACGCCAAGCTCGATCCCAAGGACCTCGGGGCCCTCGTGCAGGCCAAGGAGAAGGGCAAGATCTCTTCGGCCCAGATGAAGAAGCTCTTTGCCAAGCTCTGGAAGGGCGAAGGTGCGCTTGAAGCCTTGCTCGAAGCCGAGGGCGAGCAGGTCAGCGACCCTGCGGTGTTGGGCCCCATGCTCGACACGCTGATCCGCAGTCACCCGAAGGAGGCCAAGAAGCTGGCCGAGGGGCAAAAGAAGCTGACCGGCTTCTTCGTGGGTCAGGTGATGAAGCAGACAAAGGGTCAGGCCGACCCCGGGGCGGTCCAGAAGCTCCTGGCCGAGAAGCTGGTGGGGCTGGCAAGAGACGGAGCCGCCGACACCTAACATCATTGGAGGTCCTGGCCCGCGTCGACCGCTTGTTCAACCCGTTCCATCTACGGTGAGAATGCAGCTCCCCACCACTTGGCCGGCCAACTTGGCCCCTGCGGCTTCGCGGACGTCAGCCAGACGGAAGCGACTGGTTACGTACGGGCGAAGGCGCCCCCCGTCCGCCATCTCCACAAGCGCTTCGATTTGGGTCTTCCGCCAGGCGGGGTTCTTCATCGAGTAGATGACCATAGGGGAGCCCATGACCTGTAGCCCCTTCATCTGCATGATGTTGGTGGGCAGCTGATCGGGCTGGAAGGTCTCGCGTCCCTTGCTCTCGGCAATGTTGCTTGCCCATCCCACGATCACATAGCGCCCGCAAAAAGCGAGCGAACGAAACGCCGCAGAGCCCACCGCGCCCCCCACAGTATCGTATACAACACTACAGCCCTTCCCTCCCGTGAGCTCCCTGACCTGATCCCGCAGCACCGAGGCCTCCGATGAAGTATCGACCACGTGATCCGCCCCGAAGCTCGTGCACACGGCCAGCTTCGCTTCGGACCGCCCCGAGACGATCACCGTAGCGCCCAGAGCCTTGGCAAGCTGGATGGCCGCCATCCCCGTGGCTCCAGAGCCCCCGGTGACGAGCACGCTCTCTCCCGGCTGGAGCTGGGCTCGCTTGACGAGTGCGAAGTAGGCGGTCTCGTAGCTGGTGTAGAACACACAGCTCTCCGAGAAGTCGAACCCGGTCGGGGCGCGAAGCAATCCCGCCTCGGGGGCCACGGCGTAGCTCGCCCAACCGCCATAGCCCTGATAGCTCCCCGGACTGCGAGGGCCCACCCTCATATAGTCACCGACGACGTGGTCGCCCGGCGCGACCGAGCGAACCTCCTCACCAACCCACAACACCTCTCCCGAGTACTCGATACCTGGAGTGTAGGGAGGCGCCGCCATGTGCTGATACTGTCCGGTCATCATGATAAGATCCACGAAGGCCACGGAGGTGGATCGAACGCCCACCACGACGTCGGTCGACCCCAGCTTCGAGACGTCCGGAAAGGGCATCTCTTCGAGCTGCAAGAGCTCCTCCACCGCTTCCTTCGGCGTACTCCCGAAGCGAGGCAGGATGAGTCTCTCTCCTTGTGCGCTCATATCTCGGGATCTAACGCAGCAGGTAGCCGCCGTCGACGTAACTCTCGCCTCGAGTCTAAAGATGGGCCGGGCCTGCGTATCGAGTGAGCTGGGAATCCCGCTACTATTCTTTTCAGGTGAAAAGAAAATATGCCGGGCCGCCTTGACAGTCACAATGGCTCTAGCTAACTCGTGAACGAGCTTTCACAAGTTGGAGGCAGGTCGGAGCGTGGTCGCGCGCCACGCCCTGTAGCTTCCTTCCTATGGGGCCGGCGTGAGGAGAGACCTGGGACCTCGCGCCTACCGCCCATCGTTGATGTAGGGCCAAGACCACTGGGAGGATGTATTTGATGACAAGACGTACACTCAGGACCGCCGAGGAGTATCTTCAGAGCTTACGGGACCGAAACCTCCGGTTGTTCGTCGAAGGCGAGCGAGTGGACAACCCCGTGGACCACCCGCAGATACGACCAGCGGTCAATGCCATAGCAGCCACCTACGCATTGGCCCACCGTGATGAGACGCGGGAGGTCGCGACCTCCTACAGCGACCTCGTCGAAGGCCACGTGAACCGATTTACGGCCTTGTTCCGGACTCCCGAGGATCTCGTCCTCAAGATTCGACTGCAGCGAATTCTCGGACGCCTGACCGGGACCTGTTTTCAACGCTGCGTGGGTCTCGACGGAATCAACGCGACGTACATAGCGACCGCTCGAGATTCAGAGCGTCATGGGCGATTCGTCCACTGGCTCCGTGGAGTTCAAGAGCGCGACGAGGTGCTCAATGGATGTATGACGGACGCGAAAGGCGATCGCTCCAAGCGACCCGCCGAGCAGCCCGAGCACTACGTACGTGTCGTGGAGCGTCGAGAAGGGGGGGTCGTCCTCCGTGGGTCCAAGCTCCACCAGACGGGCGCCGCCAACGCGCACCAGATCCTCGTGATGCCCGGCCAGGCCCTGCGAAAGGGAGAGGAAGACTTCGCCGTCGCGTGTGCCCTACCGGTCGATGCTGACGGGGTCACGATGGTGCTCGGGCGCCAGCCCAGCGACGACAGGAAGGGCGGCCCCGACGCCGGCAACGCCAGGTTCGGTGGCCAAGAGTGCGTGGTTATTTTCGATGATGTGTTCGTGCCCGCCGAACGGACGTTCATAGACGGCGATGTCGAAGCAGCCAGCCTCTTGGTATCAACTTTCTCGCAGTACCACCGGGCGAGCTACGGCGGCTGTAAGCCCGGCAATCTCGACGTTCTGATCGGCGCAGCGGCGGAGGTTGCCGGCGCCAACGGTGTACGAGGTGCATCTCACGTTCGGGACAAGCTCGTAGAGATGACCCATCTCACGGAGACGATACATGGACTCGGCCTCGCGGCGAGTCATCGCTCTACGTGTCACGACTGTGGGGTATGGCAGGTAGATCCTATCCTTGCCAATGTGACCAAGCATCACGTGACCCGGTTGCCCTACGAGATCGTACGGCTTGCCGAGGATCTCGCCGGCGGCTCCCTCAGCACCCTGCCCGGCTTGGCCTCTCTTGAGCACCCGGAGCTGGGCAAACACCTCGAGCGAGCGGCCGGGGGCCGGGAACGTGGTAAGCTCCTTCGCTTCCTTGAATCCCTCACGACGGGAGCAGGGTCGGTGCCCTTTAGAATCGAGTGTATGCACGGAGCTGGATCTCCTCAGGCCCAGCGCATCGTGCTCGAGAGGGAGACGGACTGGGAGGCGAAGACAGGACGGGCACGTGTCCTCGCAGGCCTCGAGTCCGATGAAGAGCTACCAGAGATCTGAGAGCTGCTTCGACGTCGCGATCACCACCGTCGGTGCCCGTGGCCAACGAGAGCTTCAAGCGTCTCCGCGGTGCTTTGAGAGTCCTCGGTGGATCCGCCTCAATGGGTAGCGAACCATGAGTAGAATCACCGCGCGCAAAGTTGACCTGGATGTTCGCGAGGAGCTCATTCTCGACGCTGCGCTGGTCGTGTTTGCTGAGAAGAGCTTTCACGGGGCCAGCTTGCCGGAGATCGCGCGCGAAGCAGGCGTTGCGGTGGGAACCATCTACCTGCACTTCAAGAGTAAAGAGACACTCGCCAACGCATTGTACCGGCGGTGCCAAAACGACTACCTCCAGGTCGTCTATGGCGACATCCCCGACCAGGCAACCGTCGAGGAGGTCGTATTTACGTCCTGTCGGCGAGTTGCCGAATACATCCAGCGAAACCCTCTCGTATTGCGTTTTCTCGAGCTCCACGACCACAGCTCCTACCTCGACGGCAAGAGTCGTCAGCTGCAGCGTAGGCACGTGGACCGTATCGCGTGAGGAGAAGTCGGTCGTATGCCTAGGCAGGTCGTCGTGGCTCTCATCTGGGGGACCATCGCTGGCATCGTTCGACTCGAGAAGGCCGGGCATATGGACCTCGGCCGCGAGAATGTCGATACCCTGGCCGGGGCCTTGCTAGCGGCGCTGCAGTCGAGCGAGGGATAGCTACCTCGAGCCGCCCACGTCGATGCCGCGGGCGATGATCTCTTTCATAATCTCGTTGGTCCCTCCGTAGATCTTTTGGGCACGGGAGTCGGCGTACATCTCCGCGATAGGGTACTCCATCATATATCCGTAGCCGCCAAAGAGCTGCAGACACTCATCGACCACCTTGCACTGGGTGTCTGCCCCCCACCACTTGGCCATGGCGGCGCGCTCCCGGGTGAGGTCCCCGCCGTCATAGTCCTCGATGCAGCTGTCCACGAAGGTTCTCAGCACCTCGGTCAGGGTGGCCGCCTCGGCTAGCTTGAAGCGGGTATTCTGCATATCCATGACCCGCTTTCCGAAGACCTTTCGCTCGTCGACGTAGGTCTTCGTGACCTCGAGGGCACGCTCACAGGTGCCCACCGCCAAGATGCCGATGGTGAGCCGCTCCCAGTCGAGCTGCTGCATGAGCTGGACGAAGCCTTGTCCTTCAACCCCTCCCAGGAGGTTCGACTTCGGCACCCTCACGTCTTCAAAGAAGAGCTCGGAAGTATCCGAGCGCTTCATGCCGAGCTTCTCGAGATTTCGGCCCCGCTTGAAGCCCGGAGCTTCGTCGGTCTCGACCATGATGAGCGACACGCCTCTCGCACCGGCGCTGGAGTCCGTCTTGGCCACGACGCAGACGAGGTTCGCAACCTGCCCGTTCGTGATGAAGATCTTGGAGCCGTTGATCACGTAGGCGTCGCCGTCCGCGACGGCGGTCGTGCGGACCCCCTGGAGGTTTGAGCCCACCTCGGGCTCCGTCATCGCGATAGCGGCAATGCGCTCGCCAGTGGCAAGGCCGGGAAGCCACCGCTGCTTCTGCTCCTCGGTACCGTAGGCGGAGATATAGTGAGCCACGAAGCCATGCACGCTGATGCCCCATCCAGAGTCCCCCATCCGGGTTTGCTCCAGAAAGGTCACGGCGTCGAAAGACCGGGCCAAGCCCGAGCCCCCGTGGGCCTCGGGTATCGACGCCCCGAGGATGCCGAGCTCCCCCGCTCGGGTCCAAAGCTCGTGCGGAATGAGGCCCTTTCGGCGGAGCTCCTCCATTCGGGGCTTGAGCTCCGTATCCAGGAACGAACGTACCGTGTCCTGAAAGGCGATATGGTCCTCTGACATCCAGCTTCGACGTTTCATGCGCTTCCTCCGCGGACGCAACGTGGCGCCTCAACCCCATGAGCACAAGCGGTGTATATGGAGGAGGTATGAGCGGAAGGAATGGCTGATGAACCTCGCCAAGCTCCGGAGCCTCGTGGCTGTGGCCAAGCATGGCTCCTTTACGCGGGCTGCGAAGAGCATGGCTCTCAGCCAGTCGGCGGTGAGCAAGACGGTGGCCGAAGTGGAGCAGGACTTGGGCTTCGCCGTGTTCGAGCGCACCGCTCGAGGGGTCATCCTCACGCAGGCGGGCGAGGACTTCGTGGACCGAGCGGCTCGGCTCTTCGCCGACTTCGATC
>JBCBRU010000415.1:0-7840 GCA_039819565.1 Myxococcota bacterium | reverse complement strand
TCGAGATCGGCGTGGTCACCGACGCGATGGGCGCCGAAGTCGAGCGTCGAGAGCGACAGCTCGAACGTACAGGGCGGAAGCTGGACCCCTTCGCCCCGAACCGGAAGCTCGAGCACGGAGGCCCCCGGAGCGTTCGAAATCACCCGAACCGACGAGATGACCTCCCCGACCCGTCGCGGCAGAAACTCGATGCGAAACGGTGAGGCGTCCCCAGGAGAGAGCACCTGGGCGTTCGCGTCCGGACTGGTGAAGGACTGCGTGCCGTAGGTGTCGATCTCGATCGACGAGATCGCGACGGGCGCGAAGCCGACGTTGAGCAACAGCACCGAGCGCCGAGCGGGAGCGAGGAGCGAGACCTCGCCGAAGTCGAGGGCGCTCGGACTCAGGATCAGAGAGGCTCGGCCCTCGGCCTGAAGAGGGAGGACGATACGTTCCGCGCGAGGCGCGGTCATCACCACCTCGAGGTTCCCGTCGATGCGCCCGCTCTGGGTTGGGAAGACCTCCACGTCGATAGCGAAGCTCTCGCCCGGCCCGAGAGATCGCGCCGCGGAGGAGACGCTAAAGGCCGAGCTCGAGCCCGACCTCAGGTGCCAGCCGCTCACCTCGACGCGCGAACCCCCTAGGTTTTCACAGACGATCTCGTCCGTCTGGCGCGCGTGCACCGCAATCTCCCCGAAGTCGAGAGGGTTCGGCGTACACCGGAGGTCGCTGGCGCCGAACCCCGTGAGGGCCATCTGCGTCTCGGCACAGACCTCGCCCGCGCAGGCACGGACATCGAAGCGGGCCTCCTCCCGAACCCCGACCACGACCGGTTGAAAAGAGACGGGCACGTTGAAGGACGCCCCAGGGTCGAGGGAGATAAGCCCGGAGGCAGACCTATCCAGACAGAAGACGGAAGGGTCGCGACTGTCGTCGCAGCTCCGAAGGTTGGTGACGGGCAAGAACTCGAAGGTTCGGCGCTGAGGACAGGCATTGGTGACCGTCCAGCTCTCGGTCGAAAGCGTGTCGACCACCACCGACCCGAAGTCGACCCGGGAGGCGCTCGTCACGAGGGCACAGGATACGCCCTCCCCGGAGACCCCGAGCTTGGCGCTGAAGCGCCCCGAAGTATCTTCGGCGCGAAAAGACCCGGAGAAGGAGTCGGCGCCATGGGGCAAAAACTCGATATCCACCGGCACTTGACCCCCGGGAGGGATCCGGGGGGCGCCGAGAGAGGCCGTGAAGGGGGAGGAGGGCAAGAGAGAGGTCAGAGAGATGTCCAGAGCGCGGAGGCCTCGGTTCTGCAGGAAGACCTGCTCGACCCTCGTGAACCCCACACCGGTGTCCGCAACGTCGAGCTCGCGAGGGGAGAAGATGAGCGTGTCTCCGTGGTCGATGACTTCGTCGCCGCACGAGGTGGTGGCCAGGAGAGTGGTCAGAAGGAGGGTTCGTCGGGTGACTGCCATGTATCTTCCTCACTCGCGAGAGCGCTGGGAGTTTCCTTCCGAGCATCGAACCAGAGCTTCCTCCACCGGCTCGGCATAGTTGCCCTGCGGAAAGCGAAGCTGGTGCCGCCGCCACTGAAGGCACTTGGCCTCGGCCTCCACGGTGAGGAGGCCGAGCTCGAAGCTCGCTGCTTCGGCGGCGGGTTGATCGATGGGGCGCCGGAGGATCCGGGCGAGACGCGCGCGCGCCTCGTCGAGACGGCCGCTCTGCTCGAGCGTCATGATCTGGCCGATCTCCAGCTCGGTGGTGGTCTCCGGCCATCGCTCTCGGGCATCCCCCCACCCTCTCACCGCGCCCGCCGACAAACGCTCTCGCCGGCCCTGGCCGTCGATGAGGTCGATGCGCCCTTCCGCGAGCCAGACGTGGCCCCCCTCGGGACGAACGTCGACGGTGAACACGGTGCCGATGACCTCGATCTGCATCGGCCCGGCGTGGACCCGAAGCGGCGGGCCGTGAGGACGCGACGAGACCACGAAGCGAACCATGCCCGCCTCGACCCGGAGCCCCTCAGAGCCCCGGAAGAGGCGACCGGGATAGATGGACGCGAGCGTCACCCCCTCCTCCTCCAGCCGGATCACGCCCCCGTCCGGCAGCTCGATCGAGACCTCCGGAGACGTCACCCGGGGATGGGTCGGCGTCACGTCTCCGACGAGGAAGAGGAGAGCCGCCGCGGCCGCCCCCGCGGCCCCGACGAGCCCCCGCCGGAGGACTCGGGGGGAGGGTGTTCGCGAGGCCCGGGCGCGGGCCAAGCTCTCCTCGACCCGCCGGTCCAGGCGCGGCGAGGGGCGCGCCGCGGCGAGCGCTTCGTCGGCGCGCCGCAGGCGCACCAGAAACGGGTTGGGGGGATCGCTGCTCATGGGAGCTCCCATCCGGCGGAGCGCAGGCTCTCCGTCGCCTTTCGAATCAGTTTCGACACGTAACCCTTTGAAAAGCCGAGAGCCTCGGCGATTTCCCGCTGCTCCAAGCCATCGAGATGGAGCATCGAAAAGGCGATCCGCTGGGGAGGGGGCAGCCCCTCCAGAGCGGTGAGCACGTCGGCCAGCACGAGCCGGGACTCGGCGCGCGGAGGGGTGCGGCGAAAGCCCCACCCAAAGCGCTCGAGCAGCGACCGTCGAAGCCGACCCCGCTGGAGCCGGCTGAGGCACGTCCGCACCGTCACCCGGTAGAGCCATCGCCCCATCTCGTCGTCGTCGGAGAGCCTCTCGATGTTTTCGAGGAGGCGGAGGAAGACGTCGTGAGTGACGTCCTCAGCCTGCGCGGAGTCTCCGGAGAGGTAGCGCAGGGCCCACCGGAACACAGGATCTCGATGTTCCTCGTAGATCCGCAGCACCCGCCGCTCGGGGGAGAGGGCCCAAGCCCCCTCAGGAGGGGACGCCGCAGACCGCCCGGAGGCTTTGCCGGTCCCGTCCGGGAGGGCCTCCCGGGTCCCCCGCTCGAGCGGGGGCGATGAGGCCGATGGAGCCGTCACTGACTTAGCCACCCGCGACCAAGGCTGAAGTTTCCTGCCTCAGGGAAAAAGGATCAGGCCCGCGAGGGTCGAGACATGCCACGGCTCTCGCCTCCACAGCTCCTCGCCATCGAGCCGATGGGTGCGTCGACCTCGGAACACGACCCCCGCCGCCGCGGTCAGCTCGAGGCCCACGCGCGAATCGATCCGAAACGCGACCGACACCGGGAGGTCCGCGCCGGCATCGACGCGCAGCCCGGAGCGCCCGCTGACGTCGAACCCGTGAAGGAAGAGACCGAGCCGGGGCCCGAGCCCTACCCGGGCGGCCCCGAAGTTCCAGCTCCACTCCGGCCCCGCGGCGAGGCGACCCTCATGCACCGAGATCCCTTCGCCGGAGGATCCCGTCCATCCCACGTCGACGCGCAGCCCCCACGCGGCGGGCTGGAAGCGGAGCCCCAACCCGAGCGTGGCATCGGCCGCCTCGGACTGCAGCTGAACCCCCGCCTGCGCCCGCCACGCCCACCGTGCCGCGGAGTCCTCGGGCACGCCCCCCCGTGAAGAGGCATGAGCGGCGGAGACGACGGGAGCGGGACGGAACACGGCCGCGCTCGCGAGCGCCGCGTTCGCGGGGGCGAAGAGGCGCGGAGCCGGGAGCTCGCTCCGGGGCGCCGGCGGAGAGGGTACGACCGCGTCCGGCGTCGTCGGGGTCAGGGCCGCCGCCGTCGAACGGGGGGGATGAGCGTCGAGCCAGCGACGCAGCCGCGCCGGGAAGCGGCGCGCGTTCGGATCCGCCGCCCAAGGTGGTCCCGTACATCGCCGACGACCCTTCCGGAGCTCGACCCGGTCTTCCTCACGCTCGACGCACAGCGTCATCGACGCCGGAGCCGCCGTCGACACCCCGCGACCGATGGATAAGAGGGCGGCGAGGACCTGGCCTCGGCTCGAGGCGGGAACATTCGGGCGAAGCAGGACCCGGACCTGGCTCCCGGCCGGGTCCGGGACCCTCGAGGCGTCCTTGACGGCGAGCAGGCCGTATTGCTGGAGCTGGAGTTCGGTGAGGGCCCCTCGGCTTCTTCCGAACAAGCGATGGGACGCGGCGGCTCGACCCGAAGCCTCGAGGCGCCACCCCTCGGGGTCGCTCGTGACCCGGAGCACCGTGCTGGCCTGGGCTCGGTCGGGCGCCAGCGGGTAGCCGGCCTCGAAGAGACGGACGAGGAGCAGCTCTCGAACCCGCGGGTCCTCGACCTCGAGGGCGATGCCCGACGGCGTGAGGCCATTCAGACAGGAGAGGACCGCGGCCAGCGGGAGCATCGCTGCATAGGTCCCAAGCCCGAGCCGGAATTTCAATGTGCCCTCGGGAGCCCCCTAAAACTCGTCCCAAGCGGCCGCGGCCACCCCTGCCCCAACCACCGCCGCCCCGACGAACCACCACCAGGGAAACGCGGGGCCGTCCGTGACCGCCGAAGCCTCCGGGGCCGGTGGAGGGGCCGAGATCAGCCGATCCGCAGCCTTGGCCGGATCCGGAGCGGAGGGAAGGTCTCGGGGGGCGAGGGTCAGGGTGTGCAGGGGACGGTCGGGCATGCAGCCTCGGGAAAAGACGGACACCCGAAAACCCGTCGCGTCGGGCGGGCGGGTAAACGCGTAGCGGCCGGACGGCCCGGACCTCCTCAGGAGCCCCCGCGGCTGGGGCTCGTCCGTCTCCGCCCGAACCCGTCCCACGACCCCCAGGGGGTCGCGGATCGACACCCGCAGCTCATCTTGCGTGAGGGAAGCCACTACGAACAGGCCGTCGCCGGCCGCCTGCAGCCGAGCCTGCTCCGCAGGAGAGAGGGCGAGCTCGGGCGACGGGCCGGGCGCGGTTCGGCTCGCCCAGACGTCGAGACACGCATCGCTGTCGCCGGAGTCTGCGCGAGCCCCCGCTAACCAGGGGTCGGGTCCAGACCCGAGGAACAGCAGGGTGAGAGCTGCGACGACCTCGAGCACCCCCCAGATCTAGCGCGCCCTTGGCGTCCAAGGCGAACAGGCGACGAAGTAAACTTGAGGGGGGACTCGATGTAGGCGACAAATCCGGGCAGATGCCGGAGCCTCTCACCCAGAGCCTGGTCGCGAGCGGGCGTCTGTCGCCGGACGGGGCAGAGGAAGCACTGGAGCGTCAGGTGCTGATGGGCGGCGCTCTCGACACCGCCCTCTTCGAGCTGGGCCTGGTGGACGAGCAGGCCGTGCTCGAGGCCCTTCAGGACGCCTACGGCCTGGAGGTGGCCCGTCCTCAGGAGGCTTCGCGGCCGGTCGACGGCCGCGCTCTTCGCGCTCTGCCGGAGCAGTGGGCCCGAAAACACCGACTGGCCCCCCTCAGCATCGAAGACGACGGACGCACCCTGTCCGTGCTGACCCCGGCCCCAGCCGATGTGCAGCTCGTGGTGCGCTTCGCCGAGCTCCTCGAGACCACGCTGCGGCCCGTTTTGGCCCCCGAGTTTCGGGTCGAGGAGCGGCTCGCCCTACTCTACGGATACGAGCCGGACGAGCGGCATCGGGCGCTGATCGCGGGATTCGGGGGCCGCCTGCCCTCCCTCGGGCCGGCTGCGGCCGAGCACGATCTCGACTTCTCGGCGGCGGTGGCCCGCCTTCGCGACCCCAAGAGCCGCGATCACGTCGCTCGCACCACCCTCCGCCACGTGGGCCGCAAGCTCGACTTCACGGCCCTGTTCATGGTGCAAGACGGCTTCCTCGAAGGATGGATGGCCCGAGGAGAGGGCTCGGAGAACATCCCCGGGGCCTCCATTCCGGTGGATCCGGACAGCGCCTTTCGGGTGGTGCTGGACACCAGCGCCCACTACCTCGGCCCGCTCGCCGTCGACGCGTCCCACGACACCTTTCTTCGCTCCCTCGGGCGTCCGCATCCCCGCTCGGTCCTGATCGTCCCGCTCCGCATCCGCGAGCGGACGGTCGCGCTCCTGTACGGAGAGAACGGCCCTCGCGAGATTCCGACCCGCATGGCCGCGGACGTGATGCTGTTCGTCTCCCACGTCCAGGCCGCGCTCCTGACCCTGCTCCTCCGGCGCAAAGCGAGCACGCTGGCTGAGCTTCCGGCGTCGGAGTCCATGGACACCCTGCTCCCGCCCTCGCTGGCGCCCCAGCCCGAGAGCCTCCCCACGCCTCCGCTCGCCGACGACCCCGCGTCCGCCGAGGCGGCGCTCTTCGACGCCGACTCCGTGGATGAGGGCTCCCTCGATCCGTCGGAACCCCTGATCGCGATGCACCTTGCCGACCTGGCGGCGCGCACCCCGCCGGCCGAGCCCGACGACATCGCGGTGGAGGATCCGATCGAGCCCTACGTACCCGGCGAGGAAGCCTCCGGGGTGGCCTCGGCGCTCGAGGGGGTGGAGCTCGAGCAGGTCTCGGTCGACCTCGAGGAGCCCACCCTCGAGCCCGGCGCCCACCCCACGCCAGCCCTCGCCGAGGACGAGCCTCTCGAGGTCGAGCTCCGGGGCGATGACCTCGCGTCGTCGTCGTCTCCTCCTCCCGCAGCGCCCTTCGAGACGTCGCCGGCGGCCGCCAATCTGCTCGGTCCGGCGGGCCTCGACACGCCCGCTCGGCTCGAGGAGGAGGCGGAGACCCTCGAGCCGCTCACGTCCTTCATCGACACGGACCGCCTGGCCAACGAACCCGAAGTGAGTCGCGGGGACGCCCTGACCCCCCGTGCGCTTTTGGAGGACAACCTCTTTCCGGGGACCGGTCCCCTAGCGGAAGGGCCCGAGCTCGGCGAAGGGGAGCTCCCTCGATTCGCCACCCCTTCGCCCTCTCTCGACATCCCGTCGGAGCTTCCGGCCGAGCCCTCGCTGGACCTCGAGGGCGCGCCCGAAGCCCCCCCTCCGCTGGATCAGCCTCAGCTCCTGGTCCCCGTCGACCTCGAAGCGCGGGGACCCGACATTCTGGAGCCCGAGGAGCTGTCGGGCCCCGTCGAGGAGGCCGGGAACCCCGAGCTCCGCGAAGAGGTCGTCGAACCCACCACGGACCGGGACGAGCGCCTCGCGGCTCCCGACGTGGGCGCGGAGGCGGACGGTTGGGCCGACGTCGAGCCGGAGGCCCCTCTCGCGAGCGTGTCCGCGCCGGAGGGCTCCGGCTGGTCGCCGATCGTCACCGCTGCGCCGCAGCGACCGGTCACCATCGACGTGCCTCTTTCGGCGCTGAGCGTGACCGAGGACGGTGAGCCGGCCAGCGAAGAGGAGGGCGACGAGGTCGAGACCGACCCCCGCCTGGAGCTGGGCACCACCGGCTCCTTGGACCTCAACACCGGTGAGCTCGACGTGCCGTCCACGCAGGACGTGGTGTCGGACTCGGCCGATGTCGTGGGGGAGGTCTCCCGGCGCCTGGACAACGACCGCATCTGGGACGACGTGGAGGTGCCGGTCACGCCGGCGCCCAAGATCGACGGCGAGGTTTTGCCCGAAGCCCCCTCGGTGTCCGCGGTGGATCGGGCGATCGACCACGAGCTGACGGCGGAGGCGGCCCGAGAGGTGTCGGAGCGGCTGAACGGCCCGTTATCCGACCCGCTGGGGACGGGTGGCCTTCGAGGCGTCGCCGAAACCGGCGAAATCCCCATCGACTCGGCCGACCTCCCGGACGCGCCCCCGTCGGCGTCGGCGGTGGACCGCGCCTTGGGACAGGAGCTCCCGACCTGGTTCAACAGGCCTTCGTCGTCGCACTCTGCCATGACGCGGATCAAGGGCTCTGTCCCGGACTTCCGGATCAGCAATCGGCCGGAGCCATTCAAACGCGCTTCAGCTTCGGCAATCGCTTCCTTGACCATCACATGATCCAGCGGGGTCTCTCCCACCTGAAAGCGAACGTTCTGAAGAAGTTGCGGCACCGGTTCGAACACCTGTCGCAACGCGCTGGCAGGCGTCCCGG
>JBCBRU010000414.1:0-7870 GCA_039819565.1 Myxococcota bacterium | reverse complement strand
TCAAGGTGTTGCGATAGAAGGCAGCGACGAGGTGCTGGTTCGGGGCAATGTAATAGACCGCCGACTCGCCCCCGTCGAAGCGCTCGACTACGCCCGCTGCGAGGAGCTGCTCGAGGCTCTCGTGGATCCACTCCGTCGGCGCCGCCGACGGGTCCACCCCCATGAGTGGGGGGTGTGGGGGGCGCAGGAGATGTTCCAGCAGGGGGTCCACGGTGGCCGTGATCTCCTCGAGGGTGAGGGCGCGTCCGGCGCCGAGGAGAGCCAACGTGACCACGGCTGAGGCCGTCGGGGGGGTGACCCGATTGATCCGGTGACACGTCTCGAGCGCCACCCGCTCGACGAGGACCGGTCGACGCTTGGGGTCGGCCTCCAGCGCAAGGATATGCTCGCGAAGAGGGAGCGGCTCACCGAAGTCCACCCGCGCAGTGCCTCCCACGCGAGCCTGCGTGGCGCTGAACTCCATCAACCACCGGAGGTCCTCCGGTCGCTTCCGTCCGCCGAGAGCCTCTCCCGCCAGGGTTGCTACCTCCCCGAGCTGATCGTACACGACCGAGACGGGGATGATGTAGACCTCCGGCCCCGTACTCGATCGAAGGCTGTCCACGACGTAGCTGAGGGCCCCGAACCGCGGCGGTCGGAGCTTGCCGGTGCGGGTGCGCCCCCCTTCGATGGACCAACCCAGGTTCTGCTGGGTCTCGAGGAGATAGCGCATGT
This sequence comes from Myxococcota bacterium, assembly GCA_039819565.1. Taxonomy (GTDB): domain Bacteria; phylum Myxococcota; class Kuafuiibacteriia; order Kuafuiibacteriales; family Kuafuiibacteriaceae; genus JAHQVK01. Next base: position 7,156 of record JBCBRU010000414.1, on the reverse strand, counting down.
ATCCACGCAGGGCGTATCGATAGACGTCGTCGTCCTTGGCGTCTCTGCGGATGAACAGGCCGCCGGTCCGACGGATGACGGCGCCCATCGGCCAAAAGCTCAGGTTCGCCCCCGCCAGCGCGATGATGGGCGCCAAGCCGGCTCGATCTACGGCGTCGCGAAGGAGCCACGTATCGAGATAGGAGCGATGGGAGAACAGCAGCACCAACGGATGTCGGCGGTCCAACTCGGCGACTTGGTGCAGGCCTTCCTCATCGACCTCTAACGCATAGCGTTTTGAGACCAGATGACCGAAGCGACGCCATAGTCCGCTCGCCCAAGGATCGTGACGCGTCCACATCGCCTCGAGCGCCCGGCGCGCTCGATCTTCGACCGTCGCGAGGGGCAGCTCGTGCTTGGCGGCGAGGCCGCCCAGTCCCTCCCGAAAGTGCGGGGTGTCGAGGACGTCGCTGACGGAGGGGCTCATCTGCCTGCAGTGTCCATAATGTACAAACCGGGCTCGAGCGGCGGCACGCCTGTCCTGGACTCGTGCTTCCCCGAACGGGCGCATTCAAAGGCTTCTGTCACGGCACTCCCCCCTGGCCGGTGACAGCCTACGCCGGAGCGGAGGTTTCGCACATGACCAGCTTTCCACGAATAATGTACATTCTCGGACGGAGTGACATGCGACTCTTGGTCCACCCAATCCGCGTCGACCATGCCCTCGAAGGCGCGCGCGCTCGAGGGCTCGACGTCGCTCCGCTGCTCGAGGCGGCGGGGATGGAGCCTCGCGGAGGCGCGGACATGATCCCCATCCAGCCCTTCCTTCGCTTGATGTGGGTCGTGCAGGCGGCGCTCGACGACGAGTATCTCGGCCTCACCGCGCGGCCGCTCCGCAAGGGCGCTCACGGCCTGATCGCCGCGCATGCGAGCCAGGCGACGTGTCTTCTCGAAGCTTATGAGCGGGTCACGCGCTTCCTCAACATCTTGGATCTCGGCATCGAGCACACCCTCGTTTCGAGCCGCGGGGAGGTTCGCCACGAGGTGCGGCCGACCGAGACGCAGGGCCCTGTGCACCAGCTCTCGATGGAGATCGCGCTGGTGGTGCCGCACAGCCTCCTGAGCTGGTTAGGGGGCCATCGTATCCCCATCAACCGCGTCTCGCTCGACTTTCACCCCCCGGTGGAAGCGCACAGCTATCGATGGGTTTTCGGCGGTGCGCCCACCCGCTACGGGCAGGCCTGCACGTCTCTGAGCATACCTGCCCCGGCCCTGCGCCGACGGGTGCAGCGCACCGAGGCTCAGGCGCTCGCGTGGGGGGCGAGGTTCCCGTCGGACATCTTCCTATCTCACCCTCCCCTCGAAGGGCTCGCGCTCGAGGTCGCGAACGCGGTCGAGGGGCTCCTGGAGTCCGGACAACGAGCGACGATCGAGAGCGTAGCTATCGGGCTCGGCCTCGAGCCTTACACCCTGCGACGCCGCCTGAAGGATCGAGGGCTGGCTTTCATCCACCTCAGAACCGAGGTCAAGCGGGAGTTCGCCACCCGCCTGCTCGTCACTACGACGCTCACCGTCGAGGAGATCTCGGAGCGGGTGGGTTTTGGCCAGCCCAGCGCCTTCGTTCGGGCCTTCCGAGGGTGGACCGGTCTCACTCCGAGGGCGTACCGGGCCGGTGATACCGCCTGAGCGCCGCTCGCTCCTCGTGCGTTCCGGAGCCTCGTGTTCTCGAATGTACATTTTCTTCGATCGTGCGGATCTTGTTGAAGGTCCGGGGCTGCGTAGTTTTAGGCGGTCGAGTTGGCCCAGGCCGAGGAGACGGGGAGGATCTATGAAGGAACTCGAAGGGACCTTGCTCGGCCAGATTCAGCGCTGGGCGAAGGAGCGCCCCGATCAGGGGGCGCTCCACCGCTTGAACGCCTTCGGCGACTGGGATGCCGTGACCTGGCGCGACTATCGCGATCGCGTCATGGCCGTGGGGCGAGGCCTCATGGCCCTCGGCGTGAGGCGCGGGGACAGCGTCACTCTGGTGGGGGCCAACTCGCCCGACTGGGTGATCTGCCAGCACGGCATCACCGCCGCTGGGGCCACCCCGTGTCCGGTGTACACCACGAACCTCGCCGAGCAAGTGGGGTACATCGTGCGCCACTCCGGATCGAGGATCATCATGATCGACGACCAGACCCAGCTGGACAAGGTCGAGAGTCCGGACTTCGGAGCCGAGGTCGATCACGTTGTGGGCTTTGGCGCCCTCGAAGCGACCCGTCCCGACCTGCTCTCGCTCGGGGAGCTCGAGGAGAAGTGGGCCGCCCAAACCCATGAGGATGCTCTTCACGCGCGTCTGGCGGAGACGCAGCTCGATGACTCTCCGCTGCGGGTCTATACCTCCGGCACCACCGGACTGCCCAAGGGGGCAGAGCTCACCCACCGCGGCATCAAGACCGTCGTCGATGGTATCCTCGAGCTCTATGGCGAGCCGCTTCGGGCCCGGGAACAGCGCGGCGTGAGCTACCTCCCTCTATGCCACGCGGCGGAGCAGATCTTCACGAACTTCCTCGCACTCAACGTGGGGGCCCGAACCTATTTCTGTCCCGATCTCTCCGAGCTCAAGGACTATCTCGTGAAGGTTCGCCCGACCTACCTCCTGGGGGTGCCTCGAGTGTGGGAGAAGCTACAGGCAGCCCTGCTGGGGCAGCTCGCCCAAGCCTCCGGCTTCAAGAAGTCTCTCGCAACTTGGGCTTTGGCCACCGAAGCGGCCGCCACCCGGCGAGAGCTCGAGACTCGCACCCCCGCCCGCGGCGTGAGACGCGCCGTCGCTCGGGGCCTGGTCGTCAATAAGATCCGTGATGCCCTCGGCATCTCCGATGTGGACCTCGCCTTCAGCGGGGCGGCGCCGCTCTCCACGGATACCGCCAACTTCTTTCAGGGGCTCGGCGTTGTCCTCCATGAAGCCTACGGGATGACCGAGACCACCGGCGTGGCGACCCTCCCTCCCTTCCGGCAGCCGAAGCTCGGCACTGTGGGGCAGCCGATGAAGGGGGTCGAGGTACGTATCTCCGACGAGGGTGAGATCCAGCTTCGGGGCCAGAACATGGTCCGTTCCTATCACCGGCTCCCGGAAAAGACGGCTGAGCTCTGGGATGGAGAATGGATGCGTACCGGGGACCTCGGCGCGTTCGACGACGACGGCTATCTCCGTATCACGGGGCGGATGAAAGACCTGATCATCACGGCGGGGGGAAAGAACGTCGGGCCGGTGGGCATCGAAGGGCTCCTCACTAAGATTCCGGGGATTGGACAAGCCGTGGCCGTGGGGGACAAGAAGCCGTTTCTATGCGCGCTGCTGGTGATCGATCCCGAGAACTTGGCGGGTCTTCTCGAAGGGGCGGGGGTTAAAGATACCCTCACCGCGGCTCAGGCGGCCCGAGACCCAAAGGTCCTCGAGTTCGTCCGAACGTCGGTCGAGACCGTCTGCAACGCTAAGCTGGCTCGTTACCAGCAGATCAAATACTTCGAGCTCCTCGCGGATCCCTTCACGGTGGAGTCCGGCGAGCTCACGCCCACCATGAAACTGAAGCGTCACGTCGTGAACGAGAAGTTCAGCGGGTTGATCGAGAGCCTGTATGCAGACCGCTCTCGGGTGGCCTCCTGAGGCTGCTCCGCGAGAGTCCGGCGGTCGCGCTCAGGGGCAGCGAGGCTCGGGGAGGGTCTCTCGGCACACGCTGCCCACGCAAAGGCTTCCCACCGCACACATCTCGGGGATGCGTCCGAGGCAGTCCTCTCCGATCGCGTGCCGCGCCTGACATCGTTTGGAGCCTTCCCGACCGTCGAAGGAGATGTTGCAGAAGTCTCGACTCGGGTTGCGGCAGGCCCTTGCGTCTTCGCAGGACTCTCCGCGGGTAGGGAGCCGCTCGCAGACCTCGAGGTCGTTCCGGCAAAAGAGGCCCAGCACGCAGCCACCGTCGCTGGATCCAAAGCTGGTGGCTGGGTCACAGGACTCGCCTTCGCGGCGCCAGGCCGAACATCGACCCTCTCGGCAGAAGAGCCCCACCCCACAGGCTCGCGCTCCGCACGCTCCATCGAGGGTCTCACCGTCCCCACAGCGCCCGGCTGAGCACACCAGTCCGTCGAGGCACTCGAAGGTCTCCGTGCACTCTCCGTTGCGCGGGACCAGCTCCGAGCAGAACCCGCGCACGCAGCGGAGACCGACCTCACAGCTCCCGGTCACGAATGCATCCCCCGTGCATAGCGCACCCGCCCCTCGTCGAGGCTGGCACGTCCCCGTGCTGGCCGAGGTCCTCCCGATGCACGCAAAGCCCGGCCCACATCCCAATCGCCCATCGCAGCAGGCCCCGGCATTCAGCCGCCCTGTATCGAGCTCCGGGCAGCTCTCTTCCAGGACCTTCGGGACGGCGCAGCTTTGGAGTCGGCCCAGGCAAGTATCCAACGCGGCAGCGTTCACGATAAACAGACTCGGATCGTCATATTGACCGGTCAGGTTCGTTTGCACCAGAGGGTTGGTGCGAGCGAGGTGCTCGATGCAGGCCTCCCGTTCGACGAACGGTGGGCTCTGGCCCTCATCGAAGGAGCACGGTCCGCAGGTGAGGCGATGACAGAGCACGCTCTGCAGGGCGTCTGAAAACGAGCTGCCCGTCGGTCGCGTCCACGCCCCCGGGGCGCAGTCGAGCTCTCCGAGGGGAGGAGAGCCGGCGTCCACGACGCCTGTATCAGCGATAGTTGTGGCGTCCGTCCCACTCGCCCCGCCGTCGGCTCCGCCGGCGTCCTCCATCCCACCCGCACCGATGTCGGGCGGAGCGACGTCCATGGTCTCCATGTTCCCACCGTCGGGAGGACTCGAACCCGCGTCTCCCGGCGGAGACTCAACACAACTCAGAAGTGTAAGTGTCCCGGCGAGTCCGGCCACGGTGCGCAGGCGTCGAATTCGCACGAGCGAAGTAGACCGCGTGCGCACCGTGGTGTCGAGGGACGGACTAGATTGAGCCGCCCCGCGAGGGGCCATCGGGCAAGCAGGCGCTTCGCAGGCAACCCTCAGGGGCAGAGCTCAACCCCTTCCGTGCTCTAGTTGCGGACCCGGATCTTGAAGGAACCATTGGCTATGGTGCCGGCATAGATGGTCCGATCCGCCTCGTCATATTGCAGGTTGAAGACCTGCGTCTTGGGCAGACCCACCCCAAAGGAGCGCCAGTTTCCGCTGCGGTTTCGGCTGCGGATGTTGGCCACGAAGGCGCCGTTCGAGGCACCTACGACGAGTCGACCCCTGACCCCTCCCCGCCCGTGCCCTTTGGTGTTGTCGGGGATGAAGACGAGCGAGCGCAGGGGCGTAGACGCTCGCCTCGCTAGCTGACGGGTGATCGTGCTCCACGTGGCCCCCGCGTCGGTGGTGCGGAAGACATCATCGCCGTTGATCACGAAGGCTTCGTTCGAGTCGAGGGGGTTGACGACGATGCCGCGAATCGAAAGCCCCGAGCCCTTACCCGGAAAGGTGGTGGCCTCCACGAGCGGGGCGTTCGCGACGGCGGCCCCGGTACGCACGTAGACTTCGTCGAAGACCCCGGTGCCGGCGATACCTCCGCCCACGTACAAGATATCCACGTTGTCGAACGTTCCGTAGGCGATGGGGTCGCGACCCGAGCCCAGAGCTTGGACAGGACCGACGCGCCGGACGGTGTCTCCGCTGTCCAGCGACTCGTAGATCCCGTCCGCCGCCCCTACGATCAGGCGCCCGTCGGAGGCTCCATTGACGGTGATGGGGGTATAGAACTGAGCTGTGGCCAGAGGGCCGGGGGTGCCGTCCAGAGGCGTGAGCGATAGAAAGCTGAAGCCCTGGAAAACATTGGCGCTGTTCCAAAACGAGCGGTTGAAGTTACCCAGGAACTGAGCGCTCGTGAACCGCGTGGACAAGCCCGTGCCCGTGGACGGGAAGCCCGAGGGGTCGACGGTGACGTCGCCGCCGTCCCCGCCGACGAAGAGGGACCAATCGTCCGAGCTTCCGGGAACGTCCTGCACGGGGGTGCCGTTGTCCTGGGTGCCGACGAAACCCGCCTGGGCCACGGGGTCGAAAGCCTGAGAGTGCTGCTCGTTGACGGAGAGATTGCCATTGACGGACGTCCACGAACCGGCGCTGGTGGCCGGTTGACTGAGCCGATAAACCCCGCCGTCGTCCACCTCGATGAGATTGCCCGCGGCATCGAAAGTCATGTGACGGGAGTCGGCATGAGGGGCGCTGTCGTTGGCGGTGCCACCATCGGCCAGAGGGGTCACGTTGGGGTCGGCGCAGACGCCGGCCGTCGAACCCGGCGCGCAGTCGGTGAGGTTCGAGCACTGGGCGCCCGCGGGCTTCGACGCGTCGCAGCGAAACAGACGACCGCCGAAGGTGACGGCGCCGATGGAGTTCGGGAAGAAGGGGGAGGTGAAGTTCGGCTCGGTGAAGGCCGGCTGCCGGTCTCCGCCGAGGTAGACGATGTTGGGATGGCTCGGGTCTGCAGCGATCGAGTTGTGGAAGGCCCCCTGAAAGCCTGGATGAAGACCGAAGGATGCCACCTGCTCCTGGGTGGACGGCAGGTCCAGGGAGGTCCACGTCGAGCCCCCATCGCCCGACCGGAAGAGCGCGGTCAGAGCCCCGCTGAAAGCGGAGCCCCCGAAGGAGCCCACGACCGAGACGAAGACGTTGTTGGCTTGTCCCACTGCGAGCTCGAGGTTGGAGGGGCCCGGCGGGGAGGCGTTAATGGCGGCGTCGAGCGCGCTGTCGCTCACCTTCCTCCAGTGAGCCCCCTTGTCTGACGTCTTGTAGATACCGTTGGTGGCAGGGTCGCCGAAGGCGATGGCTGCGTACAGGATGTCATCGCGGTTGGGATCGCCGACGAGGTCCAAGGCGGCGCCCTCAGGGAGGCCCGTGCCGGAGCCGGAGACCTTGTGGAAGCTCCGTCCGCGATTCGTGCTTCGCCAGATACCGTCGACCACCTGCAGGGGCACCGGGAAGCTGGCCACGCTGGTGCTGCGGGCGGCGGCGAGAATGACCCGACCGCGCGGCGCCACGCCGGTGATGGTCGCACCGGTGAGTTCGTTGCGACCGATGACCTTCCACCGCTGCCCTGCGTCACGGGTGATCGCGAGGCCTGGGAGCTCACCCGATAGGTTGCCGAAGCTGCTCGTCGCTCCG
>JBCBRU010000413.1:0-7882 GCA_039819565.1 Myxococcota bacterium | reverse complement strand
TTTCGCTGACCGTTCTCTCCGCTCCTCCCGCTGCCGACGCGGAACTCGACCGGCCCCGACCGGAGCTGAAGTATCATCGTCGTCCGGTTCCCCGGGGCACGATTCGCTTCGGCCGCGCCTTCGAGCTCGAAGGGATCTTAGAGGAAGAGGAGGACGGTCAGTGGAGCCTCCGACAGACGCTCCGTGACAGCACCCGCAGGAAGATGGCGGAAGCGCGGCAAAAGCCTCTCCGGTCCGTCCCGCGTCAGGTTCAGCGACGATTTCTCGTCGCCCCCGGCGGCCCGGACCAGGAGTCACTCGAGCTGCAGGTTGGACGTCGGGTGCGCGCCATCCTTCGCCAGGATCCCACCGGTCAGACTTTTCTGATCAAGCTCGAGACGCCCCCGGCCGCGCCCTGAAGGGCGAACCGCTTTCCCTAGAGAACCCGTTCGGTGCTCTAGAGCACGACGAGCCCCACTACGAAGGCCACGCCCAACCCCGCCACCAAGGGAGAGATCTCTCGAGCTCTTCCCGCCACGACCTTCACCAGCGGATAGGTGACAAAGCCTATCGCCAACCCGTCTGAGATCGAAAACGTCAGGGGGATGGCCAAGCAGGTGACTACGGCCGGAACCGCGTCGGTGAGATCGTCGTAGCGCACGCGGCCGAGGGCACGCACCATGAGGGCCGCCACGATGACCAGAACCGGCGCCGTGGCCTCCTGCGGGACCGCGCGCACGAGGGGAGCGAAGAACGGCGTGATCAAGAAGCCGAGCCCCACCACGACCGCGGTCAGCCCCGTCCGCCCCCCGGCGGCAATCCCTGACGTCGACTCGATGTAGGACGTGACGGTCGAGGTCCCCAACACCGCCCCCACCATAGTTCCGGCCGCGTCGGCCGTCAGAGCCCGACCGGCCCCCGGCAGCTCCCGCCGGCCGTTCCGCTCGACCATGAGGCCTCCTTGCTCCCCCACCGCCACCAGGGTGGCTACGGTGTCGAAGAGATCGACGAAGAGAAACGCGAAGAGGAGCTGAACGAGGCCGAGGCTCAACGCCCCGGAAAGATCGAGAGCGAGAAAGGTCGACGCGATCGAGGGCGGGGCTCCGATGATCCCTTCCGGAGGCGCGGCCACGCCGAGGGCCATGGCGAGGGCGGTGGTGAGGGCTATCCCGAGCAAAAAGGCCCCCCGAACCCCGCGGGCGGCGAGCCCCGTGGTGAGCGCCAAGCCCGTCACGAAGACCCCGCCGGGGGCGCTATCGACGGAGCCGAGCTGCACCAGAGTCACGGGGTGATCCACCACGATCCCGGCGTTTTGAAGGCCCACGAAGGCCACAAAGAGACCGATCCCGGCGGCGATGCCGTGCTTGAGGGCGTCGGGGATCGCGGCGATGAGGCGCTCTCGCAGTCCGACCGCCGACAACAAGAGGAACCCGAGCCCGGAGAGAAACACCGCTCCGAGAGCGGTCGGCCAGGGCACGCCCATGGTGCCGCATACGAAGTACGCGAAGTAGGCGTTCGTGCCCATGCCGGGAGCCAGGCCCACCGGCAGACGACCCCAGATCCCCATGAGGATCGAGGCCACCCCTGCGGACAGGCATGTCGCTGTGACCACTGCCCCCTCCGGCATCCCCGCGGAGGACAAGATCTGCGCGTTGACCACCACGATGTAGGCCATCGTGAGGAAGGTCGTAGCCCCAGCCACGACCTCCGTCCGCACCGTCGAACCCTGCTGGGACACGTCGAACCAGCGGTCTAGCGCCGCCTCGGCTCTCATGGCCGGACGCTCGATGCTCTGAGGAACCACGTCAAGCGCCTCGACCCGGGACAGCCCGTGAGGAAGCCGACGCGCTCCAGCGGCAAATCCTTCAGGGGGCCGGGCCGCTGTCGATGTCCGGGGCGTGAGCCTCCCTGCACCGCATGACACCCTCCGCCGGGTGGCGACCTCGGTCGCCATCCTCGGCTGCGCCTTCGTCCTGTTCGACGGAGGTCGTGGACTGACGGGGCGTGCGGGCGGCGGCCAAGTTGGATGCGGGGGCTCGGTGCCCATCGAGGCCGACAGCACCGGACGTCATCAGGGCCTGGGGCTACGACCGGTGCACGCGCGGCCGAGCGTGCAGCTGGTGCCGGTGCTCGAGCTCGAGCGTGGATCGCTCTTGTACCGGCCCGCTAAGAGCCCCGGGGGAACGAACAGCTCCCCCACCATCGCTGCGGCTCCCGTGGCTCTAAACCCTCCCCCGGCCCGTCCCGCGCCGGCCCTCCTCGATCTCATTCAGGATCGCTCGCCGCGCTTCGCCGACCTCATCAAACGGACGGGCTTGGATTTCGTGCTCGAGATCCCCAATCGGCGCTTCACGGTGTTCGTCCCCCTCGAGGAGGCGATCGACCAACTCCAGAAGGACCACCCGGACATCTTCGAGGCGAAGAACGCCTCGCTTCTTCAGGACCTCGTGGCTCACCACATCGTCACCGAGGAGATCGCGGCGATATCGCCCCGACCCGTTCAGACGCTGCTCGCGGGCTCGACCTTAGAGCTCCGATCCGAGAACGGCGAGCAGGTTTCGACGCCGGAAAAGGAGATCGCGAACATCGAGACTCCTCTCAAACAGGTGGGGGTCAACGGTATGGTCTACGTCATCGATCGGGCCCTCGTCCCCCACTTCACGGTGTGGAGCCACCTCCGCAACTCGGGCTTCAGCTTCTTCGTCACCGCCATCGAAGCCACGAAGCAGGTCGAGCGCTTCGCCGACCCTGACGCCACCTGGACGGTCCTCGCTCCGTCCGACGAGACGTTCCGTCTCTTCGGATGGGACGCCAACCGTCTCAACGAGCCCGGGTTTCGGCAGGACGTTCGGGACATCGTCGATGCCCACGTGATCGGCGAGCGCCTCGACGTCGCGAAACTTCAGTTGACGGTTTTTCAGACCGCGGATCGAGCCCTCATCAAAACCTACGACGCGAACGGCCAGATCATCGTGGAGCGGGAGAGCGGCGACGGCCTCGGCGAAATCGTCGTTCCCAACGTCTCGGCGGACGAGGGCTACATTCACGGCCTGGACGCCTTCCTCTACGACCCCCAGTGATCGCCGGGCCACCCAGCCGAACCGAGGACCTCGAGCCGCCGGGTCACGATCGCACCACCACCCTCGCCGCTCTCCTGACGTCCAACTCGGCTCGAGACCGCGACCTCCCGGGGCTTCGGTGGCTCTTTTTCGAGGCGGCTCTCTTCACGGGAGTGAGCCTCGTCGTGAGCCAAGGCCTCGGCCTCGAGCAGCCCGGGGTCATCGCCCTGTTTTTGGCCGCGGGGGCGCTCGGCTCCCGTGCGAAGGAGATCTTGCACCTCTCGGAGACCGCGGCCGAATCCAGGGCTTCGACCCAGCTCCTCGCGCTCTTTGCTGGCATTAGCCTGGCGTACGCGGGAGCGGCCGCGACGCTACCCGCGCCCGAGGTCGCGCGGTCCTTCGCCTTCGCGCTGGAAGCGGCGGACGTGGATGGCGGGCATCTATTGGAGCGCGCCTTTCCCGGCGTGGCCCCGGTGTTTGGGCACAACCTCGTGGTGCTCGCCACCGTCATGGTGCTGTCCTTCGTTTACCGCAGCTTCGGAGCGCTCCTCGCCGTGGCCTGGAACGCGGCGGTCTGGGGCACCGTCCTCACCGTGCTCCTCCGCCGCGCCGTGGACGCCGGGGACGGAGCCACCGCCCTCGTCCTCGGTCTCGCCATCCTTCCCCACCTGGGGCTGGAGGCCTATGGATATGTCGTGGGCGGGCTGGCTGGCGCGCGCCTCGGGCGCCAGCTCACCCGGCGCACGCGACTCGCGCTTCCTTTCCGCGCCGCCGGCACGGCCGCCGCAACTCTTCTTCTGGCCGCGATCGTGGAGGCCACCGTCCCTCCGACCTTGAGGGGTTGGCTCGATGACTCCACATCGACTCGAGCCGTCCGATGCATGGAAGCGGAGCGATGGACATGCTGAGCTTCTGGCGCCGTCGAGGTCGCGGCCTCGGACGGCACGAGGGGGCCCTGGCCCACGTGCTCCGCACTCTGGGCCGTCACGCCTTCGACCTTCCGGACGGTCCCGCTCAGGTATTCGCGATCGAGGCGGAGGGCTGGGCCCGCCGCGTCGAGGAGCCTCCCGAGGGTGAGGACGAGGGGCGTCGCCTCCGCCAGGGCCTGACCCAGTTCGTAGATCGCCGCCGTCGAGCCGAATCGAGCTACGTCCGGGAGATGATCCCGGGTCTCCGGGACGCCCTCTTCGACGTGGTGCGCACCGCTTCCGAAGGCGTGGGCGAGGACGAGCGCGAGGCGGAGGCCATGATGGCCGCCCTAGACCGGCTCGGAGAGGCGGTGGTGGAGAACCGACTGGAAGAGATCCGGTCCTGCGCGCGAGCCGCGATCGGCACGGTTCAGGACTGCGTGGCCCGACGCCGGCAGCGCAGCGAGGCCCGGCTGGAATCGATGGGCCGCAAGCTCGGTGAGCTCCAGGCTCGGGTCGCGGAGGCGGAAGCCCGAAACTTCCTGGACAAGCTCACCGGCATCCCCAACCGGGCAGCTCTGGACGCCCGCTTGGATCGAGAGGTGATGGTGGCCCAGCTGACCGGCGCCTCCCTGTCTCTGTTGATGTTGGACGTCGATCACTTCAAGCGCTTCAACGACAACCACGGCCATGCCGCCGGTGACCGCGTGCTGGCGGAGGTGGGTTCGATCCTCGTTCGTTGTTTTCCTCGCAAGTCAGATTTCCCGTCTCGCTACGGAGGGGAGGAGTTCTGCGTGGTGCTGCCCGACACGAGCCTGCCGAGGGCGGCCGCCCTCGCCGAACGTTTTCGATCGGAGCTGGAAGCGGCGTCGATCGACTACGACGGCGTCGCCCTCAGCGTAACGGCCTCCGTGGGGGTGGCTCAGCTTCAGGAGCGGGAGAGAGCTTCGGAGCTGCTCGAGCGCGCGGACCGGCGCCTCTACGCCGCGAAGAAAGCCGGCCGAAACCGCGTCTTCGGTCGAGACGAGGACTCGAGCTCGGCCGCCTGAGGGCGCGCGTTTTCTTTCTGCCTCGGTGGACCTCCGCCCACCCCTCCGCCAAGCTCCCGCGCGTGGCGGACCGCCGGGAGATGTTGCGGTTGGCCATCCCGAGCGCGCTCTTCGTCGTACTCAACAACGCCTACCGAGTGGTCGACCAGTTCTGGGTCGACACCATCTCCGTGGCCGCTCAGGCCGCGGTGGGGGCCACGATGTTCGTGCTCGTCGTGGCCTACGCCAGCTTCGAGCTGGTGTCGGCCGGTACCGGGCCTCTGGTGGCCCGCACCACCGGCGCGAGAAATTTCAGCGAGCGCCGCGCCGTCTTTGGATCCGCGCTTTTCGGAGCCCTCCTCCTCGCCGCCCTGTGGACGACCTTGGGAGGTTTCGCGGCCGAACCCATCGCGGCCTCTCTCGGCCTTCAGGACGACGCGCGGCGGGAGGCGGCGCGATATCTCGGCGCTCTGGCCCTGACCTCGCTGCCTCTGGTCCTGACGCCCCTCATGGACGCAACCTACTTGGCCCTGGGGGACGCGCGCACTCCGCTCGTCCTTCACGCGGTCGCGTTGGCGGCGAACCTCGTCCTCACCCCGGCCTTCGTGGTCGGCCTCGACGGCGGGGTCGTAGGCGCGGCGCTCGCTTCGACCCTGTCCCGCGCCATCGCCACCGCCTGGGGTCTGAGCAGCCTGGTGCTTCGGCTCGAGATCCTCCTCTCGGACCTGCGCCCCGGAGCTCATCTTCGCCGCATTGTCCGGGTAGGGAGCCCCATGGCCTGGAACACCGCGCTCTACGGCGGTGCGTACTGGGTCATGCTCAGAGTGGCGGTTTCCCCCCTTGGTCCCGAGGTCAACGCGGCTCTAGGGATCGGTTGGTCAGCCCTCGAAGGCCTCTCTTGGCCCCTCTTTCATGGCGTGTCTTTGGCCGTGGCCTCCATCGTGGGCCGACAGCTGGGGGCCGGCCACGCCGAGGCGGCCCGAGCGACGGCTCGGAGCGCGCTGCTGCCCACGGGCGGGTTGGGAGCCGTGGCGGGAGCCATCTTCATCTGGGCGGGCCCGATCATCACCGCGCCCTTCGCCACCGACCCGGACGTCCACCGGGAGGCCACGCTCTACGCTCGGATCGTGGGTTACTCCCAGATCTGTGTGGCCCTCGAAGCCACCGCGGAAGGCGTGCTGGCGGGGGCGGGGGCCACCCGCGCCGTGTTCTGGTCGAGCGCCCCTCTCAATCTGCTCCGCGCTCCGCTCGCGTGGTGGTTCGCGGTGCACCTCGGCTACGGGGCGGCTGGGTTATGGTGGGTCATCGCCGCCACGACCTACGCCAAGACGCTGCTGAAGGTGGGCCTCCTCCTCCGGGGGCGGTGGAGCGCGCTCTCGATATGACCCGGTCGAGCCCCCGGCTCTGGGCCTCCGCCGCCGCCCTCGTGCTGGCGGCGTGCGGTGAGGACCTCACCCCACCCCCCTCATCGGATCTGGGGCCCGCGACTCGGCCCGACGGGGGTGGGACCTCCGCCGAGAACATCCTTCAGACCTTGCGTTCGGGCGACTGGGGGGTCCTTGCCCGGGAGGCGGAGCGGGCAGGCTTGGCCGAGCTCCTCGCCGGTCCCGATATCCTGACCTTTTTTGCGCCGTCGGACCTCGCTTTCGCCAACCCGTCGGCAGCGGTCCCGTCGGATCCTGGGCTCCTCGCCAACCTCCTGCTGCATCACCTCGTTTCGGGAGAGGTCGACGAGGCGGCGCTCCGAGGGAGCGGCGAGCTCACCTCCCGGGCTGGCACCCGTCTGGGGATCGAGCCTGGACCACCGCTTCGCGTGGGAGGGACATCGCTGTCCGTGCCCCGCGACCTGCGGGCCGGCAACGGGCTGATTCACGGCGTGGATGCCGTGATGCGCCCTCCGCGGATCGACGAGGTGATGGCCTCCGAAGCAGAGCTCAGCGTGCTCCGAGCGGCTTTGGTCCGGGCGTCCCCCGAGGTGCAGGCCGTATTGTCCGGGCCCGGCCCCGTGACTCTGTGGGCTCCGGTCGACTCGGCTTTCGGAGACCTCGACCCAACCCAGCTCGATCCGAGAGAGATCGACGCGCTCCTCCGAGCGCACGTCGTGGGGGGTCAAGCACTCTCCGCTGAAATGAGGGATGGGCAAATCCTCACGAGCGCCCAGGGGACCGAGCTCGTCGTCCTCCGCGAAGACGCCCGCCCTCTGAGCCTCGTCGACGTGAGCGGATCCACCGTAGCCACCCTCGCTCCGGAGCAGCGTCTCGCGAACGGCATCCTTCACCGCGTGGATGGCGTACTGAACGCCGGCCAGGAGGGCCCGGACGATCTCCTGGACGTCATTCCGCAAACCGGCTTGACCGCCCTCGGTACCGCCGTGTCCGAGGCCGGTGTGGCCCCCGCCTTCAGGAGTTCGGGGCCCCTCACGGTCTTTGCGCCCACGGACGCCGCCTTCTTCGCCGCCCGCGCCCTTCCGCCGGAGCCGGAGCTCCTCGCGAATGTGCTCTTGCACCACGTGGTGGTGGGAGCCGTCTCGAGCTCCCAGCTGGCCGAGGCCGCCCCCTTGACCACCGCCGCCGGCACGCGGCTCCGGGTGGAGGCGACGATCCCGCCGGCGGTGGACGGCGTATCGCTCGCTACCCCCGTGGACCAGCTCGCCTCGAACGGAGTTCTTCATGTCGTCGACGGCGTGATGCTTCCGCCCCCCATCGGCGCCGCGGTTCGCGAACGAAGCGACCTGTCGACGTGGGCGAGGGCCGTGGACGCCGCGGGCGCCGACGTGGCCGCGGCGCTGGACGGAGCCGCCCCCATTACGGTCTTCGCGCCCGTCAACTCATCCTTCGGAGGCGTCGATCTCGATGCGCTCTTCGTCGACGTCGAGAGGCTGACCGACCTCCTTAGCTATCACGTCGCT
>JBCBRU010000412.1:0-8005 GCA_039819565.1 Myxococcota bacterium | reverse complement strand
TGGTGAGGCCCACCCGCCGCAGATGGCGGGGATGGACACCGGCCATCGTCAGGACGAAGATCACCGCCGAGCCCGGGGCGAGGGGGCGCACCCAAGCGACGCCGAGGGACATCGACCATGCGAAAAGGGCCAGGGAAGCGGTGACGGGACGAAGAGAGCCGACGCCGCCGCGCCTATCTTGAAGGATGGACTGCACGCCCAGAGTTCCCAGGACCCCAACCGTGGCCCAGACCGCGGCCATGTAGAGCACCACGCTCTTTTCGCCGCCACTCGACCACCCCACCGGCACCGACACGGCCGCGGTCAGCACCGAAACGGTGGACTCTCCCAAGAGCGTTTTCTCTAGGCCGCGAGACACGAGCATCGCGAGCCCCGCCGCCCCCGGGACGAGCGCCACCAAAGCCCACCGCGAGGCCGCATCGGCCTTGGCGAATCCCCAGGCCGCCGCTGCAGCGGCGAGCAGGAGGTAGAGGACACACCACCTCTTAGCTCGGCCTCCCGCTTCGGCTCGAGCACGCGCTCCGCGACGACCGCTGAGCACCAGGAAGGGCTCGTGAGCCAGGAACACCAGAACAAAAGCCAGGGCCAAGCTCAGCCCCTTCACGGTGGGACCGGTCAGCCCGACCGCCCCCACCAGAGGAAAGCCAAGCTGCGCGTACACGCCGTGCTCGCGCGGCCACATTGAGCGCTTGCGTTCGCGAGCGCCGCGAAGCGCCGAGGTTGAAGCTTCAGGTCGAGAACCCGCCGCCGGGAGGGTCCCCATTCAGTCGTCCACGTCGAGGTCCGTGCTCGTGAACACCTCGTGGAACTCGAGGGCGTTGGGGCCTGCGAACATCTCCTGGGGCGGTCGATCCCGATGTGCTTCTTTGAAGCTGTCGCTCTTCGACCACGCCACGAAGTCCTCCATCGAGCGCCACCAGGTCTTCACCTCGTAGTAGCCCTGGGCGTCAGGATCTGAGACCCATCCTCCCTGCTCGCGGTCCAGCTTGAGCGGCGTGGGACGATGCACCTCGTTGCGGATGAACCCGGGATGTTGATCCACGAGGTGAACCCTTTTGCGAAATCGATCCTCGAAGTCGATCTCATGCCCTTGGGCGACGGGAATACGGTTGGTCACGACGATCATGAACGCACGATAGAACGAATGCTCCCCTTCATCTATATCCGCATGGAACGGTGAATCCCGAGCTACCAGCTGAAGCTCCGTCCCACGGTCAGGCTTGCGTAGCCAAGATCGCGGGTGCTGGTGTCGAAGAAGCGTAGCCAGCTGAGATTATAGCCTGCCTGAAGGAACCATCCGGGGGCCAGACCATGCCCTTCCACGCCCACTCCTAAATGAGTATCGTGGCTGGTGACGGACCCGCTTCGATCCTCCAGGAAGGTCATCTGGACGAGGAGGCCGTACTGAACAAAGGGGCGAATGGCCTTCGACTCAAACATGAAGTGTCGTAGCACCGTACCGTACCCCAGCTGGAGCGTATGCGGATCTCCAGGGTAGCTGCGCACGGCGAGATTGAGGCCAATTCGAAAATCAGGGCTCAGATGAAACTCGTACAGCCCCCAAAGCCCCAGGCCGGTTTCGGAGCTATCAAGATCTCCCGTGTGTCGAAGGTAGGAGAAACCGACCGACGCCGTTCGGCTCGGCGCTTCAGCCGCAGCCGCCTCGGTCCCCGACGGGCCCAGAGCGGCCAGGGTCATCACGAAGAGCGCAGGGAGCGAGAAGCCCATACGCCGAGGCCATACACTGCCCGGACCGTGGCGCGAAGTCCGAGTGAGCCTCCGCCAACTGTGAACGCCGGACCCCGGTCAGCGCCCTGAAGCTGCTGCTGAGGGCAGGCATCAGGGCCGGGCCGATGCACCGCGACCAGGCTTAAGCGTTCTTTCGAAGAACGCCGCGAGCCGGGTGTAGAAGTCGATCTCGTTGCGCTCGTCCAGGAATCCGTGCACCTCTCCTTCGTAAAGATAGGTTTCAACATCAACCGTCACGGCCTCTAGAGCCCGCGCCATCCGTTTAGCCTGATCGACCTGCACCCGAGGGTCTTCAGTACCGTGCGCGATAAGCACCGAGCCTCGGATCTGAGAGGCCCCACGAGCGGGGGAGGTTTCCTCCAGACGCTTTCGGTCCGAGCGTCGGTCTCCGACGAGCTGCTCCATGTCGTCGATCATTCCATAGTATTTGGAGTCGTCGTCGAGAAAGGAAGGAAGGTCGGTGACTCCAGCGAAGCTCGCTCCCGCCCGAAACAGATCCGGCGCGACCTGTAGAGCTCGAAGCGCGGCGTACCCTCCGTAGCTCCCCCCGAAAATACCAACGCGATCGCGGTCCGCGATGCCTTGCTCGACGGCCCATAGGGCGGCATCGGTGATGTCGTCCTGCATCTCGAGCCCCCAACGGCCGCGGCCCCGCCGGGTGAAAGCCCGACCGTAGCCGGTCGAGCCTCGAAAATTGGGTTGTAGCACGGCAAAACCCCGGCTGACCAAGAACTGAACGGTGGGATCCCAACCCCAAACGTCCCTCGCCCATGGCCCGCCATGAGGGTGGACGATGAGAGGAAAAGGCGGTTTGGAGCCATCTATCGGCTGCGTCAGGTAGCCAGGGACCTCGAGGCCGTCTCGCGCAAGATAGGTGATAGGCTCCATTGGCGCGAGCGGAACCTTGGCGAGCTCGGGGTAGGCGTCGAAGAGGGCCGTCATAGAGTTTCGCGAAGTATCGAGCAGGTAGTAGGACGGAGGCGAATTGTCCGCGCTCGACGATACGATGAAAAGCCGCTCCTCTTTGTCGCTGCTCACGAGCACGTTCTCGCGGTCCGGTAGAGCCTTGGCGATCCTCTCATGAAGTCGCTTCCAGCCAGCGTCGAAGAAATGGAGATGGCGTCGGTCCGTCACGTAGGAAACGCTGAGGAGTCGACCGTCGACCTTCGAAGTATGAAGACGACCTGCGTCGACCTCCGGGTGAGCAAACAGCACTTCGCCTCGGGTACCTGTCTCCAGATCGAAGCGATAGATGCCGTTTCGACCGTCCTCAGTATTGGCCTTGATATAGATTTTTTTCGGATCAGGATCGAATCCTGCAAACGTGAAACCTCCTTCGTCTTCATACGGGTTCCAGTTGAGGATCTCCTTGAACCCACCGCTTCCTCCGACGCGAGCTACGATGAAGTTTTGGCTATCCCAGCGAGCCTCCCCCAAGCCCACCCGCACCTGATCTCGGTGATCCACCGCCCACGATAGCGTGCCTCGACGCGGCGAGGCGACCGTCTTCAACCGCCCGGACCCGAGATCTACCCTGCGGGCACCCACGCCCTTCTGCCCCGGGACCCAAAGACCGAGGAGGAGTCCATCCGGATCTTCCGGAAGGAAGCTGATGATCTGGTCTTGGAACTGCATGTACTCCTGTCGAGGCCATCGCTTTCCGAGATAGCGCGCTTCTGCCGTAGCCACATCGATAAGGAGCAACCGGCTCTGACGCACGTTGATCTCGCGAGCCCCGGGGCTGGGCATATGCACCGAGACGAGGAGGCGGTCGTTGCTGCCCCAGCCGAGCTCCCCCACCGTCCAACTCTTGAGCTCCTCGCCGCGATCCAGCTTCCCAACCGGACGCGGCTCTCCGCCCGACGCCGGGAACACCACGATCGTCTCCTGACCATCTCGGGACAGGATTCCCGCGATCGCGCGCCCATTCGGCGAGAGCCGGAGATGAGAGACGGCGGGACGGCGGAAAAACGCCGCGGCATTCGGCCGCCCCATTGAGTCGGTTTCAGCGACAGGCCGAGTGCCCGTGGCCGAGAGCATGACCGCGGGAGTCGAAGCGCACCCAGCCTGGCTCGAGCATGCGAAAGCCAAAGCGCTCAGCCATGCCTTCGGGGAGGAAGGGAAGAGTCTTCGCATCATCAGAGATGATTCATAGCCTTCCGCCCTCCCGGAGGACAGCCTGAAGGCATCGGATGAACCCGCGGTTGCTTGACATGGCCCCCAGTCATGATGATTCTGCAAATCGTTCTCATAAATGCCAACGCAAGGTACCGAACACGACGGAGGCGGCTCGATGGAGCGCAGTGCATTCAGTATTCTCATCGTTGATGACGAACCCTGGGCGCGGCGGGAGCTGAAGCTCTTGCTCCGCCTTCGAAGCGACGTCGCCATTGTCGGCGAGGCAGACACCGTCGCTAATACCATCGAACAGCTCCACCGACTTCGGCCCGAAATCACTTTCCTGGACATCAAGCTTCGCAACGAGGACAGCTTTTCGATCTTCGAGCGCACTCGGGTGGAGAGCCAGGTGGTCTTCCTCACGGCTCATGCCGACCATGCTCTGCGCGCTTTCGGCGTAGACGCCATCGACTACCTCGTGAAGCCCGTGGAGCCGGAACTGCTCGACCGTGCCCTCGCGCGCGCCGCGCTTGCGCTACGAGCAAGACTCCTCGCCAGGAACTCGGACCTCGAGATCGAGTGCTCTTGAAGGAGGCCCACCAGATCTGGGAGTGCAACGTCTCCGACATTACCATGGTTCGTGCCGCTTCCGTGTACTACGAAGTTCATCTCTACGGAGGTCAAGTGGCCATGGTACGAGAGCCGCTGCAAGGCTGGGAAGCCCGCCTTCCCTCGACCTTTCTGCGCATTCATCGCTCATTCCTTGTCAACCGGAGCTACTTCCAGGCGCTAAGTATGAAGGGACGTCGCTGGTATGTTCGACTTGGCGGGAGCCCTGAGCTCCTGGCCGTCAGTCGGCGCCTGGCCACTTCCATCAGGGAACAACTCGCCATCGCTGAGTAAAGCCTTCCATGCGGAACGAGCATGATGCGCCCGAGGGTCTTCGGATGGGTCGTAGCTGACGCGGGCGATGACCCACGCGTCTGGGACCACAGGTCGAAAGATCCGCTCTGTGGGGTAGCGTGCCTTCACTCGGTCTCTGACGATGCGTAGACCCGCGCCCCGATGGGCGTCGGCCAAAGGCCCGTCGGCTGATGGTAATTGACCCGAGTTTCGGACATCGACGACTAGGAAATTCTCGCGCTTCTCGGCACGAATCTGGATCGAGAGCTGTTCCGCGTGAGCTACAACTCCGTGCTTGATGGCATTTTCGACCAAGGGCTGGAGAAGTAGGCTCGGAATCGGGCAGCTTTGGAGCTCTTTCGGCACCCGTACGTCAAAGGATATGTAATCGCGGAAGCGCGTAGCCTCAATCCGCAGATACTGAGTCATGAAGTCGAGTTCTTCCTCGAAGGGTACTTCTTCCGTACGTGTCTTCGAAAAGGCGCGCTCGACCAGTGTTGACGCCCGGGCTGAGTGAGGGGTGGGACGTGTTTCTCAACCAAGCTGGATGAGGGTCGCGAGAGAGAGCGCCGGTCCGGCGGTTTTAGGCCCGCCGCCGCTTTCGCCACCTCGGGAACCAGATCAAGAAGCCGGTGATGGGGAGGCTCGCAGAGATGAAGCTCGCCGCGAAGGCGAGGATCTTCGTGGGCCAGCCCCACAGCGTTCCGACGTGAATATCCCAGTTGAGATCCCGGAGCTGTTCGCCGCGGCTCAGCTGGGTGGATGAGAGGACGGCGAGGCGGGTCCCAGATTCAGGATCGAAGGTGTGGCGGGTCCAGGGCATGTTTCGCGGGGTAGGGTAGGCGGTGATGGCGATCGGTTCGGCCGTCTTGGGCTCGGAAAGAACGAAGTGATGCTGCGGGGGGAGCGTCTCGAGAAGCTCCCCATAGGCGGCGTCCACCGCGGTAAGTGCTCGGTCGCTCGACACCTCCGAGACCTTCAGCTCGGCGGGCTCGGTGTGGGTCACAACGCCACCGTTCACGGTCCATTGGACGGCGTGGCTCACCCACTCGTAGGCCCAAACCAGCCCGGTAAGGGCAATGATGAGGAGCACCCAGCCGACATAGAAGCCGAGGACGTTGTGGAGGTCATAGTTGACCCGCTTTTGGCCTCCGCTCAACTTCAGCGTGAGCCGCGGCTTGAGCGCGCGCCAAGTTCGCGGCCACCACAGCACCAGTCCGCTGAACATCATCACCACGAAGACGAGGGTGGAGACCCCCACGATCTCCCTTCCGACGTCTCCGAGCATCAGGCTCGTGTGAAGCTCGATGAGCGTCCCGGCAAAGTCTTCGGAGAACCCTGCGGCATAGGTATAGGTGCGCGTGACCTCGGCAGTTTCGGGATGCACCCACACCGCCTCGTAGGCTTCCTCTTCGCCGTCATAGGCCCAAACCGAGTGCACCCGGCCCTCTTCGGCGTAGTCCGTATAGTAGACGTTCTCGAAAGCCCGCGCGGGAAAGGTCCTTCGTATCGAGGCAAAGACCTCGCTGGGTCGAGCGAGCTTCGCCTCCGGTCGAACCTGGACGAACCGCTCACGGCGATGAAGCACGGACTCGAGATCATCCAGGAACACGTACAGGCAGCCGGTGACGCTGACCACGAAGACGACCACGCCCGAAGCCAGACCGAGCCAGAGATGGAGTTTTCCAATGAGCTTCTTCATGGGGGGCACCTGTAGCCCGACCATCTCGATGACAGCGGTTCCGAAGGGCCAAGGTGGTTGTTGCCGACGGTGCTCCGCCTGATGCGAACGGTCGTGTGGTGAGCGCCGAGCAGTACGATCGATGCCCCCTACATCGGTGGGCGCGCCTGGGGGATTCGGCGATAAAGCTTAGGGGATGCGGTGAAGGAACCAGGGAAAGCCCCCGGCCCGGAAGACCTCGGTCGCGGTGCCCGCGCCGACGTCGAACTCCAGAACAACGTTCTCGGGCACCTCGAGACCGTCCCTCATGACAACCTCGTCACGAACCACATAGTTACGACCATCCACGTCGAACCCGAAGACGATCAGGTCGTCTTCGGGTATGCCGTCGAGCCTACTCATCGAGGCCGACGCGGTATCAACGAGCCAGTAATTCCCCTGGGCAGCGAGGAAGGCATCTATCGCGTTGTCCGGGCTGATACCTGAAGTGTCATAGGTACTGGTAAACGCGAGGCCGTTTCCGAGATGGATGAGTCCGACTGCAAACCGGCCGCTGGTCTCGGTTCGGGGAAGGATCTGGTAGCTGGTATCGACGTCCAAGGTGTCTCGAGCGACCCGCACCACGCAAGGATCCTTGGCGTTCGGAACTCCAAAGACCGCATTCAAGCCTAGGTTCGCATCGGCCAAGATAAAGAGGTCGTCGTTGGCATCAAAGAAGCCCGAACTAAGTCCGAAAGACACCGAGGTGGGGCACCGATCGTCACGAATGAGAGTCAGGTCCCCGCTATCGAGGTTCACCGCCGACAGGAAGAAGGAGTCGACGGAGAGCGGGGTGCCGGTGATCGGGTAGTTCAGCACGCTGAAGACGGTATTATCGCTTTGGCGGACGAACTTCCTGCGGAACAGGGAGGGCGGTCCGAGGGGCGTCGAAGCCACTCCGCTGATGTCGATGGTCTTGACGATGGACATCGTCGCCGCGGTGGGATCGAACTCAATGTATTCGAGGCCCGCAGAATTGAAAGCGAAGGCCCGAGTGTCACTGAGGACGAAGAGGTCTTCGGCGCCGCCGCGAGCGCTGAAGCTGATCCTTCCGTCTTCCACCAGGTCATCTCCGTCGAAACGGTAGCGAACGACCGTTCCCCCGGCGCGATCCAGCGTGAAGATCCGCCCGGCAATGAAGTATGGGAACGTAGGCCCAAGCTCAACCGC
Organism: Myxococcota bacterium; assembly: GCA_039819565.1. Classification (GTDB taxonomy): domain Bacteria; phylum Myxococcota; class Kuafuiibacteriia; order Kuafuiibacteriales; family Kuafuiibacteriaceae; genus JAHQVK01. The sequence continues at coordinate 345 of JBCBRU010000412.1, read as the reverse complement.
ATCCTCGAACGTCACCTGCCCGCTCGGGAACTCATCAAAGAATTTGACGACCGCAATTGTGGGGTCCCCCTGAATGGTGGCGCCGAATACGAATCGTGGACCACTCGGAAGGCCGGCATCTGCTTCCACTCCGCCATCGGCCATAGTCATCGTACCGCCATCACTGGGCACGGTACCGCCCGTGTCCGCGGTCATCATTCCGGCGTCTGGTTGGGTGGCGGGCTCATCGTCACCGCAGCCTGACGTGAGAGCGCCACCCAACCAGACGCCGGAATGATGACCGCGGACACGGGCGGTACCGTGCCCAGTGATGGCGGTACGATGACTATGGCCGATGGCGGAGTG
>JBCBRU010000411.1:0-8009 GCA_039819565.1 Myxococcota bacterium | reverse complement strand
GTGGGTGGGGGGTCCGGACGGGTCGATGGTGGGCCGGGAGGACACGCTCAGCTCGAACCCGGAGACCTCGAGGATGGTCGCCGGTTGAATCACGTAGACCGTGTTCTCTTCCAGCTGCTGGCCCTGAGCGGCGGGAAGCACCGGCATCTTGGTGTGCCGAGCCAGCACCTCGTCGAGCATCGAACGAAAGTTCCTCGACAGGTGCATCACGACGATGAACGCCGCCCCCGACTGGGTTGGGCAGTGATCGAAGAAGCGCTCTAGGGCTTCGAGACCGCCCGCAGATGCTCCGAGTCCGACGACATAGCGCGCCTCCCCCGCCATGGAGGTGGGTTATCCGCGGCTGAGGCGCCTGTCACCTGGCACTATGGTCCGACCAATCTTGGAGGCCATCAAAAGTGAAGGGAGCGCAAGTCTCGCGCCGAGACGGGCCGGGCGAGCAGCCCGTTGATTTGGAGATGTATGGCGATGTCGAGCGGAAAGACCGGCCGACAGCGCCGTGCAGGTCCACATCAACGGGCGACTAGATGACGGGAAAGCCGGAATCGACGGCGTGCAGGAGCACGTCTCCGGCGGGAGGAAGCACCAGCTCCGCCGCGGTTCCGGGAGAAGCGCTCCGCGACGGGACGAGGAGTCGGCCCTGGAGGGCCCGGGTGAGGCGCATGGCGAGCGAAAGCCCCAAGGTCTGGGCCCGCTCGTCCGTGAGCACCGGGGAGGCCTGGGCCTCGGCCGTGGAGACGCCGTTGTCGCGAACCCGCACGAAGGCGGAGTGCCGACCCGCGCCCACCTCGACCTCGATGCGGCCCCGATCTCCGGGCTCTGGCTCGGACTCTTCTCGGGTGCGCGCGGTGTAGCTGAGGAGCTCGATGACGATGCGGCGGAGACGCACGAAGTCCCCCCGCACGAGGATGGGTAGGTCGGGAAGCTCGAGCTGGATGCGCGCGCTTCGGCGCACCCGCTGAGAGGCTTTGGCGATCGCGGACTCCACGACGGTGCGGAGATCGAGGACGATGTCCTCGTTGGCGCTCATGGGGCGAGGGGTGGGCGGCTCGTAGTTGGCAGCCGGGGCTTGGGTCAGCGCCCGCGCCTCGGCCACCCCGCGACTGGCCGCCGTCACGTCGTCCCGAGCCCCGAAGATGAGGGCTTCGTGGTGCAGACGCGCCTCTCGCGAATCCTCCAGCTCGCTGACCCGAGCTAAAGCGAGCTCGTTGAGGCGCTGCCGCGCGTTCTCGAGGGCGGTGTCGGCGTCTCGGAGATGGGCGAGGGCGCGGTTGCCACGGGCGACCCGGGTGAGCTCCGCCTCGCGAGCGAAAGCCTGACGGCTCCGTTCGACCGCGAAGGTCACGGCCCGGCGCAGCCGCCCCGGAGTGACGTCGTCCTTGCCCAGAAAATCCTGCGCTCCGTAGGCGAAGGCCGCCTCCAGGACCTCGTCTTCGCGCTCTCCGGTGAGCATGACCACGGGCAGAGTGCGAAGCTCTTCGACGAGGTCCAGACCGCTCCCGTCCGGAAGAAGCACATCCATGATCACGCAGTCCGGACGCGGGTTGTTGGCCAGGTAGGCGCGAGCTTCGCCGATCGACCCGACGACCTCGACAGGGCCCAAATCATTCAGCATTCGGCCGAAGACGGCAGCGTCCGTGGCTTCGTCCTCCACCAGCAGGAGGCGGATGCCTTCATCGGCGTAGTGGTCAGGACTCAACATACGGTTCAGGGAATTTCCTTAACTGATTCCCCGGATGCAAGCACCCAGGCTCCGAAGCCGGCCGGAAACGCCTCGCGCGCAGGACGGTCTGAGGAGCCTCCCTCGAAGTCTGTGCACGGGTTGCGCCGGACGGCGTGCTTGGGGCCTGGTACGGTGCCATGCGTGCACGTCGAGACCATCGATTGTGAGTACACCCTCCCCCGCTTCGCGGCCGCCTATCTCCTCGTCCACGAGGGCCGCGCCGCCTTCGTCGACAACAACACCGTGCACGCCGTCCCTAAGATGATGGCGGCGCTCGCGCTTCACGGACTCGGCCCCGAGCACGTGGACTGGTGCATCATCACCCACGTCCACCTCGACCACGCGGGCGGCTCCTCGGCCCTCATGAAGGCGTGCCCGAACGCCACCCTCGTGGCCCACCCCCGGGCCGCCCCTCACGTGGTCGACCCCACCAAGCTCGTGAGCTCGGCCGAGGCGGTGTACGGAGCCGAGCGCTTCGAGGAACTGTATGGGGTGATCGAGCCCCTGGACGCCTCCCGGGTGAAGATCATGGAGGACGGCGACACCCTGGACTTCGCGGGCCGGAGCTTGCGCTTCATCCACACCCGCGGCCACGCCAATCACCACTTCGTGATCTACGATGCCACCGACCGCGTCGTGTTCACCGGCGACGCCTTCGGCATCGCCTATCCGGTGCTGGCCGAGCGAGGCCCGTTCGCCTTTCCCTCCACCAGTCCCACCGACTTCGACGGGCCCCTGGCCCGCGAGGCGGTGGACACGATCATGAAGACGGGGGCCACCACCGCCTATTTGACCCACTTCGGGCCCGTCACGTCTCTATCCGAGGTGGGGGAGCAGCTGAAGGCCACACTGCAGATCTCGGAGGACCTGATGCGGGAAGCCTACGCCTCCGAAGCTCCGGACGCGGCGCTCGAGGCGCGCATCCTCGCCCCCCTGCGGGCCCACTTTGACGAGCGCCTGGCCGGGCACGGACTCTCCCTCTCGGAGGACCAGTGGGCCTACCTTTCGCTCGACATCGAGCTCAACGCCCAGGGCTTGGCCTTCGTGGCCCAAAAGATGCGCCGGAAGGATAGAAAGGCCAAACTGGAGAATCGCTCATGAGCATCTATCAGCTGGGGGACCTGGTCCCCGTCGACGAAGGAGTCCTCTTCGTGGCCGAGAACGCCTCGGTCATCGGCAAGGTCCACCTCGCCAAAGACACCTCGGTGTGGTTCGCGGCCACGATTCGGGGCGACACCGAAGCCATCATCATCGGTGAGGGCTCGAACGTGCAGGACGGCGCGGTCATCCACGCCGACCCCGGAAAGCCCACCACCGTAGGTAAGGGGGTCACGGTGGGCCACGGCGCCACCCTCCACGGCTGCACGGTGGGGGACTACGCCCTCATCGGCATCGGCTCGACGGTCCTCAACGGCGCCGTGGTGGGCGCCCGCTCGGTCATCGGGGCCCACGCCATGGTGCCCGAGGGGATGGAGATCCCCGAAGGCTCGCTGGTGATGGGGGTGCCGGGAAAGGTCAAAAGAGAGCTCTCCTCCGAGCAGCGCCAGTACCTGGAGTTTTCGGCTCAGCACTACGTCGAGAACGCCAAGAGGTACGCGGCGGGCCTGAAGCGCATCAAGTGAGCCTCCTCCGTCCCCCTGCCCTCCTCGCCGCCCTCGTGTTGGGCAGCTTGTCCCTCACCGGGGCCGCTCACGCCGAGCCTCGCAGGTGGAACCTCCTCTTCGGAGGGGTCTCCGAGGGCCCCACCCTCGCCGGCCAAATGGGCTACCCCGGCCTGCCGCGCGCGGCCCTCCATCAAGGGCTGAGCGACAGTCTGTCCATCGGCGGCGCTTTTACGTTCGACCTCGGCTACTACACGCCGGAGCCCGGGCTGCGGGGCGGCATGCTCCTGTCGGCCCCGCTCCGGCTGCGGGTGGCGCACGGCTCGAACCTCTCCGCGGGCATGGTGTTCGAGCCGGGCCTGGGCTTCTTCTTCGAGCCCGACTTCAACTTCGCGGTCCTCGCCAACGTGCGCGGCAACCTGGGTTGGCACATTGGGTCGAACATGATCCTCGGGGGCGGCCTCGACCTCCCGGTGGCGGTGGCGGTCGACCCCTTCATCTTCTTTTTTCCCATCCTCTTCGGCCCGGTCTACGAGATACATCCGATCGACAACCTCGCCGTCACCGCGGAGCTCAAGTTCGGGCCCTCCATCCGCGTCTTCAATTCCTTCACGGACGTGAGCTTTGGATTGAAGTTGGCGGTGGGGGTGGCCTACCGTTTTTGAGGGCGAGCTTCGGCGCGGACCGAAAACGGCTAGCGCTAGGGCTCGAGCTACGCTTCATGACGTTTTTCGGCTCGAAGCAGCCCAAACCCTCGACCGCGTGAAGCCTACCCTGAAGCCTGGAGGGCTTTGGGTCGACGACGTCAGCCTCTAGGGCTAAGCTCAGACCGTTTCGCTCGCGACGCCGAGAAACACCCCTAAGTTGAGCCCTCTTCGATCACGGTTCTCAGAAAGAACCCAAAAGCGAGCCCTCTTTGATCACGTTTCTCAAAGAGACCCCTAAGCTTAGCCCTCTTTGATCACGTTTCTCAAAGAGACCCCTGAGCTTAGCCCTCTTTGATCACGAGTCTCAAAAAGACCCCTAGGGCCTTTGGGTTTCGGGCCCTGCACCGGGCAAGGTGCACACTGCACAGCCCCCGAGGGCGTCGTTTTCTTACGCAACGCCTCGAAAGAACTCCCGATACCGAACCTCAAAGGGCCAGCGGGGACGGATTCCCCAGGCAAGAGAGGAACTCGGCATGACCTACATTCAACATCAGACCATGACCACGACGCGGACCTTCGTCGGCGGCCCCCAGAACGACCCCCTGCGTATGATGCGACAGCTTTTCAACCAGGGCGTGGGGCGCCCCTACGGGATGCCCATGGGCGGCTTCGGCCCCATGCAGCGGATGCAGATGGCCATGGCCCTGATGCAGATGCAGCAGCAGATCCAGGGGATGATGTCCCAGCTTCTCTTCGGTGGCTTCAACCCCATGCCGGTGCCCGGCCCGGGCGGCGTCCCCGGCGGCATGCCGTGGCTCAAGCCCGAGCTCCCCGAGCTCAGCAAGGGCAAGTGGATCGCGCCCCACGGGGGCTACAAGGCGCTCGGCAACGGGCGCTACGAGATCACCAAGGGCCAGTACGCCAAGCACACCCTCGTCCACCAGGGTAAGGGGATGTTCCACGTCTTCGATCCCTGCGGCTGCCTGAAGGGTCAGTGGCAGAGCCCGGCCAAGAAGGACAAGATCGCCTCCCCCCTCACCTTCGATCTCAACGGCGACGGCAAAGTCTCGACCACCCAGGGCGGCAAAGCCTTCGACATCGACGGCGACGGCAAGATCGACAACACCGCGTGGGCGGGAGCCGGCGACGGCGTCCTCGCCTTCGACGCCGACGGCGACGGCAAGGTGGGCGAGAACGGCCGCGAGCTGTTCGGCAACAACACCGACATCGACGGCGACGGCAAGGCCGACGGCCACGCCAACGGCTTCGACGCCCTCCGCGCTCTGGCTCAGAAAGAGTTCGGCGCCGTGGGCGACAAGCTCGACGCCGGCCAGCTTGCGCACCTGTCCCAGAAGTATAACCTCAAGATGATCGTCGACGGTCAGCAGAAGTCCCTCGCCGACCTCGGCATCACCGAGATCAACCTCGGCTACGAGGAGGCGGGCGCCAACGCCGACGCCAACGGCAACGAGCACCGCCAGGTCGGCACCGGCTTCACCATGAACGGTGAAAACCGCGCCGTAAACGACGTCTGGTTCCGCTACAGCTGAGCCCTCACGGGCCGGGGCGTCGCCACAGCTCCCTTCGGAGAGCCAGAGCCCGCCGCCAGATCTTCGAGCCCCGTCCACCCCCGGCCGCCGGGGGCTCGACGCAGGCGGAGAAAAGACCTCCAAGCCATGCGGCTGAGGGACCGCTCGTTCCCACCGCGACCGCGTCCGATACCATGGAACGATGAAGCGCTGCTTAGGACGCCGCTCGGCGCGCTCCCCGCGCGCTTGGACCCCGAGACGCTCGAGGTCCCTTGCTCTCTCCTGTCTCGCCCTCGCGGTAGCGAGCGCCTCTCACGGGGCCCACGCAAAAGACCGGCCGCGGGCACGGGATCTCGGCGTTCCCTTTGACGGCACCCCAGGACCAAACAACGCCATCACCGACGTCGCGGGGGTCGAGGTTGGCTACGCAACGCTCATCCGAGGCAATGGGCCTCTAAAGGTGGGCCGAGGTCCGGTACGTACGGGCGTCACCGCTCTCCATCCTCTGGGCCGCGCCGAGACGGCCGGGGTCTTCGCGGCGCGCTTCTCTGGAACGCACTGGATCGACGAGTTCGGGACCCTTTTTGGCCCTATCCTTCTCACCAACACGGTGAGCGTGGGGGACGTGCACGCGGCCGCCCTGGACTGGATGCGAGAGCGCAACCCGAAGGACATGCACCATCTCCCGGTGGTCGCAGAGACGTGGGACGGCCATCTCAGCGATCATTACGGACGGCACATCAAGAAGACCCACGTCTTCGCGGCCCTGAACTCCGCGCGCACGGGCGCCCTTCGGGAAGGCAACGTGGGGGGCGGGACGGGCTCGGCCGCCCATGGGTTCAAGGCAGGCACCGGCACCGCCTCGCGCAAGGTGGGTCCTTACACCGTGGGCGTCCTCGTCCAGGCCAACCACGGCCTGCCCTGGCGGCTCACCGTGGCGGGGGTTCCGGTGGGTCAGATCCTGAAGCCCGACGACACCCAGCCCGCCCGGAAAGCGCCGAAGGCGAGAGCGAGCGGAGGGAGCTCGATCGTGATCGTCGTGGCCACCGATGCCCCACTCCTCCCGATGCAGCTCGAGCGCTTCGCCAAGCGCCCGGCCATGGGCGTGGCTCGCACCGGCGGCGTCGCCGAACGCGGCTCCGGCGAGATCTTCCTCGCCTTCTCCACCGCCAACCGACTCACCTATGCTGGCCGCGAGGTCGTCACCTATCGGGCCCTCACCGACGACGCTGAATACACCCTCGACTACCTCTACGAGGGCGTTGTCCAGGCCACGGAGGAGGCCATCGTGAACGCCCTCGTCGCCGCGGACACTATGGTCGGCATCAACGGGGTCCGCATCGAGAGCCTCGATCATCAGACGCTGCAGGAGATCCTCGAGCGCTACAACCGACGGCAGGATCGCTGACCCACGTCGGGCCCCACCGGGAGCCGCGTCCGGAAGGGGTCGTCAGCTCCCGCGGGCACCACCCGGTCCGAGGCCACCTACAAACCTGCCTTGAAACAGTGTTCGTTCGACGCAGGGTAGTCGCCCCCTATCCCGGACCCTAGCTTTCACGAAGGAGAACTGCAGATGAGTGCCTCAACCCTTACCCCACCTCGCGGGGGAGACGAACCCACGCAGCCCAGCCCCCTGACGCAGGCGCGTGCGCTGGACCGACCCACCCGGGAAGCTACGCTTCGGCGGGACCACTCGGTCTCTCTGTTTTGGGAGCAACATACCGACTTGCTGGCCGAAGCCTGGAGAGAGTGGGAAGCGGACGCAGAGCTTCCCATTCTGGACGAAACTCTGCTCGACGAGAGACTCCGAGAGACGGTCGCGGCCGCCTGGGAAGATCCCACCCGCGAGAGTGCCGTGAAAGACCTGTGGGAGCCGGTCGTTCCCGGTGTGTTTCAGACTCAGTTCTTTGACCCCGAGCGTTTGCAGGACCTGCGGGCCTACCTCGACGCCACGGTCGAAGCGGGCATCCCCGTACGGGCGCCGTACGGCATCGTACTCAACCGCTACGGAGCCATGCTCGACCGGCGCTCCAGCGGCTACCTGGCCGCGCCCGCCTTCCAGAGCCTCTACGAGCGACTCATCGAGAGATACATGCGGCCCATCTCGAGACTTCTATTCCCGGAGATCGCCGGGTACGACTCCCAGAGCTTTGGCTTCTCCATTCAGTACCAGCCCGGCATGGATACTTCGATTCAGCCCCACACCGACGCCTCGGCGACCACCCTGAACATCAACATGAACCTGCCCGGGGAGACCTTCGCGGGCTCCGGCGTCGACTTCTATGATCACGGCACCGGTCGCCCGGCGAGGTTTGTGTTCGAGTCGGGCGTAGCCGCCCTCCACCGTGGCGGCGTCCCCCACGCGGCGCATCCCATCACCGAGGGCGAACGCACCAACCTCGTGCTTTGGCTCTACGGCGAGCACATGGGCGTGCCCCCGCCGGGCATCCAAGGCCCCGCGCTGGAGGCCCGTGAGCGGTGGGCCCCCTCGGTGGCCCCCCTCGACCGC
>JBCBRU010000410.1:0-8010 GCA_039819565.1 Myxococcota bacterium | reverse complement strand
TGGAGCAGGCCGGTCCCGCGGTCGTCAACATCGCGGCCTCGGCCTGCTCCACAACTTCGACCACCGGCGTGCGTCGCGGGGAGGCGCCCGCGCTCAGCGCGATCATCGTCCCGAGAGCGAAGACTTGCACGCCGGCATCATCGCCCGCTCGAAACTCGAATCAACCCGCGTCCGCCACTCGATCGAACTCCGGAGGGAGCTGGGAGGGCAGATAAATCAAAAATCGGGTGCCGCGACCGGGGTGACTGTCGACCTCGAGGCGCCCGCCGTGGCGCTGCACCGTGGCCGAAGCGGTGGGAAGCCCCACCCGGAATCGCACACGAGACCCCTTCTTCGAAAAGCCCGGCTCGAACAGTCGCTCCAGCGCCTCCGGCTCCATCCCGCGACCGCTGTCGGAAATCTCGACCTGAATCCCGCCCTCGACCTCGCAGGTGGACACCGTGATGGAGCCCTCGGTGGTGGCTTCGGCGGCGTTCACGAGAATGGTCATGAAGGCCTGATTGAGCTCCGAAGGATGTCCCTCGATCCGCGGCACCGGGGCGAGGTGGCGCTCTAGGGCAACGCCGTCCGAGACCTTGGGAGCCACCAGAGTGAGGACGTTCTCGAGCTCCTCCACAAGGTCGAAAGCCTGATGCTGAGCCTCATCGAGCTTGGCGAAGTTCTTGAGCGACTGCACCATCTGCTGGATCCGAGTCACCGCCTCTCCGCTCGAGCTGAGGCTGCTCTCCATGGCGTGGATGGCCCGGCGGATCTTGGGGTCTTCCGCGTGATCTCCGAGCCCGTCCCGCAGGCGATGGGCGGCCTTTTGAGCCACGTCGACGCTGGCCCGAATCACCCCCATCGGAGTGTTGACCTCGTGGGCGACGCCGGCCGCGAGGTTGCCGATCACCGCCAGCCGCTCCCTCTCGACGAGCTGTGACTGCATCTCGGCAAGCTCTACGTAGCGAAGCCGATAGATCTCCGCGTCCTTCTCGGCGCGCTCGATCTCCAGTCGAGTCTTGATGCGATCCAGCGCCTTGCGCTGCTCCTCATCCATGATCTCGGCCAGCAGGTCGTGAGCTCGACGCCAGTGATGAGCGGCGGCTTCGAGCAAGGATGCATGGTCCAGTGACCGCGCGTAGGCGCGATGAGCCTCGAGCAAGTCGGGACTGGCGCCCGCACTCTCGAGGCGGTCGATGGCTTCATCGAGCTCGGCCCGGGCGTCGTCCGGCCGCCCGAGTTGATGAAAGAGCTGGCCCCTCCGGACGGCGACCCGCCCCCGCTGCACGACCCCGTTTGTCTCCTCGAAGCAGCGCGCCGCGGCGTCGTAGCAGTCCAGAGCCTCGTCGCTGCGGTCCATGCGCGCGAGAATTTCTCCAGCGTCCATCAACGCCTGCCCCTGGGCGTTGCTGAGCCCCGCCTGCTCGGCCAGCTCGAGCGCCGACTGATGGTAGCGGAGCGCCTCGGCATCGCGGCCCATGCGCTGGTAGAGCCCGCCGAGCAGAGACTTCAGACGCGAGATACCGGGGGCGTAGCCCTGAGCTTCGAACGACTCCAGCGCCTCGAGGTAGGTCCGTTCCGCGAGATCGAGGTCCCCCGTATGGACGTTGATGGAGGCCAGATTGGCCAGCGCCCAAGCCGTCTCCCGCGGGCGTTCATGGGCCCGGCACAACCGCAGGGCTTCGACAGCGGTCTCGAGGGCGCGCGGATAGTCCCCAACCCCTTCGAGGCAGTGGGTCGCGATGTCGAGGGCGGTGGCCTTTCCGACCGGCTCGTCCAGGCTCTCGAAGAGGCGGATGGCCTCCCGAGCCTGGGGGAGGCTCGCGGCGTAGTCCCCACCCACCAGCGCGCAGTAGGCCAGGTTGCGGAGCGAGACGGCCTCGAGGCGCGGTTGTTCCAGGGCACGGGCCCGCTCGAGGGCACGCTCGCTGAGGCGCCGTGACCGGTCCCGGTCCGCGTAGAAGTTCGTCCACGCGAGCTCGAGCTCGATCTCGATGCGCGCCGCCTCATCCTCGGGCCCGTCACCGAGGCGCGAGAGGCGCGCTTCGAGGACGGATGCGTCCAGCTCTCCGGTCATGGAAGCCCCATCATGCGCACGACGGTGCGGACAGGGCACCCCCGAGGATCTTTGGTAACTCCAGGCGCGTTGGTGCATCTAAGGCGGAGGGAAGGTCTGACGATGACCCGCAGCGAGACCGAATCGGCCCTGCTCGAGCTCTTCACGGAGACCGGCGGTGCTCACCATCAAGCGTTCATCGCCAGCGACGAGGCCGATGAAAACCGGGCGCTCGGGTACGCCACCTACCTACGTTCCCGTAGGAAGACAGCGGCGGGCGTAGATCGAGGTCGAGCAAGACCTCGTGGTGTGGCTCCTCTCCGCGGAGCCGGAGCGAAGCACCTGGGCTTCGGAGGCCCTATGATCCGAGTTCTATGCCCGCGACCTCGTGGCCGCTCGGGGACGAGCGTCGTTGCGGTGCTCAGATGCACCTCCGGCGAGGGCGATCGATGGATGCCCGAGTCGACGGACATCATCGGCTATCTCGAAGCACGGTTGAGCTGAGACATGACCCAAGGCAAGTCACTCCTGAGCGACCCCATTCTCAACCGGGGCACCGGCTTCGACGCCGAGACCCGAGGCCGACGGGGCCTCCGCGGGCTTCTTCCTCCCGGCGTGGAGACCATCGAGCAGCAGGTGCGTCGGGTGGTGGCCAACCTCGGCCGGAAGTCCTCGGACCTGGAGCGATACATCTATCTCATGGGTCTGCAGGATCAGAACGAGACGCTCTTCTATCGGGTGCTCGTGGACCACCTCGAAACCCACCTCCCCATCGTCTACACCCCTACCGTGGGTCAGGCTTCGATGGAGTATGCCCACGTCTACCGCCGACCCCGAGGGCTCTACATCACCGCGGAGGACCGCGGCTCGATGAGCGAGCTCCTCCAGAACTGGCCTCGTCAGGAGGTCAAGGTCATCGTGGTCACCGACGGGAGCCGCATCCTCGGCCTCGGAGATCTGGGTGCTAACGGGATGACGATCCCCATCGGCAAGCTCGCCCTCTATACGGCCGCAGGAGGCGTAGACCCTTCCACCACCCTCCCCATCCTTCTCGACGTGGGTACGGACAATCACGGCCTTCGTGAGGACCCCTTTTATCTCGGTCTAAGGCGCCCCCGGCTGGATAACGAGAGCTATCAAGCCTTTATGGACGAGTTCATGGAGGCCACGCAGCGGGCCTTCCCGGAGGCGCTCATTCAGTTCGAGGACTTCGCCACGCCCAAGGCCATCAGCCTTCTCAACCGCTTCCAGGACCGGGTTCGGACCTTCAACGACGACATCCAGGGCACCGCAGCGGTCACCGTGGCGGGCCTCCTTGCGGGTATCCGCGCCACCGAGCGTAGACTGGAAGACCAGACCTTGCTCTTCGTCGGAGCGGGCTCGGCGAACACCGGGATCGCCGACCTCGTGGTTCGAGCGATGGTTTCCGAAGGACTCACCGAGGCCGAAGCCGAAGCCCGCTGCTGGTTCGTGGACTCCAAGGGACTGGTCGTCGCCGGCCGCGAGCGCATCCGCCCGCACGTCGCTCGATACGCCCACCTTCATCCCGCCCACACCCAGCTTCCGGACATCGTGGAGGCTCTCCGACCGACGGCCCTCATCGGAGCCACCGGCCAACCGGGAGTGTTCGACGAGTCTTCCATTCGGGCCATGGCGAAGCACGTGGAGCGGCCCTTGATCTTTGCCCTGTCGAACCCCACCTCGCGGGCAGAGGCGACCGCCGAGCAGGTCGTTCGATGGTCCAACGGTCGCGCCCTCTTCGCGGGAGGAAGCCCCTTCGCACCCGTGGTGTGGGAGGGCCAAACCCATCTCCCCGGGCAGTCGAACAATGTATATATCTTTCCAGGGATAGGTCTCGCCCATGCCGCGGTCGGACTCACTCGGGTAACGGACTCGATGTTCCTCACCGCCGCTCGCGCCGTGGCCGAGCAGGTGAAGCCTTCCCGGTTGGCCCAGGGCACGCTCTTCCCGGCGTTGAGCGACATTCGAGAGGTCTCGCTCTCCATCGCGATGGCGGTCGGCCAAGAAGCCCTCGAGGCAGGCCTCGCCGAACGCGTACCCCGAGGCCCCCTCGCGGAGCAGGTGCGGGCAGCCATGTATTGGCCGGCGTACGCCTGAGCTCAGTCCAGGTCCTTGGCGAGCCGGAAGCCGAGTCCGGAGTTTACGAAGTCGGGCTGCGTGAGGTGGCGGAAGGCCACCCGGCAAAAGAGGCCGGTGTCGTGCCAGCACCCGCCCCGCATCACCGGGACCTCGCCGCCCCCCACCCGCGCCGTGCACAGCTCGCGTACGCCGCCGGCCATGTCGCGGACCCCGTACGGAGAACTATCGATGGGAAAACTCCCCACCGGCTCGGGTTCCGGATAGGGCTCGTCCCGAGAGGACTTCATCTTGCAGAAAGTCGGGTCGAAGTGATCACCCCAGGGAAAGAAGCGTCCGTCAGCCCCGCGGGCGGCCTTCTCCCACTCCGCTTCTCGCGGTAGCCGGAGACGCTCCCCGGTGAGCTCCGTGCGCCACCGAATGTAGGCCTGCGCGTCCTCGTAGGACACTCCGTTGACGGCGAGGGTCCCGACCCAAGCCTGACCTTGGGGAGAGTGCTGAGGATAGCGAAAGCGACGTTTGTCCTCGTCGAAAGACCACCAGTGCCCTTCCTTCGACCGCGCTCGAGGGACGTGACGCAGCGCCACCTCAGGGTCCTCCTGGGCGAGCGCGTCCAAGAAGGCGAGATACTCGTCACAGGTCACCGGAAAGCGGGCGATGGCAAACTCATCGAGGTCCTCCGTGTGGCGTTCGAGGGCTCCGTGAGCCACCGGGTCGCCCCCGAGCACGGCCGGCCCTGCCGGTACGAGCACGAAACCCTCCCCGACCTCGTCCCGACCTCGATAACGCACCGGCACATCCACCGCCTCGGCCCTTCCGACCACCAGCGGGCGCACGACGATCTGATCACCCGGGCGACGCAGCACGAGCCGATAGGAGCCGAGCGGGAGCCTCGCCTCCCCGACACCGGTACCTAGGCGCTGCTCGTCCCTCGGAATCAGAACCCTCGCCTCGAGCTCGTAGCGCTCCACGGAGATTTCGACGTCGGAAGGCTCGACCACGACGGAGAGGCGACTTCGGCCTTCGAGAACCTTGGCCCACACCCCGTCGTCGTAGCGGGCGACGAGCCGCCGAAAGTAGCGTTGACCTTCGCGATCCCGGATGTGCTCGGCCTCGACGAAACGCTCGAAGTAGAGGGCGGCCAGCGCCGCGCGCGCATCGAAGTCATCGGGGACCTCTCCGAGGGCGCGGAGGAACGCCGCTTCAGCCTCCTCGAAGGCGCCCACCGCTTCGACCTTGAGCTCACTGACCCGGTCCTCCAGCGCCCATAGAGGACGTTTCTCGGACACGTCAGCGTGGCCCGGCACCGCTTTAGCGAGCCGCTTGGCCTCGGACTCCTCGGCTTGGAGCTGGTGCTTGAGGCGCTTCCAGCGCTGGGTGGCGTCGCGCCCCTCCCGAACCCGAGCCCGCGCTTCCCGTTGGCGTCGCTCCCGCTCGCGCGCGCCCTGAAGGATGCGGCCCAGCTCGTCGGCGAGGGCTTTGGCGGTGGGGCGCTCCGCCGGCGAAGCGGCCATGGCTCGCAGGCAGAGTTGCTCCAACACTTCTGGGATGGGCTCCTTCGGCACGTGCCGAGAGGGGGGGAGGAAGTCCCTCGCTCTCACCTTCATCACGGTGGGAACGAAGCCCTCATCCTCGAAGGCCGGCTTTCCGGCCAGGATCTCGTAAAGAACGGCGCCGAGGCCATATACATCCGCCTTGGGTCCAACCACCCCCGCACGGCCTTCGGTAGCCTCAGGGGACATGTATTGGGGGGTACCGGTGATGGTTCCGGTCGCCGTGACCGACCCCGAGTAGCGTCCCACCATCTCGACCCGGGCGCTCCCGTCGGCCACGAAAGCCTCCGGCGCGGCCTCGGCGGCGGGTCCGGTGGGGGCCTCCTCGTCGCCCTCGTCGGACGCCCCCGCGACCTTGGCCAAACCCCAGTCGATGAGAATGGCCTCGCCGTAGCGCCCCACCATGATGTTCGCGGGCTTGATGTCGCGATGGATCACGCCGTGGGCGTGGGCGAAGGCTACGGCGTAGGCGATCTGCTGGAGCACGGTGAGGAGCCGAGGCCGGTCGAACTCCGTCCGGACCTCTTCATCGTCGGCGGTCAGCGCCTCCAGGATGTCGTCGAGGCTCGCCCCCGAGAGCCTCTTCATCACGTAGAAGAGCTCCCCGTTGGGGCGACGCCCGACATCATGCACGGGGATGATGGAGGGATGCTCGAGCTGCCCGGTGGCTTGGATCTCGGTCCAGAACCGGCGCACCGCGACTTCCGGAGCCCCCTCGCCGCCGTGGAGGATCTTCACCGCGACCTCACGACCAATGTCCACGTCCCGGGCCGAGAGGATGCGCCCCATCCCGCCGCGACCGATCTCGGGGCCGAGATGATATCGCTCGCGATCGACGCGCACGGGGCTAGAGGCGGAAGGGCCTCGCCCCGCGTCCGCGGCCTTCAGCTCCGGAGAGCCGGGGCGAAGGTCGCGCAGCACCGTGCGAGCGTCGGGCTGCTCGGGGTGGCGTCCGGGCTCGTAGGGCCGGGTGGCCTCGAGCGCCGGATGGTCTGGGGCGGTGGCCACTCGCTCGGCGTCATCAAAGGTCAGATCGGCCAGGTCCTCGGAGCCCGCACGAACGGCGCGCGCCGCCCCGGCGGCCGGCGCGATGTCGTACCAGGTGTCGGCGTCGAGCACATCTCCCGGTCCCGGGCGCCTTCGGAGCTGTTCGCGATGGACCGCGAGCTCCTCGGAGGAGCAGGCGCCGAGCTTCAGCAAGCTCTCGCTCAGGTCGCGCTCCGACCCCTCGGCGTCGACCAGGGCGGCCAAGATCGCGGCGAAGGGTAGAACTTCGCCTTCGATGAGGTAGGCCGCGAGCGGCTTGTCATCCGGCCGGAGCGTCATCGCCCGTCCTCCCTGTACCACCCCTGAAACCAAGGGTTGATCGCTTGCAGGTGTGGCGCGCGATTGTTATGCGCTCGGTTCCGGCCGGACATGAACGAATCGCAAGCGATCCTCCTCGGACTGTTCGCGGCAGCTGCCGCGGCGGCGATCTTCTTTTACCGCCAGGTCGCCTCGAAGCAGGCCGCCCTCAGCGAAGCCCAGCAGCAGCGTGAAACCGCGAAGGGCGAGGTCGAGCGCGTACGCTCCGACAACAAGTCGAAGCGCCAGGAGCTCGAGAAGGTACGAGAGCAACTGAAGACCACCAAGGCGAAGCTCGAGAAGGCACGGGCGGACCGGGAGCCGAAGACGCCCAAGCGGCGCCGCGGTCCCGAGCCGAAGCTCGCTGAGCCCGAGCTCGACCTCGAGCCGGAGGCCTCCGCGGCGCAGGTCGTGCGGGTCACGGACCGTGAGCTCGAAGCTGAGCATCGAAAGGCCCTTCAAGCCGTGGAGGAGCGACTGCGAGCGGCCGAGACCGAGGTCGAGCGGTACCGGGCCGAGGAAGCGCGGCGAGCGGAGGAGACCCGAAGAGCAGCCGAGGCCTTGGCGGCCGAAGAGGCTTCGACGGAGGCGGAAAGCGCCGGCGACGACGCGGCCCCCGAGGTGACCCCGGAGGCGCGCGCCGAGGCCATGGGCCGGGAGCTGGAGGCGGTGAAGAAGGCTGCCTCCGGGGCGCGACGCGATCACAAAAAGGAGCTCAAGAAGCTCGAACTCCGGCTGGAAGCTGCCCACCGTCGCGCCGCCAACGATCATGCCGCCTACCAGGTGATCAAAGGCCATCTGGAGCTGGCCGAGGACCGGCTGGCCACCCTCCGCCGCAAGTACGAAGGCGCGAAGGCTCCCGCCGAGGCGGCCGCGGGAGCGCCCGCCTTGCCCTGGCCGCTCCCCTTCTTGCCCCGACGTTTCCCGGTGCGGGGCGCCTTGGGGGCCACCTCGGCGGGAGCCTTCGCGCCTTCGTACTTG
>JBCBRU010000409.1:0-8035 GCA_039819565.1 Myxococcota bacterium | reverse complement strand
GAGGTGGCTCACCCTCCCAGTTCTCTGATGGCGCCCACCGAGATCCGGCTGCAGGGGCGGAGCTACACCGTGGCCAAGCCCTGGGCAGATCTGGGCGCCATCAGAGAACTGGGAGGGTGAGCCACCTCCTCGGCCCCTGGTCCGTAGGTGCCCGGGACATTGGCGTTCAGGGGGTCCCCCGCCGCTGAGGTGAGAAGGATGAGGCTCCTCGCCGAAGCTTGGGCAGCCTCTTCCGGCGCACCGAAGGCTCGACGAGGGTTCATGAGAACGCTCGTCGGAATACCGGTGGCGAGCGAAGGGAGAACCCACGCGCCGCCAAGGGCTCTCTTGAGAAAGTCGCGTCTGCTTTTCATATTCTCTGAACCCCTTAGATACCCATGCCCGCGAGCGAAGGGCTCATACAGGCGAGGACGAAGGCCGATCGAAGGGCGGTGGCTTCGGGAGCGCCGGAGCTCATGACCTCTTCGACATGTTCTTGGATGATGTTCTCGACGGAATCCCGCCTCGGATCGCCCTCGGGGAGTCCCACCACTCGATCAACGAGGAAGGTGAGGGCCTCGGTGCGGGAGAGCGGGCGAAGCACGGGGTCGAGGGCGAGGTTGGCAATATCCTCGCAGATGACTTCGCGGGTGGCGCGGGTAAACAGGCTCGTGTCGCTGATGACCACGTGGTCGACGTCGCCGCGGCTGACGATGTCGGTAGGCAGGCCAGAAAGGGAGCGCTCCACCACCCGCTGCACCCTCGAGCTCTCTGAGGTGACAACGTCCGTTCCGCACACCCGCTCGAGCCCGAGCCTCACCGAGAGCGCCGAGCAGAACTGAGCGACGCGAGCCACCAACGGCTGAACGGGGGCGCCAGTGGTGCACGTTCGATTGGTCACGATCGGCGAAGAGTAGACGCTCACGAGGAGACTTCGAAAGCTGGAGTCGTTTTCACGATAGGCGGTGATCGCCTCCTGAAACCCGCGGCTGGTCTCGTCGCAAGCCTCTCCGTTGGCCAGGAAGCAGAGTTTCTGGGCCCAGCCTCGGGGAAGGTCGGGATGGGTGCTCAGGATGCGCCCAAAGTCCTCGAGCCCCGCTCCGGCGCCGGCCACCCCTCGGAATCGGAATTGAGGTACGAGGGCTCGAGCTTCCTCGTTCCTTTGACGGCCGTAGAAGTACGAGACGGTGGTTCGGAAGTAGTCTCGCATGGGGTCGAGGGTCTGGTGACAGCCGTAGCAGCTCGTGTTGGGAGCCGAGTGCTCCTCGTCGAGACCCGGAGGCGAAAAGTCCACGATCGCTTGGCCGCTGAAGCTCGCCCCCAGGGCCGTGATCAAGGTCTGATTGAGTGAGACGCGCATCGAGTTGTCTTCGTTGCTCGGCCAGGTGGCGAGGAATCCCGGCGTCGTGAAGAAGCCCCCGCGGACGTCGGAAACATCCAAGGTGTTCTGCTCACGGAGTTGGGCGAGGGCGAAGAAGGAGGTCCGAGCCCGCCCCTCCGGGACCCTCTCGATCTGCACGGTCCGCCAGTCCTCAAAATCGCGGCGGGAGAGCATGACTTTGTGGCGACCTTGGTTACCGGCGCAGCCCCGACCGGTGGGGGAAGCGGCGTTGTTGTCGATGTTGGTCGCCCGTCCGAACATCATCTGGAAAATGAACCTGGGCACATCTTCCACTACGCTCGTGGGGAGGGTGACCCGATCTTGGCTGGGCGGAGCGCATATATTCCGGAACCGGGGGTGCCAAAACTCCATGAAGTGCGGACTCCCCGGATCCAATATATCTTCGGCGCTCGCCTCGTCCGCTTCGTCTCTGAGGAGGGTGAACTCCGTGACCCCCGCGGGTACTTGACCCGGGGTACGGCCGTCGTCCTGTCGAGGGTTCTGATCGAGGTAGGCGTAGAGGACCATCAGGGCCGTGGTCATCTCGAGCGCGTCGACCACCGCGACCTCGCTAAAGGGTTGGCCTTCACGAACGAGACGGAGCGCCGTACGCGCGAAGCTCTGCTCCATGTTTCGAATCATGAGCTCGTCCGCGCGCTGGCGAGGAGACTCGAGCACCCCCCAGACCTTCGTGTTCACGCCGATCAGATTTCGGAGGCCCTCGACGTCGACCTGGTCCTGTTGAAAGGCCATCGCGAAGAAGCGAAGCAGAGCGCGCTCCGAATCAGGTCGGTCGAACCATGTCTCGACCAAGGCCTCGAGAGCGGCCGGGTCTGCGTCGAGGCGGGTCAGCTCTTGCGCGCTCAGGGGTTCTCCGAGAAGGAGACCCTTGATTTTGGCGCCGTAGGCATAGGGCAAAGAGAGGTCTTCGGGTGAGCACTCGCTCCCGGACCCCACCGGTTCTCGAGTGACAGGGAGGGTGGGATCTGGCTCCGGAGGGGTGTCCCCTCCTGGAGCAACATCCTCACCCGAATCTACGGGGGCAGAGATCGGAGGCTCCTGCTCGGGCGGTGAGGGAGACTCCTGCGGTCCGGGGTCGGCTTGACTCAGACACGCGCCGAGGAGGAGCGGGAGCGCTCCGTGCGCTCGCTTGAGCGCTCGAGCGGCGGGTGGTTTTCGGGGCACCATGGATACCCATGAGAGCAGACACGGGCGGCCGCTTCTCTCACAGGTCTTGCGCGGGACCGCGCCGGCTCGGGAACTACGGGGTCGGGCTGCCGTTCATCACCCTCCCGCCCGTCCTGTACACCCGGAAGTAACGCTCGGGATCTTGACGGTTGAAGACGGTCCCTTTGGCCGCGAGCTTCTCCTCGAGGCAGGCGGGAACCTTAGACGAGAGTCGAGCCCGGTCCATCCATACCGCACCGTCCTGATCCCAGGCCGCCTCGAAGGGCCAGTCCTGCCTCGACCGGGTATGAATCCTCATCGTGTCCCAGACGTCGATCTGACGCCCGTTCTGGGTATGCGAGGTCCCATCCCCGCAGTAGTCGGCTCGCAGCATCCTCACGCACGCCTGTAGGTGATTGGCTTCGGCAAGCTGGCCTCGGCCTCGATGCTGGATGGCGCCATTTCGGGACGCAGGATCCACCCATGGCTTGTACCCAGCCTCCATGCACTTCGCGACGGAGCTCCCTCGGCACACGAAGCTGAAGCCTTCAGTCGAAAGCCACTTTCCCCCGTCCGTGCCCTGTCGATGGTTCCAGTAGCCCGGCACGGCCAGCGCCGGGATGGGTTCGCCCTGACGCTGACCGCACAGCGGAACCCAGTCTACGCCCGCGGCCGCGTGGACGACGTAGTAGATGAGATCCGAGTTTCGATCCGAGCCCGAGGCGATGCCGGTGATCTTCAAGAGCGCCGTCTTCCCGCTGGTGGTCCGGCCTTCCACCTCGGCTCCGAGAAGCTGGTCTGCGGAGAGCTCGGTCGTCACCTGGAGGGCGCGCAGGTTTCTCTTCTTCACTCCTCCGGTGCTGGTGCCGTTGGGTCCCACCCCTCCGTAGGGGTTGAAGTCATCGAATCCCCATACCGGCGGCTGCCAGGTGGGGAAGTTGTAGGCGTCAATGGGGAGATACGGCCCCGTCATCGCCGGGGCCACGCGCTCCACGGCCGCCGAGGCGAAGGAGGTGCCGTTGAAGAGCTGCCCGTTGGAGACCTGCAGGCCAAGGTTGACCGTCTCCACGTGAGGCGGATCCGCGGGCCCGCAGGCCACCGCAGCGAGGGGAATGAGAGCGAGAGCAAGAGGTCGGGCGTCCACGGCCCTTCGAGAACCAAACCGCGTGCCAAACCGCAGCGCTAGAGTCGGCGCCGTTCCCCCGGACCGAACGCTCGATTCGGCCGGCAGAATGGGCTCGGTTCACCCTTGGACCGAGAGGGCTCAGGCGTCTTTCGCGACTTGCGCGTTCTGTCCGGAGCGCTGCGTGGGCTCCGCGAAAGTTGTATCCTCGACGGCGTACCGCATCTTGCGGCCCTCCCTATGTATCCGGCACACGCCATCCTTAGCCAGCGTCCGCAGCACGTGCTGGGCGGTCCTCAACGGGAGTCCGAGGGCCGCCGCCGCCTCTTGGGCGGTGGCCGCTCCGAGCCGAGCGAGCGCCGTCAACACCGCGTTCTCGGGGGCGGGGGCCCAGCGTGGGTCCGGCACCGCGAGCCCACGATGCAGCTCGATGCGGAGCTCTCCGTCCTCTCGGACCAAGGTGGCCGAGGTACTCAGCCGCTCACGCATCCGATGATAAAGCATGTCTCGGGTGCCTCGATGGAGCTCCGCCTCGTAAGGAAATCCGTAGAGCCTTTCAAAGAATGCGGGCTCTGGAGCTGCCCCCTCGAGAAGCAGCGCGCAGATCGCCGTGTCGGTGCGGGCGCGCTGTCGGCGTCCGCTCGGCCGTACGTCGACGGAGGAGAAGAACCCGAGGCCCAAGCTCAACACGTGGCGTCGATCGTCGCCGTGGGCCACCGCCCAGATCGGCGTCTCGGCCAGCGTCCGTTCGGAGTGATGACCGGCCAGGGCGGTCAGCCCGGAGCGGGGACCTCCGCGACCCAGAATGAGGCGGGCCGCGTCTGCAAGGTCTTGGTCTACCGGTGGAAAGGCCAGAGGCCCAGGCGCGTCGATGTAGGCGCTGATCCCCGCCCGGTCCCCGGCCTCGGCCGCCTCGACCAGGGCCCACACGTGGGCGGCGGGTCCCGAGCGCGCCAGCGCCCCTCCGGCGAGCGCGCGCTCCCAGGTCATCCATCCCAGCCAAGGGGCTGGAGCCACCCGCAGGAGCGCCTGCAAGATATGAATGGCCAGGTGCGGACGCTGGTCCAGACGTCTCTGGCGAGCCAGGAACAGGTTCGCCAAGTACTGAGGCTGCGGCAGACTTTCCGTCTGGGCCATCCGCGAAGCACGCCGGACCCGACGCAGACCATCCGAGCCGAACACGCTTTGCAGCACCACGCTTTCTACGGTGAGGGGAGCATCTCCCCCCTCCCTCGCCGCGCCTTCCGCGACCTCGAGCTCTCCCAGCGGGAACCCCCGCTGCTCAGCAAAAGCAAGCCAGGCTTCGGCCACCGTCCTTCGCGCCGTAGGCAGCAGGGCTCCGGAGTCGCAGCCCCTCACGACCGAGATCCATCGGGCCATCTTCGGGAGATCAAAGGCCAAGAGGGCTTGATGAACTCCGAGCTGACAGGCGATCGACACTGGGGCCTCGGAGGCTCCCTGGCTGAGGATGGCCACCTCGTCGGGGTCCATCGGCGGAGCCTTGGCCCCTGCCAGGAAGCCTTGCGCATCAAGGACCAAGCCCCAAGCTCGCGCCGTCGGGTCTTCCCTGCCCTTGAGGGCGGTGGCCACCGCAGCGTGGTCACCCGTGACCCCTTGCCATCCCTCTCGAAAGACAGATTGCGCTCGTTCGTACACCATGGCCGGGGACTCGGAGGACGGCGGTGAGGCCGACCGACAAAGGCCCTAGCACGGCCCCGCAAGCCCCACCATACGACGCTCTTCGCGTGCGTGACTCGGAGTATGTGTACCTGATGCACGTCGCGTCGGGAGGCATGGGCCGGGTCGACCTCGCTCTACGCACCGTCGACCGATTCCAGAGACTGTATGCTGTAAAGCACATGCACCCTCACCTCGCTCGGGACGAGCGG
The DNA here is from genome assembly GCA_039819565.1 of Myxococcota bacterium. GTDB lineage: Bacteria > Myxococcota > Kuafuiibacteriia > Kuafuiibacteriales > Kuafuiibacteriaceae > JAHQVK01. The sequence continues at coordinate 2,496 of JBCBRU010000409.1, read as the reverse complement.
TCGCGAGCGATGTTTGCCGAGGAGGCGCGCCTCGCGGGGGCGATCAATCATCCCAACGTCGTGGGGGTGCTCGACTACGGCGAGGATGATTTCGCGCCCTATATGGTGATGGACTATGTCGAGGGATTGACCCTGGCCGAGCTTCTCCGCATCGGTCGGGACCTCGACCCCCTTCCTCTTTCTCTCGGCCTGAGGATCGCGCGCGACGTGGCTCGCGGCCTCCATGCGATACATGTCGCCGTCGATCCCGTGGGTCGACGATTGGGTCTCGTACATCGCGATCTTTCCCCGCGAAATGTCCTCCTCGGCTTTGATGGAAGCGTACGCATCACCGACTTTGGCATCGCTCGGGCCGAAGGTCGCGAGATCGAGACCACGGTGGGGCTACTCAAAGGGACACCGGGCTATGTGGCGCCGGAGAGGCTGCTCTTCGAGGTGCCTACCGAGAAATCGGACCTCTTCTCGCTCGGGGTTCTATCCTACGAGATGCTCACCTCAGAACCCCTGTACGCAGGTCCTCTGGAGACGACAGCGCCGAAGATTCTCGGAGAGGCGCCGCCCGACCTCGGTGAGCTCCGACCGGATTCACCGCCGATGCTCGTCGCCCTCCTGCTCCGGCTGCTCGCGAAGCGTCCTGACCAACGCCCCGCCTCCGCAGAGGGGGTCGCGCACATCCTGGACGAGCTGATGCGTCGACAGGAGGGGCCGGAATCGGTGGACCTCGGGTGCTACCTCGAGGTTGTGGCGGGGAGTCGACGCGCGTCGCACCGCGAGAAATTGGACGCGGCCCTCTCCGCCCCTCGCCCCGCCTCGAAGCCCCGGAGGGGCCCGCACCGCGGCTGGATGGTCGCGGGAGCGCTGAGCGCTCTCGCCCTCGTCGGAGGACTGCTGCTCGGGAGCTCCCGGGCCGCCGAAGTCCCGACGCCCCCCCCGGCCGCCGCCTCCGCGGACGCGGTGAAGGCAAGTACACCTGCCCTCGAACCCGAACCCGAACCCGAAACCGAGCCCGTTCCCGCTGTCCCTGCTCCCGAGGTCTCGGCCTCCGCGTCCGTGCGTCGAGCCCCCCCCGCAGCTCCGAGGACCTCCCCCAAAGTCACGCGCCGCTCCCGAGCCCCTCGCCGGCGCGCGCGACGAAGCAAACCCACCCCAAAGAAGACGACCGTGCCCCGTGAGATGACTTGGTCGGGGACGTTCGAGTGACGGCGGGCCTGTGGGTTTGGTGGAGCCTGGGCGCCCTCTCCGCGGCCGCCCTTCCCTGTCCGGAGCCCGAGGCAGCTCGAGGGTGGTTCGAGGAGGCTCTCCTCGAGGCCGCGGATCGACGGTTGGGTCGAGCGCTTGCCCTGTACGAGCGAGCCCACGCCTCCTGTCCCCGCATCCCTACCGCCTTCAACCTCGCCTCGACGCTTCAGCTCCTGGGCCGACCGGTCGAAGCTCACGACCTCTTCGCGCGGCTCGAAGAAGGAGCCTTCGGGGCCTTGAGCCCCGAGCAGGCGAGCGCGGTGGCGGCCCTCAAACAGCGGGCCGCTCGGCAGCGAAGTCGCATCGAGGTCGCGGTTCGGGGAGCCCCGGGGGCGGAGGTGTTCGTCAACGACGCGCCGGCGCCGCCGGTCGCGGACCTCAGCTCCACCTATTGGATCGATCCGGGGCGACAGCGCATCCGAGGTCGAAGCCCGGACGGGCGAGAGGTCACGCTCACGGCCACCGCCGCAGCGGGCCAAACGACGAGCTTGACGTTGGTCTTCGTTCCCCTCCCTTCGGCGCGCCCGCCCGAGCGCCGCGTCGAGCTCCCGGATGCCCCTCCGCCCCGGCCCTCGGCGTGGCTCTGGGTAGGAGTTGGCCTTGCCGCGGCCGCCGTCGCCGTCGGAACTTGGGTCGCCATTGATCAGGCAGGACAGCCTGCGGAGGATCCCGTATGGGGTCGAATCGGCGAACCGCGCTAGCCCTGGCTCTCGCCGCCTCGGCTGGGTGCAGCGAGTCGGTCCAGGTCATCTTCGTCCTGGAGGCCGGGCCCGGGGCCCTGGACGGCGCGACCTCGCTTCGCGTCCGCGGGTGCGTGGACAGGCGATCCGAGGACTGCTTCGGACAGTACGACGAGTCTCGACCGGTGGCGGAGCTGACCTTCCCGCAGCGCGTACCCATCGGCCCCCCCGGGGATGCCAGGACCGCAGAGTACGCGGTACAGGCCGAGCTCCTGGACGCCAGCTCCCGCCCTCTGGCGCGGGTGGCCGCGTTCGGGCCCTATCCGGACGCCTCCGGGGCGGAGGTGGTTCGTCGGTTCGCGGCCGACTGTCGGGGCCAACTCTGCCCGGCGAGCGAAACCTGTCTGAACACCCAGTGCATCTCAGCTTGCGAGGCCAACTGCGGAGGCCCGTCGAGGCCGGACGCGGGCGGGCCCGCCGACGCGGGCGGGAGCTGGCGTCCAGGAGCTCGGCCTGTACCGCGTACTCTGCGGTCCTGGCATCCCCGGGGGGGCCGATGGGTACGCGCTGCGGGAAG
>JBCBRU010000408.1:0-8054 GCA_039819565.1 Myxococcota bacterium | reverse complement strand
CCGACCGTCGCGAGCTGTCGGATCACCTGGAGCGTATCCGCGAGCTCGAGCAGCGGGTGTTTCAAAACCCGCCGCCTCCGCCCCCGAGCGCAGGAGGCTGCGCCAGCCCCTCGGCTCCGACGCCGATCGCCGTTCTCAACGGACAGAGCCCCGACCCCAGCGGTGAGGGCGTCGACATCGCCCTCGACGCCTGGGTTCAGCTATGGCGCAACCTCCTGCGCTCGGGGGCGGAGGCGGCGGGTTTTGAAACACCCGCTGCTCGAGCTCGCGGATACGCTCCAGGTGATCCGACAGCTCGCGACGGTCGGTCGCGCTCAAGCCGCCGGCAGGGGCGGAGAGGCGCTGATACTCGCCCACCACGGTATCGAGCACGCTCCGGCGGAGGCGCTGCGCCTGCGCCGAAGGGTCGTCCGGCCCCGGAGCCACCTGCCCGAAGACCCGGTCGAAAAGGGCTTCCGGAGTCTCGATGGGCACGTCGACGGGGGAGCCGTCGTCGCTCCAGCTGTGGACGTAGCGGGTGAGCCGACTGCGCCGAAAGAAGCTGCCCGCCACCAGGGCCGGGCTCATCCCCGCGGGGAGGCCGTTCGGATAGAGCTCGGTGCGGAGCACCTGGTCGATCGAAGGTCCTCCTGCCACGGAGTCGCTCCGAGGCTCACGGCCCACGAAGATGCCGCCGCCGCCGTCAAAGTGGTTGTTGGCGCCTCCGTCCGCTTCGCGGAGGTCCACCCCGCGAAGCCAAGCCAGCTTGCCGGCGAAGGGAGCCAGGGGCTCCAGGGCCCCGGTCAAGCCTTCCGCCTGGATCTCGCGCGGTACGCCGAGACCGAAGAACACGGTCAGCGCGCGCACCGGCGGCTCGGGATCGGCAGCCCTCGCTCCTCGAGGGCGCATCGCCTCCAAGAAAGGGAGACCGATGGCGATGGAACCCGCGCCGCGAAGCACGGCGCGTCGGGACAGGGGATGACGGGTCATCGAAGAGGTCCTCACGGGGCGCCCGCGGCGCGAAATAGGGGTGAAGTCGCCACCGCGACCATCAGCTCCGACCAGGTGCGGTCGCTGGCTTCGAAGCGGTCTCGCATGCGGGCGAGATGACAGCCGTCCTCGGGGACGAGACGTCGACCGAGCGCGTACTGGGCGCCCTTCAGGACGAAGCAGGCCCGCACCCGGGGGTGGTCGGCCAGCGCCGAGGCGAGCTCCGCCACGTTGGTGTAGGCGATGGGGTCCGGGTCGTCGGGAATGGCCATGAGCCCGTCGGAGCGGACCGCGTTTCCGAATCGGTCCACCTCCGCGTAGCCGCCGATGCCGTCGAAGCGCTCGAGCGCGTAGGCGAGCGGATCCATCTGCACATGACAGCTGCCGCAGGAGGGGCTGGCCATGCGCTGCTCGGAGAAGGTGCGCTGAGTGACCCCCGGAGCCACGTCTCCCATCAACATCACGACGTCGACGGGAGGCGCCTCGACCGAGCCACACAGTAAGGTCTCGAGGACAAAGAGACCTCGCTCGACCAGTGAGGCGCGCTCGCCTCCGACCGTGAGCACACTGGCATGGGTGAGGAGGCCTCCCCGCTCGGGCACCCCTTCGAGAACGCGAGGGGCGCTCGGATCCCCGGAGACATCCGGGAGTCCGTAGAGCTCCGCGAGCTCGGCGGTGGCGAAAGTCAGGTTGGCATCGAAGAGCTCCGGCAAAGGACGGTCGAGCGCCCAAACCAAGTGATCGAAGAAAGCCAGCGTCTCGTCGCGCATGGCCTCGCGAAGGCTGTCCTGCCAACCGGGGAAGCGGGTGGCGTCGGGAGCCAAGCTCTCGAGACGATCCAAATGGAGCCAGTCCGCGACGAAGCGACGGGCGGCGCTGCGCGCGCGGGGGTCTTGGAGCATGCGGCGCACCTGAGCCTCGATCTGAGCTTCCGTCTCGAGCTCTCCGGCCTCGGCCGCAGCGACGAGGGTCGGATCCGGACTGGACAGCCACACCCACCCGGCGAGGCGGCGAGCGAGAGCGAGCGCGTCGACGTTGCCTTCCGCCCCCGGTCGATCCAGCGGGTACAGAAAGTCCGGGGCTTGAATCATGGCCTGAATCACGAGACCGGCGCCCGCCCCCTCGTCGAGGCCCTCACTTTGGGCCGCGTCGAAGAGGGAGAGGTAGGCGCTCGCCTCCGCTCCGGGCGCGCGGCCGAACAACCGTCGCCCGAGCTCATCCACGAAGCCGACCCGGCAGGCGGTGGGGGTTGCGCAGTTCCCTCCCAGGGCGGCGAGGAAGTCGCCCAGGTTCCCCACCGCACCGGCCGCGTCGACGCCGAGGGCCTCGAAGGCGGCCACGTGCTCCACGGTGAGGACTTGGCCTCCGGCCTGATTGGTGAAGCCGTCCGCGCGAAGATCCTCGGGGAGATCCCGCCGCACCACCGCAGCGAGATCTACCCCCAGCGCGTCGCTCAGGACCTGGGCGATCTCGTCCCGGGTCCGCCGCGCCGTCACCGCGGGCCCGGTCTGGGGCGCCCCTTCGCAGGTGAACTCCGAGACGCGGGCGGCCACCGGGGGAAGACCCGACCCCGAACCCCCAGGGTTCATCGGGGCTTCGCCACCGGGCGGGGAATTCTGCGGGCTCTCCGGAGCCTCCTCGAGGCTGGATTCCGGAGACAGGCGCGTGGCGGGGCACGCGCACAAGACCGCAAGACTCAGCAGCGGGACCGAGATCCTCACGGCGGAGACAAGTGCAGCTACCGGGCCACCCCCGGACCCATGGCTTCGGGCCGGGAGATGGAGTCTCTAGCCCCCAGCCCAGAGCGCCGACCCCCAGAGCGTGAAAGACCGGCGTCGCTAGTCCTCTGACAGGGGTCTAGAACCCTGACAGGGGACTAGAGGCCGAGGGCGTCGGGGAAGTGGACGCTGAGGAGCAGAAACACGATGGCGGCGGCGAACAGCTTGAGGAGCAGCGGGGCGCAGAACCGAAACCAAGCGGCGTACGGGACCCGTCCGAGATCCAGGGTGCCCATCACCAAGGCCGAGGTCGGCACGAGCATGTTCGTGAACCCATCCCCGAACTGGTACGCGAGCACGGCCGTCTGCTGAGGAAGACCGGTCAAGGTCGCGAGCGGGGACATGATCGGCATGGTCACGAAGGCTTGGCCGCTCCCGGAGGGGATGAAGAGATTGGTCAGCGTCTGCACCGCCAGCATGCCCAGCGCCGCGAGATCCGGGGGCGCCGTCTCCAGCGGGGTCGCCACCGCGTAGAGCAGGGTGTCCAGGATCTTCCCCTCGGAGAGCACCACTTCGATGGCGCGCGCGAAGCCGATGATGAGCGCCGCCGAGGTCATCTCCGCCGCCCCGGCGAGGAAGGCGCGGCTCGCCTCGTTGGGTCGGAGCCCCCCCACCAGGGCGATGAGAAGGCCGAGCCCGAGAAAGACCCGATCCAGCTCCGCGATATACCACTGATACTTTTGCGCTCCCCACACGAAGAAGGCGAGACCAGCCACGAAAAGGAGAAGAATGAGGCTCCGGCGCCGCGTGAAGGCCACGTCCCGCGGCGGCGCGTATCCTTCCGAATAGTCTACGTCGCGCACCAAACTCTCTTCGGGGCGGGCGCGAACCTTCAGCGCGTACGCGTAGACGTGCTGAAAACCGATGCCGAGAAAGACGAGGAGCATGACGGACCGGAAGCCCCAGCCTGAGGCGGGAGGGACCCCGGCGATGTCTTGGGCAATGAGCACCCCGAAGGGGTTGATGGCGGCTGCGGCCCAACCGATCCCGTACGGCACCCACACCATCCCCAAGGCCACGATGGCGTCCATCCGCATGGCCAGGCTCATGGTGACCAGGATGGGCACGAGAGGGACGTACTCCTCGCCCATCCCGATCGTAAAAGCGCCGAGGCTGAACAAGAGGAGGCATCCGCCGATCAGCACCCAAGGCGCGTGATCCAGGCGTCGCACGGCGGTGAGAAGCCCGGCGTCAATGGCTCCGGTGCGCCGCATGAGGGCGACCACCCCTCCGGTGAGGAACACCAAGAAGATGATCTCCTGGGCGGCCGCGAAACCTTCCGGCACCGCCTCGAGGAAGGCCCACGGCTCGAGAACCACGGGGGTCTCGAGAGGTGCGTAGGTGCCCGGAACCGGGCGCTCCCGCCCGTCTACGGTGGTGCGCTCGAAGGCTCCCTGGGGAACCACGTAGCTCAGCAGCTGAGCCGCGACGACGAAGCCGAAGATGAGAACGAGCGAGTCGGGAAAGCTCCGGCCGCGGGCCGCGGCGGACTTGGCGCCGTCGGATGCCTCGGTCATACCGAGTCCTTAGCGCACCTCAGGCCGACCAGCTCAGGAAACCTCTTTGGGCGTGCGGAGGCCGGGAAGAGGCCGGGGTCCGTCGGGGTCCTCCGATGAGGATGGCTCCGCGGGGGTGCGAGGCCGGGCTGGCGTCTCTGACCGGGGGAGCGCGTCGAGCTCGGGGAGATCGTCGAGCACGAGGTCCCAGTTGAGGTGGTTCGCTTCACGCACCCGGCGGAGGGCCCGGTAGGTCCGGAACGGCTGCATCAGCTCGCCGATCTCGGGGCGCCGGGCTGGGTCCGTGTCCAGGCCCCGGAGAATCACCTCCGCCCAGTCCGCGGGGGTGTCCGCGCGCAGGGAGGTCGGATCCACGCGCTCCTCGCGAACGATGCGACGAAAGACGTCGTAAAGGCCGTTTTCGTTTTTGGGCACCGGGGCCGAGAACGCGAGGACGGGCTGACCGTCGGAGCGCACGAAGCAGCGGTAGCCGGTCAAGAGTTCGAAGATAAGCGTAGCGAGGGCGAAGACGTCGACCTGGTGGGTTTGCGGCTCATTACGAATCCGCTCCGGAGCCATGTAGTGAATAGTTCCGTAGACTCGCCCCGAAGTGGTGTCGTCGTGAACATCGCCGGGGCGGTGCACGAGGCGGGAGACCCCAAAGTCGACAACCTTCGCGAAGAAGACCCCCGCTCGCTCCACGATGATGATGTTTTGGGGCTTGAGATCGCGATGAATGACGCCCTGGCCGTGGGCGTAAGCGCAGGCCTCGCCGATCTGAATGGCGAGCTGCGCCACCGTGTCCAGATCGAGGGGCCTTTTGACGAAGCTCCGCTGTTTCAAAAGGAGGCTGAGGGTCATGCCCTCCACGAACTCCATCACCAAGAAGGGCGGCGTGTGGCTCAACTTGGCGTCGACGACTCGGATGATGTGGGGATGCTGAAGGCGACGTAGGGCCTGAACCTCTCGCTTGAGGAAGGCGAGGGGATGGGCCTGGGGCTGCTGGTCGGGAATCAGGAACTTGATGGCCACCTGTCGGTCGGCGACGCGATCGTGCGCTTTCCACACGTGGCTCGTCGCGCCCCGCGCGACACTCATTTCAAGTTCGTAACGTTCCGCGACCAGATCTCCCACGCCCGCTCGCCACATACTGCACACCTTGCACTGGTCGGCTCACGCCCTCAATCCCCTCGTTGACATGACCGTGCATCGGGCCCTGAGCCCGACACCGCGCTCACCCCTGACGTGCCCCGCTCACTCGAGGCTCTCGGAACCGAGCACCGTCACCGCGTCGGCGGCGTTTTGAAGGTCGAGGGCGAGCCCCTCGGCGAAAGAAGCCACCTCGACCCGCATGCCCCATCGCTTGAGCAGCTTCACCAGGGGAGCGAAGTCACCGTCGCCCGACACCAGCGCAATGGTCTCGACGGAGCCCCGTAGCTCCACCGCTTCCACCGCGATGCCCATGTCCCAATCCGCCTTGCTCGTGCCGTCCTGAAACTGCTTGGGCTTTTTGACCCGCAGCTCCCAGCCCGTGCGCCGGAGCGTCTCGCAGAAGGCATCGAAGTGGGTGCCGCCGTTGTCGACCACGAAGGCCACGGCTTTCTTGCGTTTTCGTCCCACGCTCAAGCGATCCAGGAGGGCCGCGAAGTTCACTTTGCGGCGGTGCGCCATGGCCGCGGTGGCCGCGAGGTTGGCCTGATCGAGGAGGACGGCGAGGGTCTCGGGGGCGGGCCCGGCCGTGTCTTCTTCGAAAGGCACCCTGCGTTCGAGGTCGACGATGCGGCGCCGCGCCGTCTTGAGCTCCTCCCGGAGCTCTTCGTTCTCGGCGCGAGCTCGGGCCAGCTCTCGTTCTCGGCCCGCTCGCCCCTCGGCGCCCTCCGCTTCCGCCGTCTGGGCCCGACGCTCCGCGTCCTCGAGGGCGGTTTGAAGGCGACCGAGCTCGTCGTGGGCGGCGCTGAGGCTCTTGGAGGCGTCGGCGAGCTTGGTGAGTCGGCGGACCTTCTGCTCGAGGCGCTCGGCGGTGGCGCGAGCCTCGGCTTCCCTCTCGATGGCCTGCTGCGCTTGAGCCTCCCGGCCCTCGAGCTCTGTCAACTGAGCCTTCATCCGCCCGAGCTGCTCGTCCAGATTCTCACGAGCCTGACTCTCCTGCCGCAGCAAGCGCTCCTTCGACCCCATCTGAGCGAGGAGGCGCGCGCGCTCCTCCTCGTACTTCGAGATCTTGGACTCGAGCGAAGAGACCCGCTCCGCCGCCTGGGTGAGAGCTCCCGCCTGCTCCTGGAGTTTTTGGGCGAGCTCCACGCTCTCCGGAGAGACCTCCGCGCGCCCGTCCACCATGGCTTTGGCGGACTCGAGCTGAGCCGCGTCGTCGAGGGTGCGGGTGATGATCTCCCCGGCCACCGCCCGCACCGCTTCCCGACCGTCACGGGCCAGTGCCCAGGTCATGCGGGCCCGCTCCCGCGCGAGGGCTAGGGCCCGATAGGACCCCATGCGCTCCGAAGCTTGATCCTCGGGGAGCGAGGCCGCGAGGTGGCGCTCTTTTTGGCAGGAGCGGTCGAGCTCCTTCATGGTCTGAAAAGCCACCTCGTCGTCGGTGAAGAACACCTCGACGATCCGCTCCACGAGCTCCGCACGCTTTTTGTCCTTGAGGCGTCCGCCTCGAGTCGGACCGGCCGCGGCCCGCCCCTTCGGAGCCCCGGGGGGAGCTTTCATCCGGGCACAGATTTGTTCGGCCGCTCGGCGCTCGAGGGCCTCGCCCAAAACTACGGCGAGCGCACGGGCGTCGAAGATGCCCTTCAGACCGTCCAGGGCAGCGCGAAACTCTTTGGACTTGAACTTAGGGGTGGGCGGACTCACGTGCTTCCCAGGCGCCAAAGAAGCTCGAGCTCGATGTTGTTCTTGTCGCTTCGGCTCAGCTCGTCGGTCGAGCGCGTCAGGACCGAGAACCTATCCTGGGCGGAACGCGAGCGCATCTTCGACACGGTCTCCTCGAGGCGGTCGCCGCGGGCCTCGGGGCTCTTTCGCCGAGCGCGATGAGCGCGAGCCTCGCCCACCGCCGCGCGCTCTTCGAGCGAGAGCGCCCGCACTGCGTAGGCGGGCTGACCAGAGGGACGGGCATAAGACTCGACCGAGGAGCCTCCCGGCCCCCCCGTCACCCGGGAATGCATCCCGGACGGCGGCGGGTCCCTCGACTCTGAACGGAGCTTTTGGAGGGTCTCGAGTCCGGCCTCGAACTTCGCCTGCAGGACTTCCCGGGACGGTTCGGGTGCCTGAGGCGACAGGCTCTGGGATCCGACGCGCTTCATGGTGGGCTTCGACCTCAGCGGAAGATCTTCTCGATGTTTCGATCGGACTTTTCGAGGACCGAACGAACCATGTTCATCAGCTTGTCGCGGTCCTGCGTCAACCTCTCCAGCTCCATGAACATGATATCACGGGACTTGGGGGACTGGTCGTCCTCCCGCTGAAGCGCCTTGTACTCGTGCTCGAGGCGGGCCACGTCGGCCTCGCAGCGCTCGACCCCAGCCTCGAAGGTCTCGAGTCGCTCGCGGGCCGACCGCATCTCCTGGGAGCCCTCCGCCACCCCTCGGGTCTCGAGGCTCTGGACCTTGGCTCGGGCGGACTGCAACAGAGCTTCCTGGTCCGTGAGGGCCTTTTCGGCCTGACCGAGCTCGGCGTTCTTGTCGTCCCGCAGCTTTTGGGTGCGCGCTGACTTGCGATCGAGGCCGGCCAGCTCCTTCATCTTGTTCTTGCGTTCGCGGTCCGTGAAGGCGGCGTAGGTGAGCAGGAAGAGGAAGATGGCGTCCTCCATGCT
>JBCBRU010000407.1:0-8067 GCA_039819565.1 Myxococcota bacterium | reverse complement strand
TTCGTGAAGATCCCAATGCAGGCCTTCATTCTCTACGTAGGGGTGCTCCTCTTCGTCTACCATCTCTTCGTTCAGGCCCCGGTCTTCATGAACGAGGGGGCATGGGAAAAACTCGAGGGTCCGGAGCCGACGGCGGTCGAGCGCCGCTATGACGACGCCTTCGAGGCAAGAAAGTCGGCCGCCTTTGCCTTTCTCGACGCGCGCGGGACCCCCCAGGAGACCTCTGCCCGGGAAGCCCTCAGCGCCTCCGACGCCGAGCTTCAGGGGGCGCGGGAGGAGGCGAAGGCTTTGCTCAAGGCGCGAGGCTTCGAGGATACGGAGGATGCCGACTATGTGTTCGTGCGGTTCGTCCTCGACGCTCTTCCGAGCGGCATCGTAGGGCTCCTGATCGCGGTGATTCTCTCGGCGGCGATGTCGAGCACGGCCAGCGAGCTGAACGCCCTCGGCACCACCACCACCGTGGATTTCTGGCAGCGGCTCGGCGGCGGGGGGGCCGACGACCGCCGGAAGCTGTTGGCCAGCAAGCTCTTCACCGCGGGATGGGGTCTGGTGGCCCTCGCCTTTGCGTCCTTCGCCTCGCTCTTCGACAATCTCATCGAGGCGGTGAACGTCCTCGGTTCGATCTTCTACGGGACGGTGCTCGGTATTTTCGTCGTCGCCTTCTTCCTTCCCCGAGTGGGAGGGCGGGCCGTGTTCGCAGGGGCGGTGGCCGGCCAAGCGGCGGTGCTCGCTCTGTTCGTGTTCAGCAAGCTCGGTTTCCTTTGGTACAATGTGGTGGGCTGTTTGGTGGTGGCCGGGGTCTCCGCGATCGCCCAGCCGCTGTTCGGTGACCCCCCCCGGTCTGCGACCGAAGGCTAGAAGGCCAACCTGCGAGGGCCGCGCGATATGCGTCGGTCGATGGGCCTATGGTGTGATAACGCCCACCGGCGGGTTGAGCAAACGGGCCCTCTGGGTCTAGGGCCTAGGGTCGTGGTCGGTGCACGTCTATCTCGGCTCCTCTTGATCGCCTCCGCCTTTGGGGCCTGGGGATGTGATGAGGAGGCGACCCCGGAGGGGCCCGGCGACGTCACGGAGGTGTGCGAGCTCACCTGCGGGAAGCTGTTCACCTGCGGGACGCTGGTGAGTGTTTCGGAGCGCGACGCGTGCGTGGCCGCCTGTGACTCACCCATCTGCGAGGTCACCCAGCAGGAGGTCGACGCCTGTGCGAGCGCCCTTACGGCTTCTTCCTGCGCGCCGGTCGAGGGAGGCGTACTCCCCTCGGAGTGTCAGCTGTGCCCCCAGACCGATGCCGGCACGGGGGACGCTGGGATGTCCATGCCGGCCGCCTCGTGTACGGATCTCCAGCCGTGCTGCGATGCGCTTCCCGAGCCTGAGCGGACCGCTTGCCAGACGGTGGTGACCGCCAACGATAGCGTCCAGTGCATCGCGGCTCGCACCCTCTACTGCCCTGCCCCGGATGCGGGAGCGGCCGACACGGGGGCGGTGGACGCCGGCGCCGAGGATCAGGGGCCGGCGGACACTGGGCCCCCCGACACGGGCGTCGTAGACACAGGTACCCCGGACACCGGCCCGCCGGATCTCGGGCTGCCGGGACCTGACGCCGGCGGGGGTGGAGCGATCTGCGCGGAGCTTGCCGTGTGCTGCATGGCCCTGGATCTCGTCCAGCGTATTACCTGCGAGGCGACGGTCCTGCTCGGCGTGGAAGAGGGATGCGGAGTTTTGCTGTTTTCCTACCGCGCCCAGAATCTCTGTCCTTGAGCAGCCCTGCTGGGCTCAGCCGCAGGCGAGGCGGAACCCGGAGGGGGTCGAGACGCACTCGCGGACGAGGCAGTCCACGCTCGGCGACAGGCAGGCGCAGGTGGGCGGCGCGCAGCTCGGAGGGATAGGCTGGCAGCTCCAGGTGTCCGGCCCTCCGGTTTGGGGCTGGCGCAGGCACAGCTCGCGTTCAGGATTGCAGAAGGTGACCCCGCACGCGGTGAGGTTGGGGGCGGGCGGCATGCACTGCTCCCTCGCGTCGCTCCCGAGGCCCGAACGGTGCGCCTCGCACGCATTGGTATAGACCTGCCCGTCGCAGGCGCACACGGGGGCGTAGAGGCCTGAGCAACCGAAGGGCGCCGGCTTGCAGGTCCCGATTCCGCAGGCCTCGAGCGGATCGTCGCACCACTCCTCGGGCGGGCAGGGGGCGAGGGTGGGGTGGCACTGTCCAGGCCTGATATCGGGCGTCCCTGCGTCGGCGCTCCCGACGTCGTCCACGCCCACATCTTCCGGAGGGAAGCCCAGATCGTCGACCCCCACGTCCTTCGGGCTCGCGTCGGTGGAAGCGTCGCCGGCGCCGAGGTCGGGAGGATCTACGTCGGTCGCTCCGACGTCCGAAGCGCCCGCGGCGGCATCCTCGCCGGAGAACAGCGAGCCGGAAGGGGAGGATGAGCCACAGGCGACGAGACCGAAGAGAAACGGAAGGGCGGCGCGCATGGCCCTACGATGACCCCCGGGGCGAGCCGTGCCATCGGATCGCAGACGGCGGACCGACCTCGTCAAAGGGAGGATGGTCGGCCAGGTCCGCGGGACTTGCTCCTGGAGCGGGGCGACGGCGAAGATCGCAGCATGGGGAACGGCGTGGCTTCGCATTACGGCCGCGAGGGACTGCTGGAGCGGATCCTCGACGCTGCTCGGGCCGCCGGGCAAGATCCCAACCGCCTGGACCCGGACGCGCTCGCTGGGGTGGACCAGTTTCATCTCGGCGGTCGGGCCGCCACCGCCGCCATCGCCGAGGCCCTGAGCCTCCATCCCGAGGCTCGGCTCCTCGACGTAGGATGCGGCGTCGGCGGGCCCGCCCGTTTTCTCGCCCGCACCCTCGGCGTGCACGTCACCGGCGTAGACCTTACGGCGGCCTTCGTGGAGGCCGCGCGAGAGCTCAGCCGCCGGAGCGGTTTCGCCGAGCGCACCCACTTTCAGGTGGGGCACGGGACCCAGCTGGCTTTCGCGGACGGAACCTTCGATGCCGTAACCCTCATCCATGTCGGCATGAACGTGCCCGACAAGACCGCGCTCTTCCGGGAGCTGGCGCGGGTGACCCGCCCCGGGGGCCACGTGCTGATCTACGATGTGATGCGCCTCGCCGAGGGCGAGCTCCGCCTCCCTGTGCCCTGGGCCACCGACGTTTCGACCCATTTTCTCGCCCATCCGCACACGTATCTCGACGCGCTGGCAGCGGCGGGCCTGGAGGTCTCCCAGGTAACGGATCGGAGCGAACTCGCTCTCGAGGTCCTCGGGAGGGCGGCGCGCTCCCCTCCCCCCGTTCACCTCGGTCATCTCATGGGCGAGCGATGGCCCGAGATGTTCGGCCACCTCCGTACTGCCCTCGAAGCGGGCGTGGTAGGACCGGTACAGATCGTGGCCCATACATGACGAGACCCGAAGGCCTGCCTCCAGGGCGCGCGAGCGACAAGTTGCTCGCGCTCGCCGATCAGCACGCGCTCTCTTTCGACTTTCCGCCGGAGGTCGTGACCGAGGCTCGAGCCCTTGAGGATGACCCGGGACTGGACGATCCGGAGCTCGAGGACTGGACGGACCGCCCGTTCGTCACCATCGACAACGAGGACTCCAGGGACCTCGACCAGGCCATGGACTTTCGCCGTAGGCCGAAGGGCGGCTTCGAGGTGGCCTACGCTCTCGCCGACGCCGCCTACTACGTCCGCCCGGGAACCGCCTTGCACGCCGAGGCCCTCAAGCGGGGCGTGACCTATTACTTCCCGAGCTTCGCTGTGCCCATGCTGCCCCGGGTGCTCTCGGAGGGCGTGGTGTCGCTCAACCCTGCCGTCGATCGCCGGGCGTTCGTGGTGGTGACGGATCTCGATGCAGCGGGACGGGTCCTGAAGACCCGGTTCGTGAGGGCTCGGATCCGGAGCCGAGCCAAGCTCAGCTACCGAGGCGTGCAAGCCTGGGCCGATGGGGAAGAATCGGAGCTCGAGGGGAAGGCTTGGACGGACAACTTGCGGCTTCTGCGCGAGGTAGGAGAGCTTCGGATCAAGCGCGCTCGAGATGCCGACGTGGTGCAGGTGCGGCGGGATGAGGTTTGGGCGCGAGTGGACTCGACCGGGGCGGGCTTCGAGGTCGAGGCTCGCAGACGAAGCCCGGTCGAACGCTGGAACGAACAGATCTCGCTTCTCTGCAACTCCGAGGGGGCTGCCTTCCTGCAGACCCCGGGGGCTGCCCCATGGGTGGCGCCGATCTATCGCATTCACCCTCGACCCCTGGCGTCCCGACTCGCCGACTTTGCCGATCTCGTGGCGGGAGTGGTGAAGTCTCACGGATTGAACGCCGCGCAATGGGGCTGGCATCGAGACCGAGGAGAGTCGCTGGCCGACTATCTCGAGAAGCTTCCCGCAGAGGGGCCCCAGGTTGGCGTCGCAGATGCGCTTCACCGTCAAGCGGTCATGGTCAACCAAGCCTCAGAATTCTCCACCGAGCCCGGAATCCACCACGGGATCGGCGCTGAACCCTACGCCCGGTTTTCGTCACCGATGCGCGAGATGGTCGGCATCTATACCCACAAGGAAGCCCTCGAAAAGCTCTCGGGTCGACCCCCGGAAGGCTGGCAAAAAGAGGACGAGACCCAGCGGGTCGAGATGGTCGCTCTCGCCAACGCGAGCAAGAAGAAGCAGAAACGCATCGCCAAGGAAGCCAATAAGATCGTCCTCGATCATCTTCTCGAGACCGAGCTTGGGCTCGAGACGGAGCACCGCCCAGTCCGATCCGGCACCGTCCTGGGCCTCACCACGACCAAGATCTATCTCCGCTTTGATGCCCCTCGGTTCGAAGTGAAGGTCTACATCCGTGACGTCGAGGAAGCGAACCGGGATCGGCCTCGTCTCGAGCTGGAGGGGAACGGCGCGAAGCTCACCGCCCACGACGGGCGGTTCCCGGAGGTGCGGCTCGGGGATCGACTGCAGGTGCGGCTAAGGAGCTACTCCGACAAACGGGATCGATACCAATTCGAGATCGTATGAGCGAGGCGAGCTCGAGAGCCGATTCAGACCACTCAGATGGCGGTTCCGGGATACTAACGCGCGAGCCAGCGCTCGATCTCTTTCTCCAAAACGCTCAGCGGGATGGCCCCATCGTCGAGGAGCTCGGTGTGGAACTTCTTGAGGTCGAAGTCATCGCCGAGCTGGGCCTCGGCGCGGGCTCGCATTCGCAAGATTGCTTGCATGCCCACCATGTACGCAGCGGCCTGCCCGGGCCAAGCGGCGTAGCGGGCGATTTGGCCCTCCGAGGCCGCCCGGGAGAAACCTGTCGCCTCCGCGAAGTAGGTGGTGGCTCGCTCGAAGGTCCACCCCTTCGCGTGAATCCCGGTATCCACGACCAGGCGAGCCGCTCGAAAAGCCTCGAACTGAAGCCGGCCGAGATCTCCGTAGGCGTCGCGCGCATACCAGCCCAACTCGGTGGCGAGTCGCTCAGCGTAGAGGGCCCATCCCTCGCTCGCGGCGGTGAAGCGAACCACGCTCGCGAAGAGGGGGAGGCCGATCTCCTGCGCGAGCGCGATTTGGAGATGATGCCCGGGGACGACCTCGTGGTAGGCCAAGGTCGGCATTCCGAAGCCGGGCACCGTGCCTGTGTTTTGGGCGTAGAAGGCCCCGGGACGCGCCCCGTCCAGTGATGCGGGAATGTAGAATCCTCCGGTGGGGCCTCCGATGACCGTCCATGGCGCTTCGGGGAGCTTCTCAAAAGCCTCCGGGAGGCGGGCCTCGGCGGCTCGGAGCAGCCGCTCGTACTGCCCCACGATATCTGCCCCCGTATACAGCCCGGAGGGCTCGGCGATGGCCCCGTAAAGGCTGGAGAAGCTCCGTCGGGTGTCGAAGCCAAGAGCGGCGAACTTCGCTCTCATCTCGCCGTGCAGGGTGACGAGGAGATCGATACCCAGCTGATGGATCTGGTCGGCGGTGGAGGCGGTGGTGGTGTGCCTCTGGAGAGCCTCCGCGTAGTAGGCCAAGCCGTTCACCCCGCGACCTACGCCGACCTCTGCCGGAGCTCGAGAGCGCAGGTTTTCGAGGCGGTTGACGAGCGCAACGTAGGCTGGCTTGACCTGAGCATCGATGATGCTCCGCGCCGTCCTCAACATCTCCTCGCGCTTCTCACCGGTCAGAAGACCCTGGCGTTCGAGGGTTCGCGTACCCTCGGCAAAGGATAGATAGAAAGTGGAGCTTGCCGTTTCCTCGGTGGCGTAAAAGCGGCTCACCCCGATGGCAGATTCCAAAAGGCGCCGGGGCAGAATGTATCCGGCGTCGGCTCGCCTGAGGACCTCGACTCGAATCTGAGTCATCTTCGAGGCCACCTGACGAAGGCGTTGAAGATACATCTCAGCGTTTTCCACCGTACCCAGCGGGTGAAGATCCGAGAAAGTTCGGGCGAGCTGAATCTGAGCCCCGGTGATGATGTGGGTTACGAGAAAGGACTGCTCGCGGAAGGGGCGGAGTCGGGCGCGTTGATCGAGCCAGGTGGCCAGGACCTCGGCCATCACCGCGTCGCGGCCGCTGAGGTCGTCAAAGGTGTCGAGCTGAGCCCGAATCCCGTCCTCGAGGCGGTCCGTGTCCGCCGTGAAAGCGGGAGAGATATCGTCGAGCCACGCCGTGGCCTGGGGGAAGCGGTCGGGAAGGCCGAGGCTCGAGGCCCACTCTGGCTCTCGCTCCAGGCGGCGCGCGAAGGCGCGATCGAGCCAGGGCCCAAAGTCTGCCGTGAGCGGCTCGAGCTCCGCCAGGACGCGGTCGACCCCATCGAGAGGTCGAGACGTGACCGAAATGGGTTCGGGCGCTTCCGCCGACGCCCCTCCGCCGGTGGCGTTGTCCCCGCAGCCGAGGAGCAGGATGAACCACAGGGGGGACCGGCGATGCATTTCGCCAATGTAGCAGGGAGTGGTTTACCCGCCCAGGGCCTCCTCGGAGAAGCAGAGCACGTAGCCATCGGGGTCGGTCACTTCGAACTCGTGTCGACCGTAGGGGGCGCGATGCGGGGCGAGGCTCAGCACGGTTCCCCGGCGGTCCAGCTCCACGCGGAGGGCGTTGAGGCCGTTGATTTCGAAGTACGCATCCCACCGGCCGTCGCGGTTCGGAGCCGGTGGGCCCTGTCGCAGGTGGAGCCCGCAGCGGTCACGATCGACGATCGCGAACACGGGAGGGTCCCCCACCCGGTCCGCGACTCGAAAACCGAGCTGGCGCTGATAGAACTCGAGGCTGGAGGCCAAGTTCGACACGAGAAAGCGCGGAAAGACCGCGTCGAATCGGGCCATCGACGTCATGTCGACCACCGCTCCGAGTCCAAGGCGGCGAGGATACGCGGGTTCGACCACACGTGGGCCATCTTCCCGTCCAAGTACCGCTCGGTCATGCGGCCGTGCTCGGGGTCATTCGACGCCACCCCGTCCCTCGCGACGATCACCGAAAGGTCTCGTTGGTAGGCGTCGATGACCGTCATTCGCACGCAGGCGTGGGTATTGACCCCAGCTACGACCAGGGGTGCGTCTCCGCCGAGCTGAGCCTCGAGGTCGGTGCCGAAAAAGGCGCTGTATCTCTTCTTTACGACCACCTGCTCATCCGAACGTACTCCGAGCTCCGGGAGGAGCTCGGCCCCTGGGCTTCCTTTAAGGACGACGGCGATGTTGCGCCGCTTCATCTCTAGGTACGCGTCCGAGAGATCCGCTTCGAACTCCTGCTTGATCCATACGACCGCCTGACTTCGCGCGCGAAAGGCTTCGACAAGCTCCGTGATGGCGCGGACGAGCGGTCCCCTCCGGAGCGTCAGCTCGGGATGCCGCAGAAAGTCCTCCTGCATGTCGATGATGAGAAGGGTGGGCATGGAGCAGGAGGGGAGAATAGCGGGTCTTCGAAGCAGGCGTCGACCGAGGCGAACCGTCTCGATGAGAGACGGACTTCAGTGTTTTTCCGAAAGTGGGAGCAGTGATGATGTTTGGCTGCACAATTTGCTCGGTGATGTGTGCGGATGCGTTCGGTTTCCCCGAGCACGCCCCGGAGACGGGGATTTCATAAACGCCCTTTTCGCACGCATCCGCAC
>JBCBRU010000406.1:0-8072 GCA_039819565.1 Myxococcota bacterium | reverse complement strand
TCCGGGGCGACGCCGGCGTCGTCGCCGCCGCAGTCAGGAGTGTCAGGGTTCGCGGAGGTCGACGCGGCATCGCCCCGGACATGGGCGAGGAGATGGACGCGATGACCGACCCCGACACCGGTGTGGATCCTGACACCGGCGTTGCGCCCGACACCGGCACCCCCGCGCCTGACGCCGGGACCCCGGTGGCCGATGCCGGCACTCCCGCCCCTGACCTGGGCTCGGGAGACGGTGACGATGACGACGGCTGCCGCTGCGCTGGCCCTCACAACCGTCCCGTCGGGGTGGGAGCGTTCGCGCTCCTCGGGCTCCTCGTGTGGGGACGCCGCAGACGGTGAGCCCCGGGGCGTGATACGACGCCCCAATGCGCACCCTACGGGTTCTCGGCCCCCTTCTCGTGGGGGCCGCACTCTCCCCTCCCGCTTTCGCTGCGGACATCGACGCAGCGGTGGCCCAGGACTATGACGGCCACCTCCGCGCCCTCTTCGAGCACTTCCACGCGCATCCCGAGCTCTCTCTACAGGAGCACCAGACCGCGAAGCGGCTGGCTTCCGAGCTGCGCGCGGTCGGTTTCGAGGTGACTGAGGGCGTCGGCAAGACCGGCCTCGTCGCTCTCCTTGCCAACGGCAAGGGGCCCACTGTGCTCATGCGCGCGGACATGGACGGCCTCCCCGTGCTCGAGAAGTCCGGCCTTTCCTACGCTTCCAAAGCCCGCCAGAAGGATCCGGACGGGGTAGAGCAACCGGTCATGCACGCCTGTGGTCATGACGTGCACATCACGAGTCTCGTGGGGACAGCTCGCCGAATGGCGGCGATGAAAGACAGGTGGCGGGGTACTCTGATGCTCATTGGTCAGCCGGCCGAGGAGCGCTTCGGGGGTGCACGCATCATGCGGGAGGACCGCCTCTATGAGCGCTTTGGCAAGCCAGACTTCGCGCTGGCCTTTCATGTCAACTCGCTGATGGCCACGGGGACCATCTTCGCAGCGGAGCGGTCTGCATACGCTGGGGTGGACAGCGTCGATATCGAGATCTTCGGGGTGGGGGCCCACGGAGCGGCCCCCCATGCTGGACGGGATCCCATTCTCCTCGGGGCCCATATCGTCACCGCGCTTCAGACCCTGGTGTCGCGCACGCTGAGCCCTCGGGTTCCCGGGGTGATCACGGTCGGGAGCTTCCACGCCGGCTCGAAGCACAACATCATTTCAGACTACGCCAAACTCCAGCTGACGGTGCGCTCCGACGACCCCGAGACCCGGACAACCCTCCTTACGGGTATCGAGCGTATCGCCAAAAACACGGCGCGGGCTCTCAACTTCCCCGAGGACAGGTTACCCAAGGTGACGATCCTCAGAAGCGAGACCTATCCTCCCACGCGAAACGACCCTGCCCTGGTGAAGAGACTCAAGCAGGCGTGGCGGCAGCGGCTCGGTGATGGGGTCTTTGCCGACTACCGACAGCTCACGATGGGAGCTGAAGACTTCCCCTTCCTCGTCACGGACCTGAAGACGATGGAGCCGATCATTCCCAGCGTGTACTTCAGCGTCGGAGGAACGCCGGCCGCTCGTCTCTCGGAGGCGGCAAGCCATCATTCGTCGTTGTTCGTGATCGAGCCCGAGCCGAGCGTAACCCTGGGCACCCGGGCCACGGTGGTGGCGCTCCTGGATCTGATGGGAAGGTAGCCTTCAGCGTTCGACGAGGAACTGAGCGAGGTCGTCCAGCGACAATCCAGACGGCCCCTTTTTCTCCTGCCACTGCAGCTTCTCGACGGGAGCGATGCCCGCGCTGGACTGAAGCGCGGCCGAAAGCTCTTCGGCGCTGGCCGTAGGCCGCAAGCGAAAGAGGCTCCGGCGACGACGGGCGGGCTCCGTAGCCGACTCCAGGCGAAGGCGGGTAGGGCGCGTGGTCGGGGCCAAGTCCAGCGTGCTGGTCGACGCGTTGGCGTCCTGCGTGAGGCGACTGAGCCGCCGCGCGATCTCGAAGGCCGCGACTTCGTCGCCGGACTGCTGGCACAGCTCGATGGCCCGCTCCAGGCACCTTCGCCCGAGATGGGTGGAACCCTGCTCGAACGCGAGCAAGCCGAGCTGGGAGAGGGCGGGTACGTGGTTCGGGGCCAGACGGATCAGGCGTCGGAGGACTCTATCCAGGGGCTCGGGATCGTCCCCCCCGAGATAGAGCCGTCGGGCCGCATCGAGGTGAAAGGCGGCGTCCCTGGACCGCCCTAGGGCCAGACAAGCTTCGGCGGCGCCTTCGTGGAGACGACCGTCGGCTCGAGAAAGGGCGGCGGCGCTCGTCCAGACGGCGAGCTCGAGCTGGTGCAGGCCGCGGTCGCGGTAGCCCCAGGCGGCCGTTCGGAAGCCCTGGAGCGCCACGTCGTGGCGGCCCCGGCGAGCATCACGCTCGGCTTCTCGGAATCGGCGACGCAGCTCCAGAAGCGCCTGTTTCTCTCGCCTCTCCGTTGACGTCGGTGCCATGCCCACACTGTAAGTGCGCAGTGCTGACTGTGGTTCAGAATTGATTGATGTCTTTCATTCGCGAACGAATCTGAGACGGTTGGTGGGGTCAGGAGACGTTTCTATCCGCAGCGGCGGTCAAGCAGGCGCTCTTCACGAGCTCGGCCACCCTTTCAACATGGGGGTCTTGGAGCATGCTGAGGTGTCCACCCGGCACCGTCTCCAGTCTGAGCGGGCCTGCGACGCGGGCTCCCCACCCGAGGTCCGCGGGGGCCCGAAGGTCCGCGAAACTGTCTTTGGCTCGGATCAGCGTGGCGGGCCCGCGGAGGGTAGAGGGTCGTGCGTCATAGCGCTCGGCGGCCGCGCGATACGCGGGCCGGTCCCCTGGGCCGAACTCTCGGGCGGGCCTGAAACTCTGCAGGATCCTCGTGACCGAAGGGGAGCGGGGTGGGAGGAGCCGACGAATCGCCGACTGCACGCGGCTTTGCCGAAGGAACCGGGACGGCAAGGTATCCAAGAGGATGACCTGTCCGACCTGCCACCCCTGCTGCTGGAGCTGCCGGGCGGCCTCGAACGCGAGGAGTCCTCCGAAAGACAGACCGCCCAAGAAAATCGGACCGCCGGGATGGTGAGCCTCGATCAGCCGCACATACTCGGCGGCGAGGTCCTCGACCGAGACTCTGCGGTCGGGGGCCTCGAGGATGCGCTGCTCGGTGGGCACGACCATGCCCGTAGGGTTGAGGTCCGGCGCGAGGTGCCGGGCCAGAGCGTAGTAGTGAAAGACGCCCAGCAGAAGATACAGCGGGGGCCCGGCGCCCTCGTCGGACAGGGGGAGGAGTGTGGCCCGGGGGCTGCGTCCAGGGTCCGCGCGCAGCGCCCGCGCGATGCCGGCCACGGTGGGGCTGCGGAAGAGCTCCGGCAGGAAGACCTTCGATCCCACCGTGCGCTGAAGCTCCGCCATCATCCGAATCGCGAGGACGGAGTTGCCGCCGCATCGAAAGAAGTCGTCACTTCGGCGGGGTCGCCGACCAAGCAGGCGCTCCCAAAGCAGCGCAACATGAACTTCCTCGTCGTTCTCGAGATCGTCCGCGGCAGTGATCTCCTCCTCCAGCCCTCCCACGAGGGATGGGTAGTCGACCTTGCCGTTCGGGGTCAGCGGAATCTCGGGGACCGTCACCACCCGCGATGGAACCATGTGGGACGGTAGCTGCTGGGCCAGAAAATCTTCGAGGTCCTCGGAACCCTCGTCCCCCTCCGGCGAGGACACGAAGGCCACGAGACGGCGCGAATCCTGCTCCCCGGCGACGGTGACCACCGCGCTCTCCACGCCCGGATGGAGATCGAGGGTGGCTGTGACCTCTCCCAGCTCGACTCTGAAGCCTCGAATTTTGACCTGTCCATCCTGCCGACCCAGGAACTCGAGGTCCCCGGAGGGTAGAACCCTCGCCCGATCTCCCGTTTTGTACAGGCGCTCCCCAGGCCGAAAAGGATCGGGAAGGAAGCGTTCCTGAGTGAGCTCGGGACGTCGGTGGTACCCTGCGGCCAGACACGTTCCCCCGATGTAGAGGTCCCCGGGGGCTCCGATCGCCATAGGGTCGAGGTGCCGATCGAGCACGAGGTATCTCGCGTTTTGGATGGGTCGACCGTAGGGGATGCTGGGCCAACGGGAATCGACCTCGCCGACACGATAAGCGTTGGACCACACCGTCGCCTCGGTGGCTCCGCCCAGGCCGACGATCTCGACCTCGGGATGGTAGGCGCGGAGCTCATCAGGGAGCCGCACCGGGATCCAGTCTCCGGAGAGAAAAGCGAGGCGAAGCTTGGATTGCGGGGCGGGCTTCGCGAGAGGCAGGAGCCGGTCGAGGGCTCCCGGCGCGGAGTCCCAAAAGGTGACGCCGCCCTCCTCGAGGTAGCGCAGGAGGGTCTCCGGGGACTCCAGCTCGTCTTCCGTGGCAATGGTGATTCGCCCTCCGGCGGCGAGGATTCCGAAGAGGTCGTAGACGGAAAGATCGAAGCAAGGGGAGGTCACGAAGAGCAGGTGATCCTTCCGGCTCACCGCGAAGCTTCGATTGACCCAGTCGATCAGGTTGAGCGCGGACCGATGGCTCACCGCGACCCCTTTCGGGCGACCGGTCGAGCCCGAGGTGTAGATGACGTAAGCGAGGTCGTCGGGCTCTCGAGGTGGACGATAGGGAGGTGCGGTGCTTCCCTCGGGGCCGGGAACATCCACCCGAAGGAGCGGGGGGCAGCCCTCATCTCGCGTCAGGGGTTGATCGGCGGCCAGGACGAAACGCGCCTCGCTGTCTTCGATGAGGAACCGCCGACGCTCCAAAGGATAGGTCGGATCGATGGGGACATAGACGCCTCCGGCCTCCAGGACGCCCAGGAGGCTCGCGACGAGATCGAATCCTCGGGGGAGGGAGACAGCGACCAGGTCCCCGCGCTCAAGCCCCGCCTCGAGCAAGCGCCGCGCTACGGCGGCGCTTCGATTTCGAAGAGCTGAATAGGTCAGCGTCTCGCCTCGGCAGATCAACGCGGGCGCCTCGGGGTGCTCATGGGCTCGGCGCAGAAAGGGATGATGGAGCTCGCCGTGGAGCGGGACCGGGGTCTCGGTAGCGTTGAGGCCAAAGACCAGCCACTCCCGCTCCGTCTCGGAAAGGAGGGGGACCGAGCCCAAGGGCGCATCCGGATGGGCCTCGAGGAGGTGACCGAGGAGGCCCCGGAAATGGACGAGGAGTCGCCGAGCGCTCTCGGCGTCGATGCGGCCGGGCTCGTACTCCAGCCGAAGCCGCAGTCGGGGTTGCAAGTAGGCAGCCAGGGTGAGGGGATAGTTGGTCTGGCCGAAGTACTCGAAGCGCCAAGCCTCGAGGGGGAGGTCCCGGTTCCGCATGCGGAGATCGACGGTGGCCCCATCGACCACCACCAGGCTCTCGAAGAGCGGGCTTCCGGGAGGGAGTCGGGTGAGCGCCGCGGCGTCGGCGAGATCGATTCTCTCGAAGGCGCGCTGGGCCACCTGTTCCGCTCGCAACGCCCTGAGCCAGCTCCCCAAGCTCTGCTCGCGGGAGCAGTCGACGCGAAGCGGTATCGTGTTGATGAGCATCCCGGCCAGCTCGGAGACGTCGGGTCCGAAGCAGGCCCGCCCGGCTCGAGTGGTGCCGAAGATGACCTCCTCTCGGTCGGCATACCGAGAGAGCAAGAGGGCCCAAGCCGCGTGCACGAAGGTGCCGGGAGTGACCCCGAAGCGCCGTGCGGCGGCCGCAAGAAGCTCCGACTCCGGACCGGCTTCGATCGAGACCGCGCGCGGGTCCGGCTCCATAATCGGGCTCCTCGACGGGATCCCCATGTCTAGTGGAGTGCTCTCCTCTACGTCGGCGATACGACTCCGCAGGGCTTCGAGATCCTGGCCCCGTGGATCCGAGGCGGCTCGGCGAAGATGAGCGAGCCACGACGGAGCCTCAGCCGGGAGGGGGCGCTGAAAATAGATCCGGAAGAGGTCGTCGAGGACGAGGGGGATGGAGCGCCCGTCCAACAAGAGATGATGAAAGGTCCAGCAGAAGAGACCTCGGCCCTCTCCGAGGTCGAAGGTAGTGAAGCGCGATGGGGGGCGGACCTCCAGTTCGAAGGTCCGATTGCGATCTTGGTTCCGCCAACGATGGAACTCCGTCTCCAGCTCGTCCTTCGAAGTCGAGCGCCAATCATGGTGGTTCAGCTCAGGCGGGCTGTCCTGGATACGAAGGGTGGGGGCTTCGAGGCTATCGAGTCGGAAGACGGCGCGCAGCGCGTCCCGACGTGCGGTGGTTTCCGTGAACGCCGCAGCTAGGCGTGGCGCATCGAAGCCCTGCTGGGCCCACCCCACCACTTGTTGGACATCCACCCCTGCGCTCCCCTCTCGGGCGAGATGCACCAGCATGCCCGCCTGCAAGGAGGAGAGCGGGCCTTCGACGTAGCGGCCGCTCAATCGTCCACCTCGGGAACGTCACCGGAGGTTGAGCGTCCCCGGAAAGCTCATCGGCGCTCTCGCCGGGAACGATAGGGATCGAGGTGCGGCGACCGACCGCCGCGTTACGCGTTGGATCGGACGATGAACTCGCGACGGCGATCTCGGGCGTAGGACAGGCGCCACATGGCCCCCGCCAGGGCCAGGCCCCCCAACAGACCCATGACCGCGGTGCCAAAGAGGCTTCCTCGCGCGATGGACTCCGGGGTGCCGCGAAGCACGCGCAGCTCTCCGTCCGTAGGGGTGCCTAGGATCCACGCCTCACCTCGGCGGAGTGGAGCCCCCACGACCGTGACCGCGGTGTCGAGGGCGAGCACCCGACGCTCGGCCCGGGCTCGGATCTGGCGGGAGGTGAAGGCTTCGAAGTCGTCGGTGGGGAGTTCGAAGCGGAGCCCGTCCGCTTCCACCGCGACCGGTCGACGGCGATCATCGAGACGTTCGAAGATCACTTTCGGGCTCCTCGGACCCCGATCTCGGGTCAGCGGTAGAGCCCCCAAAGGCGCCGCCACCTCGACGCTGTGCACGCCGTTGGTGAGGTGAAGAGCTGGCGCCTTCTCACTCCACTCGAAGACCCGCAGCTCCTTTCGAGCCGGACTTCGATCGCTCTGGGCGCGCCCGCCGACCGACGCGACCACGGTGATCACCCACTCCCCGGCCAGGACGGTTTGCTTGGAATCACCGGGAATCACGGGCGGTTCGGCGGCGGTCAGGGTGCCCGTGAGGCGCACCCCGCGGCCCTCGGGGAGCTTGCCCGCGACCACGTCCCCGAGGCTCACAGGAGCGGCCGCGTCGACCGCCTGACCGGGACCGGCGAGGACGCCGAGGGCTGCCCCCCCCAGCAGCATGGTCCCCACGAGAAGGAGCCCTATCCCCGCCGCGATGGCGCCCTGGTAATCGCGATATTCATGGCGGGCCACGCCCACCGGAAGGTCGGAAAACCACCTTCGACGCATCGCGTTCAACCCGCGGCCCCCATCGCCGGATCCCTCCTACGAAGTGGAGCGGGGAGCAATGCTCCTCGGGGTCAGCTAACCTTCACGACATGAGCCCGATCATGATCTTGGGTTTCGCTCTGTTCGTCCTCGGCTTCCTGCTCGTTTTCGTGACGTTGGCGATGAGTGGAGGAATGGCCCGTCGGACTCAGCTCAAGGTCCTAGGCGAGCTGTGGGACGGAAACCACGGCACTCCCAAGCGGGCTGCGGTGATCGCGGGCGCGGGATTCTTCCTGGCGGGGGCCATGGTCATGTTCGGCGGGGTCTCGGCGTCCGACGCCGAGCGGGCGCAGGCCTGCGTGACCCGGTGCGAGACCGAGGGATACGAGAGCGGGCGAATCGGACCGAACTCGAGTCGAAACGAGGATAGATCGACGTGGTGGGTGGCCTGCATCTGCGAGGCCGCGGACAAGCCTACCCTCGAGATCCCCGCGGGATCGCTCGTACGCTGACGGGCACCATGCTCAGGGTGCCCTGCGCGGGGGCTTCGGCCCCGTCCGACACGGCGCAGGCCAGTCCCCACGCCGAGACGACGGTGGGAAGAAAGAACACCGAGTAGGCCCAGAGGACCTGATGGCCCTCCGCGGCGAGCAGGCCCAGCATCAGTCCGGTGCCGTTGAACAGGTAGGAG
>JBCBRU010000405.1:0-8073 GCA_039819565.1 Myxococcota bacterium | reverse complement strand
GGGCGGTTCGCAAGAAACCCGGGGGCTCTTCAGGCGCCGCGTAGACGACGCCGTCCAGCCCTCGAGCGGTCAGGACCCGCAAAACGGCGAAGATGAGGCTCGAGCGCGGCCTGCTCGAGGCTCGAGGAGACGGTTTCTCGACCGTCGTGGAGCAGGCTCGGGCCTGGGTCGAGCTCGCCGCGGCCACCGGGGTGGTCTTTTCCGCCCTTCATGGGGGGGCTTGGGGGCGCCGCGATCTCTTTGGGGACACCGTTCCGTACGCCTGGGTCCTCGGTGACCAGGTGGCCAACGTGTTCGGGCGCGCCCATCGACTGGTTTCCGAAGGCGTATCGCCCGGGCCTTCCGCGCAACTCGACACCCTGGCCGAGCCGGCCGCGGATGGTCCCATCCTTCCTCTGATCCGCCCCGCTGGCTTCGGAGGTGAGGCCGGACCTCGCAGTCAACCGCTCCTGACCCTCGACGAAGAACTCGAAGGGGTCGAAGTCCCCCACATCTTTCTCGTTCGGGATCGTCCTTCCTCCGTCGAGTATCTCGATCTGTCGTCCGAAGAGGACTTCGATGAACTCCTCGAAGCCTCCCTTCACAATCTGGCTCGGCTCGGGATCCGTCCGAAGCGGATAGGTGCGCTTCCCATCTATCTCCTCGATGAACACTTCTTCGCTGGAAGTAAGGTCCTGGACCGAAGCTTGGTGCAGGGGCTCGCCGAGACCCTCGACGCCGAGGTCCTCTTTGCTTCTTTTCCTGCCCGAGGTGCGGTCGTCGTGGGGGCCGGAGAGGCGACGGACTTTCTCGACCTGACCGCGCAGCTGATCGCGAACACGCCGGAGAGCGAAAGAGTCAGCGAAGAGGTCTTCTTGGTGACGCCCGGAGAAGGCGTGTGCGGAGTGATCAGGGCCGAGGTCGCCGAGTCATGATCCTGGACCGGCGGGGCGGCTCAACTGCTGACTCGCCAGGTGGTCACCCCACCTTGCGCGTCGAGCGCGGCCAGCCCGCGTCCGTCCGGCCGCCAGTGCAGCTCCGCGATCACGTCCGGCAGCAGCGCCCCTCCGACCGGAGCGCCGTCCCCACTGCGATTGAGCGACCACACGATGACCGCGCCGTCTCGGGCGCCAGAGGCGAGACGCATGCCCTTCCCGGCGAAAGCTAGGGTGGTAATGGTGTGTTGGTGCAGATCCAGTATCCCCGGTTGGGTCCCTTCCGGACCCCCTCCGTGGAAGCTCCACACGGTGACCAACGGACCTCCACCGGTCGCCAAGAGGGTTCCGCTGCTGTCGAAGCTCAGGGCTGAGGGCTTGCCTGGATACCCGGACATCATCGAGTCCTCTCCCGTACTGCGACGCCAGAAGTGGACCGAGTTGTCTTGGCTTCCGCAGGCCACGACGCCGCCATCAGGGCTGAGGACCATCGACACGAGGGAACCCTTCCACTCGAGTCTCTGCTTGGGCTTGCCCGTGGAACCCTCAAAGAAGGTCACCTGGCCGTAGCAAGCCGTGGCCAGCTCCTGCGCGCTCGACCACGCCACCGCGCTCACGGTGCTGGGATGCTCTTCGGATTGCCACAGCTCCGCGCCGTCGGCTCCGAACACGCGAACCACTCGCGAGCAGGACGCGGCCAAACTGCGTCCGTCCCGCGACCAGGTGATCTTCTCCACCCAGTCCTTCCCGAACTCGATGGTGTGATAGATCCGCCCGTCGGCCGCCCCCCAAATGAGAACCCTTCCGTCCTGGCCTGACGTGGCCAAGAGCGGCTTTTTGGGATGAACCGCAAGGGCGAGGACCCCGCCCTCGTGGGCGTTGGCCCTCGACCAAGCGATGGCTCCAGACTTTCCCTCAAAGGCGTACACGCCACCTGCAGCATCTCCGACCACCAGCGTTTGGCCGGCCCGGGTCCAGCCCCCAGCGATAGCGTAGTCGCCGACGGATGCGGCCCAGCCCTCTCGCAGCACGCCCCGAGGCTGGTCTGGGTTCAGATCAGGCATGCCTCGAAGCCTTCGCGCATGGCCGCCTCGTCGAGGTTACGGCCAATGAAAACGAGCTGATTACGTCGCGGGAGGTCTCCCCAGGGACGATCCGGCTGGCCGTCGAAGAGCATATGGACCCCCTGGAACACGAACCGATCCTTTTCGCCAGCGAGGCTGATGAAGCCCTTCATGCGAAAGATATCGACGCCCCGCTCACGAAGGAGTTCGCCGAGCCAGGCGTTGAGCCGTTTGGGGTCGACGTCGCCGTCCCGCTCGATGGAGATCGATCCCACTTCGTCATCGTGCTCGTGCTGGGCCACCCAGGTCCGTTCCGTTTCGAAGGCGATCTCCTCGCCCTCGGACCCCGCTCGCGTCAGGCGAAGGTCGAACTCCTCGGCCGTGTGCTGAGTGTAGAGACCGAGCCGCGTCGGCCCCGCGACCTCGATGAAGAAGGACTTGCGCCCGGAGGCCTCGAGCTCGAGGTTCAGGTGCTTTCCGATCGAGAGCGTCTGTCCAGGCGACACGTTTTCCGGATCTTCGGCGTACCGGCGAACACACCACTCGGCACCGTTGCGGAGAGCCGTGTCGTCCGTGCCCTGATCGGGCGTGACCACGATCGACATCGCCGGATCGGGGCCCTCAGCCAGGCTCAGCTCGTAGCGGCCCGCATCGAGCGCGTACACGCCCGTCCACTCGAAGGGATACTCGGGCTCCAAAAAAGTAGGACGACGCTCGAGGACGGTGTCCAAGTCGAAGGCGCTGAGATTAAGGACCGTATCCACCGCGACGTCGGCTCGCTCGCTCCGAACGATACGTGCCATTCGGTTCATGTCTCGAAGGCGCGCCTCGATCCCGTCGAGGGTCTCACTGTCGACGAGGTCCGTCTTGTTGAGGACGATGACGTCCGCGAAAGCGATCTGCTCCGTGCTCTCGTCGCTTCGGCCGAGCTGTTGCGCGATGTGAGCGGCGTCGACGAGAGTGACGATTCCGTCCAGCGCGTATTCCTCGCGAATCTCGTCGTCCATGAAGAAGGTTTGGGCGACAGGGCCAGGGTCGGCGAGCCCGGTCGTCTCGACCAACACGTAGTCGAACTTATCCCGACGCTTCATGAGGTTGCCGAGGACCCGAATGAGGTCCCCCCGAACGGTGCAGCAGATGCAGCCGTTCGACATCTCGAAGATCTCCTCGTCCGCGTTGATGACGAGGGCCTGGTCGATGCCGACCTCGCCAAACTCGTTCTCGACAACTGCGATCCGCTTTCCGTGTTCCTCGCTCAAGATCCGATTGAGCAACGTAGTTTTCCCCGAGCCGAGGAAGCCCGTGAGGATCGTGACCGGTACGTTTTGTGGAGTTTCCATTCAGTTGTCCTTAGGTGGCGGTGCGGTGAGCACCAGCGTCTCGACGTCGAATCCCCATGCGGTGCATACCTGCTTGAGGTCCTGAGCGTCGACGGCGTCGATGGGTTTGTGGAGCTTGAACTGAAGCTGAGGTTCGCTCGGTCGAAGCAGGCCGACAACCGTTTCGAGGGGTGGGCATCCCTCCTCGAGGCACGCCAGTTCGGTGACGGTGATGGTGACGTCGTCGGCAAGGTCTAGGGCTTTCGAGAGCGCGTTCTTGATGGCCCGAATCCGGTTTAGGTCGGGGCGGCGTCGAGGTGTCCCGAACAACATCGCTACTCCACCTCATCTTTGTCTACGGCGAGACCGGCTCGAACCAGCCAGGACGGCGACAGTCCTTCGGTCGCAGCGCCATCAAAGACCACCTCGCGGTCTCGCAGCAATACGACTCGGGCCGCGAGAGGAGGCAACACGTGGAGGTCGTGGGTGGCCCATACGCAGGTCGCGCCGGTTCGACGAACGGAGGCTTCCACGAGCCGGAGCAGCTCCTGGGACGCGACCGGGTCGAGGCCGGCGGTGGGTTCATCCAGAAGCAGCAGCTCCGGCTCGAGGACCAGGAGGCCGGCCAGCGCAACGCGACGCTGCTCCCCGAAACTCAGCTGATGACAAGGCCGATCCCTTAGGTGGTGGATACGCAGGGCCTTTGCGGTCTCCGCGGCCCGGTCGCGCGCCTCTCGAGCGTCCAAGCCCCGATGAATGGGGCCCCATGCGATGTCCTCCAGCACCGTGCTCGCGATGAAGTGGTGCTCGGGATTTTGGCAGAGGAGGGCCACGCGTCCGTCGAAACGGGATCGAAGCGGGGTCTGAGAGGACACGGTACGGCCGAAGCGGGTCACGCGGCCTTGGCCGGGGCCGTCGAGCCCCGCGAGGAGCCTCAGAAGGCTCGACTTCCCGGCGCCGCTGGGCCCGCACAAGAGCAGCCACTCCGAGCTCGCCAGCCGCAGATTGACCTGCTCGAGCACCGTTTGCCCTCCGCGCTCGACGCTCACCTCGTCGAGGGCGACGCCTCCCTGGGCGCCCGAGTCGGTGCGCGGTGCGGCGCGGAGAAGCCCGTTCTCCTCGGCGCTCTCGAGACGACCGAAGGCGTGTAGGGCCCCTTCGCCCAGCAGGGGGCCCCAGGCGGTCAGGGGCAGGTGGCGAGACCCGATGCGGAGGCGCGCCGCGTCGCGTCTTTGAACCCACTCCCGCTGCGTGAACACCCCGTGCATCACCGCGTGGTCCAAACTGGCCACGACGAAATCTGGAGTCCCCACGCGCCGGAGAAGCTGTCGCATCGACGCCCAGTCGACCTGACTGCCGAGCCAAAGCACCCAGATCACCCCGCATAGGACTCGAAGGGTCGCCTCCAGGAGGGTGTTGGTGTCGAGCTGGAGGACCACCTGGCTCAGCATCGCGACGAGCACCAGGCCGACGATCCAAGCCAGAGCGGGCTTCACCCGGCTCTTTCGCCGTGCTCGCGCGGACACAAGCAGGACCAGGCCGATGACCCCGGCCAAGAAAGAGAAGGTGGAGCTGCGCGCTGCGGCGTTGACGATGAGCACGGACACGGCCAGCCCGAACGCGAGGGCGGCCGCCCAGAGCGGTCGTCGGCTCTCGAAGAATAGAGAATGCTCAGCGTGGAAGTGCATCGCGGCCCGCTCCCAGCAGCCGCTCCCAGCTGCGCCCGGCGACGAACCCGAGTGCGAACAGAATGACGATCGACATTGCGAGCCCGACCTCACCCTGACTCAGGTCGATGAGGCTCTGGGTCGGCGGTAGCCCTCCCTTCTCGGCCGTGGCTCCAAACACCGTACCGTCGATACCTTCGTATCGACATCCCGATAGACCCACGCCCAACAAGAGAACGATCGCGGAAGCGCCACGTACGGGTAGGTTGCGCACCTCGCGAAGAGCCGCGGGCAGGAGATCGGGGCGGCGTTCGGCCAAGAGTCGAACGATGCCGATGGAGGCGACGGCCTCGAGGACCGCCAGCGGGACCTGGACCGGCGCAAACCCGAGCAGCACCGCCGTGAAGGTCGTCATGGGGGCCGTGACGTCGGCGAGCGCAACGGCGAGGACGACGGCGTCTCCCACGTACACGGCCAGGTCCCCGAGGGCGCAGGCGAGCCCCAGCGCGAGGGCTCGGTTCATGCCAAGCTCGCGAAACAAAGCCCAGAGCGCCGCCGCCGTCACCGGGCCCAGGAGCCCCAGAGTAAGGGTGTTGATCCCCAGCGTGGTGAGTCCTCCGTGGGCGAAGAAGACCGCCTGCAGCAGGAGCACGAAGAACGTAGGCCAGATGATGCGACGGACCCCCACGATGAGGCCCAGAACGGGGGTGAGGCAGATGTGGCTGGTGGCGCCCACGACGGGCACCGGGAGCGGCAACAGCGTCCCGGCGAAGAGGAGGCTCATGGCTCCCGCCATCACGAGTGAGGACGACGGCGACGTCTGCGCTTGCCGCTCCCCGCGAAGGCTCCACACCACCGCGGGCGCGGCCAGGGCGGTCCAGGCCATCGCCTGCCCGAACGGGAGCACACCCTCGGCGAGATGCATCAGCGCCCTCCTGGTAAGGGAGGCACACGGCCGAGCACGCTCGCACGCAAGGACTTTGGACGCTGGTCCCTCGGCATGAATCCGTCCGTGGTCCGTGCGTATAGTTCGACGCACGCTTCGACCTCGCGGGCGGACGGGAGGCTTTGGTCCCCGAACAGGTAGCTCCACGCGCCCGCCGAGGACAGAGCGATTCCACAGGGGCGTGGGCAGAGGCTCAGGCACTCCGCGGACCGGACTTCCACATAGTCAGCCAAGGCGCTCTCTCCGATGGACGAACGGAGCTCCCGATAGAGCTGGTATCCTGGGCGGCTCTCGAAGGGCTCACGCGGTGAGCCAGGCGCACGACACGACGTGCACACGTGGAGCACGCACCTTCGGTAGGGTTGCGCCGGCCCATTCATGCGGACACCATCGCCATACCACCGGCCGGGAAGGCCGGAGCTTGGGGACGACCCTTGCGGTCTGACAGGCCAATGGCCCCTGATGTTGTGGATGCCATGGGCTACCACCGCTGAGACTGGGACGCCCATCCGACGATTGCAAGTGGCTTGCATCTGCAAGGCCCTATTTGGAAGC
Source organism: Myxococcota bacterium (assembly GCA_039819565.1). GTDB lineage: Bacteria > Myxococcota > Kuafuiibacteriia > Kuafuiibacteriales > Kuafuiibacteriaceae > JAHQVK01. Next base: position 1,608 of record JBCBRU010000405.1, on the reverse strand, counting down.
GCGCCACAGCGGACGTGTAAGGGCGAGCAGGCCAAGCGAGGCTGCGAGCAGCGTCATCGGAGGGAGCCCCCCATGCCATTCATCGGGGGTGAACCACCCTCTCGACCCGAGAAAAGCGACGTGGGCCACCGCGGTGCCGAGCACCAGGCCCCTGGCGAGTTTCACGCCTCGATCGCTCGGGTGGAGGTGCTGCCAAGCCAAGGCCAGCACGCCGAAGATCCCCACCAGCATCGCAAACTGTACATTGAGGCGGAGTCGTCCAGACGGATCCAAGAAGGTTTCGAAAGCGCGAACTGAGAACAGCAGGAGCGATAAAAGGCAGTGCGCAAAGACCAGCCAGGTGCCGCAGCGACCGTAGAGGCGGGCGTCGGGGGCGGCGGTCGAGAGCATCCACGAAAGGGCAAAGAGCGTCACCGCCGCCAAAGACACGGCCTTGTTCACGACGAAGAGCGGGATGTCTTCCGCGGGGACCGGACCGAGGACCACGTAGCGGAGGACCGCGTAGGCGAGGGTCGCGAGGCCGACGAGGCCTATACGTACGGTGGAGCGGGACAGAGGCTTCTCATACCGCATGTGCGTGGAGTCCGGCGCCTGCCGCTGACTATCGCTGGATGCGGCGCGGACCTGCCGTCCCCGCGGTGCGCTCGTAGGTCCCCTCGCCGGCTCGCTCGTAACGGGTAAAGCCGTGACGCTTCAGGTTCGCGTCGCTCAGCACGTCCCGTTGCCGACTGGCCGAGTGCTTCATGGCCAACGCCGGCGCCATGATGATCCTCTGGATCGGCACCCCGGTCTCCGGGTGCTCGGATAGGGCCGGATCAGACATGCGCTGAATGATCTCGAAGCGCTGGGGTTCCTCTCCCTCTCTCGGAAGGGTCTCGTAGACGTACGTCGGCATGGTGGCCCCCGAGGACTCGGAACACGCTAAACGCAAGTGGCTTGCATGTGCAAACCGCTTCGTATAGGTCTTTCCCTGTAGCTCGTAGTAACGCAAGGACGCCCATGAGTATATCGAAGGACGAAGCCCGGCGACTCCTCCGTGAGAGCGGGCTGCGAGCGACCGGCCCTCGGCTGGGTGTGTTGCGAGTGCTGTCCCGTTCGCAGCACCCGGTTTCTCACAGCGACGTCCTGGAGCGTCTGGGCGAGACCGATTGGGATCCAGCAACTATCTATCGAAATTTGGTCAAGCTGCGTGATGCGGGCTTGGCATCCGTGGTGAGCAGGGCCGGAGGCATTGCTCGCTACGTCCTCGCGGGAGCAAAGGGCGATAGTCACGATCACCCTCATTTCTATTGCAACGCCTGTGGCAGAGTGGCTTGCCTCCCGGCGGAGCTCACCGCCTCCATTTCGATGGAAGGTCGGTGGGCGGCATCGATTCAGACCGCGACAGTTCAGTTGCGCGGTGCGTGCCCGGACTGCGCTGAGGAAAGAGCCTAGAACGAAGCGGGAGCTTGATCGTCGCGGTTAGAGTCGCGTACCTATACGGGGTGAGTTTGCTGGCAAGAGTCATACCTGAGACCAGTCGTTTCTTCGGGTTTCGAAGAGAGCGTGGGCTGGGGCCCGGGAGAGGACGACGAGGTCTCGCTCCCCCCTCGGTGGGATTTTTCGCCG
>JBCBRU010000404.1:0-8081 GCA_039819565.1 Myxococcota bacterium | reverse complement strand
GAGAGCGGGCGATGAAGGTGTCCTCGACCGTGAGGAGCAGGATGAAGCTCAGCCCTGTGAAGAGCGCGGACACGATCAGTCCGAATCCCACGAAGGAGACGAGGACCTGCGTCGCTAGGGAGGTGGCTCTCGCCATCAACTCCTCTCCACTTCGAGCACGAAGCCCGCCCCGCTCACCGTCTTTACGAGAGGCCGAGCGAAGGGCTTATCGAGCACGGCACGCAGCTGATAGATGTGGGATCGGAGCGCATCCGAGTTCGGCAGGTCATCCTTCCAGATGTGGTGGGCGAGCTCGGAGCGGGTAACGACCCTCGGGTAGTTTTCGGCGAGGTACTCGACGATGCGGTACCCCACGTTGCGCAGTGGGATGATGGCCCCCTCTCGCGTCACCGTCTGTCGGCTGCGATCGACCACGAGGGGACCGAGCTCGATGGTGCGCTCCAAGTGGAGCGACCGCCGCCGAGACAGGGCCACGCACCGAACCTCGAGCTCCTCGAGGGCGAAGGGCTTGGTGAGATAGTCGTCCGCCCCCGTCTCGAAGCCGAGAACCTTGTCCTGCACGGTGTCCCGGGCGGTGAGCATCAGGACCGGCACGTGCCGTAGGCTCCGCTTCCGAAGCTGCGCGCAGACCTCGAGCCCGTCGAGCCGAGGCAGGTTCAGATCGAGCACGACCACGTCATAGGCGTGCTCGAGGGCGAGGTCCAAGCCCTGGTCCCCGTCGGTAGCGAAGTCCAGGGTGTGCCCCCGAGGTTCGAGAAAGGCCGCGACGTTCTCGGCGAGCGCGACCTCGTCCTCTACGAGGAGGATGTGCAGTTTAGATTGCGGCATCTGGCACGTCAGAGGCGATTCAGCATCTCCTGGGCAGGTTCGAACTCGGGGGCCTGGGCCAGGAGCTGCTCGAGCACCCGCTTCGCGGTGGTCCGGTCGCCGAGCTTCTCGTAGACCTCCGCGACGGCCAAGCGGATCTGTTTTTTGTCCTTCACCTCCGGCACCATCTCCATCAGCGCGAGGGCGTGACGCAGCGCCGGCGCCCCTTCCGCGACCTTGGCGTAAGAGTATCCGTACATCGCGATCAGCGGTCCGTGGAATCGGTCCGGGCTCTTCGCGTAGGCTCCCGCGGCTCCGGCCTCGTCGCGGAGGAGCCGCGCGATCAAGGCTAAGCTAGCGGTCTTCGGGCTCTCGCTTCTCGGCTTCGGAGTTCGGCCGAGCTGGCGCAGTACCGCTTCCACCACCCCGTCCGTGGAGGTCGGGTTTTGGCCGGTGATGAGGCGCCCGTCCGTCGCGACGTGCTCCAGCATGAAGGGACCGCTCTCGAACGTCCCGCCGCGAGCCCGCAAGCGGTCTTCGAGCATGAACTCGAACTCTGCCGCCCACCTCTTTCCAAAGAGGGACTCCTCCAGGTTGGTGAAGCCGTTGACGGTCTTGCCCTCCACCAAGAAGCGACCGCTGCTGAGCTTGACGTTCACGAGGGCGGCCGGTCCGTGGCACACCGCCGAGACGACCCCGCCCGAGTCGTAGATCCGAGCGATGGCCGAGTGGATGTCGCTTGCGTGGGGGAGGTCGAACATAGCGCCCTTGCCCCCGACCACGAACACCGCCGCGTACCGATCCGGCTCCACCTCTCCCCCCGCCAGCGTCCGGGCGAGCTTGGCCGAAGCGGCCGGGTCCTCCAGCACCGCTCGCTGGAGCTCGTCCTTCGGGTCGTACTCGTCCGTCTCGACCGGGCCCCCTCGCGGACTCGCCACGTCCACTGCGACCCCGTGGGCCGTGAAGATGGTGTAGGCGCGCGCGAACTCTTCGAAGTCGTAGCCGGGGCGGGTCGCTCCGCGGCTCTGTCCGTGGCCGCTGACCACGATGAGCACCCGCTCTGGGCTCGGGGTCGCGTATACCGCCCCAGGGGCGGCGGCGAAGGCGGCCGTCACCAGCAAAGGGGTCGCAAGTCTCGTCGATTTCATAGGTTCTCCAGCTCGCGAGGCCTCCGGGCCTCGCTCGGGAGAGGTCATCGCAGGGGCGATGTGAACTCGGCGTGAAGCCGCCCCGAACTCATGGCCCCTCTTGTCCTCAGGTCTCGAATAGTCCTGATGGCAGGACCATGGATCGCCTGGAGAGCCTCGACTTCTTCATCCAAATCATCGAGCGCGGCGGGGTGGCAGCGGCGGGACGGGATCTGGGGCTCTCCGCAGCGGCGTCGTCGGCGCGTTTGGCCGCCCTGGAGCGCCACTACGGCGTAACTCTCCTCGCCCGCACCACCCGGTCCTTCAGTCTGACCGAAGAAGGGCGAATGCTCCTGGAGGGCGCGCGAACCCTGGTCGATGACGCCCGGGAGCTCGAGGCCCTGCTTCGCCACGGGGCGGAGCAGCTGTCGGGTCGCATCCGCGTCCAGGCCCCGGAAGATCTCGGCGTGAACCGACTCGCGGCGATCCTGGACGCCTTCGCCGAGGAACACCCGAACGTGAGCTTGGAGCTCAACCTTCACGATGGCTGGGCCGACCTGGCCGGGGCGGGCTTCGACCTCGCGTTCCGCTACGGCGCGCTCAAGGACAGCTCGATGGTCGTTCGTCGCCTCGCTTCGAGCCGCAGGCTGGTCTGCGCGTCGCCGGCCTATCTCCAGGCTCGAGGCGCCCCCGTACACCCGAACGAGCTCGGGGCCCACAACTGCCTGGTCATGCAGTTCGGGGACAACGTGGACCGCAGCTGGACCTTCAACGTGGACGGAGAGGAGCAGTCGATCGCCGTGACCGGGAACCGCCTCGCGAACAACGGAGGGCTGGTGCGGCGATGGTGTCTGGAGGGGCGGGGTCTCGCCCTGAAGTCGTACCTCGACGTGGCGGGGGACCTGGAGAGCGGGGCGCTCGTCGAGGTCTTGGGCGCGTTCGCTTCCCAGCAGCCGTATCCGCTGCAGATCGCCTACCCCGGCACGCGAACCCCAAACCGTAGGGTGCGGGCGCTCATCGACTTCGTCTTCGCGCGCTTCCCGAAGCTCAGCTAGCAGACGTCGTTGATTTGGAGATGTATGGCGATTTCGAGTCAGGCTCTTCGTGAAACGACTCGACGACGAGGTGAGCGTATCTAGGGCCCGTGTCCTCAGGGCGAAGCGGGCTCGAGCTGACGCCTTGCCCGTGCCCGGGCATCGCCCTCGCGGCGGGTGGGGGCGTCCACCGAGATGAAGACGAGCGGGGCCTCCAGGATCTCGGTCACCTCGTGATCCACGCCTCGCTCCCAGAACACCATGTCGCCTTTCCCGGCGACGAAGGTCTCCTTGCCCTCGAGTCGGAATCGAGCCCGACCGGACTGAATCACGAGGTAGGTCGACGAGTAGGCGTGGTGGTGCCGCGGGACGCGATGATATACGCGGAAGACGCGGACTCCCACCGCTCCGTTGTCGAGGAGTCGCGCGTCCACGAAGGGTTTATCGCTCTGAGCGGGGAGTCCGGAGATGGCCGCGGCGAGATCCAGGCGACCGTAGTCGCGCGGGCCTTCATCCGCGCGGGCCACCGAGGCCGTGAGCCCTGAGAGCATGAGAAGAGACGCGAGACGAGCGGTCGACATCTGGGGCTCGATGCCGTCAGCGGCCGCGCGCGCCGGGGGCCAAGGGCCGGAACCGAACGATGAGATAGGCGCCCGTCCCGCTCTCCTTTCCGGCCAGGGCGGCGGTCCGGTCGAGCTGGTCCACGGTGCCGTAGATGTATCCATCAACGCCGAAGCTGAGCCCGTCCGGCCAAGACTGATCCTCCGGGAGCTTGGCGATCAGGCGGTATCCGTCCGGCGTGGTGACGCCATAACCCTTGCTCTCGACGTCGGTTACGTACACGTGGCCCGCGCCGTCGACGGTGATGCCGTCGCAGAAACTCTTGGGTCCATATCTCTCGATGGAATTCGCCACGCTGGCCCCGTCTCCGTCGAAGGCGGCGGCGGGGACGCGGTAGAGAGTCCGACCGTTGAGCGCGCCGAAGTAGACGTATTCGTACTTTGGATCGATGGTGATGGGGTTGAGGGCGAAGCCGCCCTCGATCTCCGGCATCATTGAAGGGTGACTTTCGGCCACGCGCTGGGCTTTGCCCGTCTCGAGGTCGACCACGATGAAGGCCGGAGTGGGAGCGCTCTTTAGATCTCCCTGAGTCATGTCGGCGATGATGGCTCGCTTGCGCTTTTGATCGAGGGCGAAGTCCTGGAGGAAGCTCGTGGGGGTGAGCACGTCGTCGGGGAGGGTCCACCTCTTCGCGACCTCGCGCGTCTCTTCCTCGATTCCGTAGAAAGTGTGGGTGGGCATGTCGAGAACCCAGGTCATGCCCTGGTCGGTGGTGCGAATACCGATGGCCCCTTGGATCGTCGCCTCTTTGCCCTCGGCCAGGGCCGCGGAGGGGTAGGGACGCTGGTCTCCCTGCGGGGTCAGCTCGGCCAGCTTCACCGAGGGGCCCGCGAGGGGGGAGTTGGTGATGAGGATGCGCCCGGCCGGCGTCACGGAGAGATTACCGGGGCGCACCGGGAAGGTGGCCACGGTCTCGACGGTGGGAGGCCCGGCCGCGGCCCCCTTCGCCCCAGGCTCGGTCGGGGCCTTCGAGGACGTGCAGCCCGCGGCGGACCCGGTCAGGGCGGCCGCGCTGAGGATGAGCGCGATGTCTCGGAAGAACATGGGCGGGAGATAGCCCGCGCGGAGGCCCTCCCTTATTCGGGTCGTTTCGAAGACTCAATTCGACGCGAGTGGATAATCCCTCCGTCTACTGAACGGTGATGAAGTCGATGTTGGGTCCGCTGCTGCCGTCCGCAACCAGCCGCAGCTGGTTGGCCCCGCTCGCCAGGCTGACCGTGAAGCCGGTGCGGGTCCAGGTCGCCCACGAGCCGGTGGGTGGAAAGTCCACGACCGAGGCGGCGCGAACCCCGTTCACGTCGAGGGCGAGGGGGCGAGAGGCGGGGCTTCCGTTTTGGTACTCGACCGTGACCTGGTAGGTGCCCGCGCTGGGCACGGTCACCGACCACTCCACCGCGTCCTGAGTGGGGTTCTGGTAGTCGACGTATTGTCCGCCCGAGGCGCCTCGGCCCGAGAACACCAGCGCTCCCGTCAGCGTCGCCGCCTCCGCCTCGTAGGTGGTTGGGCCGCCGCTTCCCCCCGAGGGGGTCGTGGGCCGGAGGAGGATGATCTCCTGGGTGGCGAAGTCCGAGACGTAGAGGTTTCCCGTGGACACGTCCTCGGTGATGTCCAGCGGGTCTCGGAAGCCGGTCAGGCCCGCGATACCCACGCGAGAGGTCGAGACGTCGCCACTGGGACCGTCGGGCAGGAGGGCGATGACATCGCTACCTCCGCTGTACCGACAGACGAGGAGCGCGCCCCGCAGGGCGCCGCCGTGGGCGTTGCTTCGGTACTCGATCACCCCGTTGGGTGATTTGTTGAACTCGAAGTCGAACGCGGCCCCGGCATAGTTGGCATCCGGCGCCGTCCCCGCTGGATATCGGGCGGCGTCGACGGACCCTCGGTTGAGCACGTACTCGCCTCGCAGCGGATTGGGGTGGCCGTAGTAGGCGAGGGCGCGATTCGGGTCGATACGGAACAGCCAGTCGCGTTGCACCTCGTTGGGGCCGATAGCGGGGATGCTGGGGCCCGAATAGAAGCTCCCGTCGGGCCGCCGGGTGCCGGCCGCCGAGGCGGGCGACTGACTTCCCCCCGCGGTGCCGTTGGTGGGGACATAAGCCTGACCGTTGGAGTGCCACACGAGGTCGTACGCGTTGCGAATCCCTGTGGCGTAGAGCTGGAGCGGGGCGTTGGTGGCGTAGGGGTTATAGGTCCCGTCCGAGAGGGTCGGGGAGGAGGGGCTGGCCGCGTTGATGACGCTCTGGCTCATCGAGGTCTCGGCGTCGAGAGGTAGGGTTGCGGGGAGCCGGCTCAGGTCGAGCCTCAGCAGGGCGGCGCTGAGGAGTCGCTCGGGGCGGTTGCCCCACGCGGAGTCGGGCGCGCCGCCAGCGCTGTTGCTCCCCACCAAGAAGTAAAGCGCGTTTGCCTCGCCCGGGCGAAAGGCGACGCTGTTCGTGACGTGATCGCGAATCGACCGGGGGAGTCTCGTGACAAGAAGAGTTTCGTTTTGGAGGTTCGCCCCCGAGAGGCGAGAGATGTTTCCGTCCCATGCGGGGGCCCCAGAGAACGCGAGCGACGAGTGGGAGACGTAGGCGACGAGGTTGCTCGCGGAGGCGTTGGGGTCGAAGGCGAGGCCGATGGCGAGCCGCGAGCCTCGCGCGCTCGTCAGGCCGGTCAAAACTTCCTGGGGACCGAGCGTCCCCCCGCTCGCGATCGGCCAGCGGTGGATTTCGCCGCCCACGGCCAGACCGTAGAGCTTTCCGTCCGGGCCGATGGTGAGGGTGGTGTAGCCGGCGCCCGTGGCCACCGGCCCCGCATTCTGAAAGGCCACCGAGCTCAGAGCTCCTCCTCCCGGCGTGGTTCCGGCGCCGGTGCTGAACTCCATCGAGAAGGGCTGGAGGGGCATACCGGCCAGGTCCTTCACGCCGTCGATGAGGAATCGGTAACGGGTGTTGGCGGAGAGCGGGCTGCCCGGGGTGAGGTTGATGGCGTCTCCTCCGCCGGTTCCATTGACGCTGCTGGGGATGACGCCGCCCGTAGCGGCGTCGACGAGTCGAACCGTCTGGGTGGTGATGGTGGCGTTGTCCAGGGAAGACAGGCCGGCCTGGTTCAGGTTCGGGAGGTGAAGCGAGTTGGCGGAGAGCGAGACCTGAGTGGATACCTCCGTCTCCCCGTCCGCGGGAGTCGTTCCAAGGACGCCCGGGGTCGCAAGTCGTCCTTCGGGCTCGACGACCAGGGTCTGAAGCTTGGTGTTGTCGCCCAGCGGGCCCTGCCGGACGGTCAAGGACCCGTCGCCGACCTCCACCACCGTAGAGCCGGCTCGCGACGAGGCCGCGCCGCTCCCGACGGGGAGATCCACCACCGTCTCGCCCTCCACCTCGACGACGTGGCGTGCCCCTCCGGTCCCTTCGTCGGCAGCGTCACCGGCCTGGATCCACACCCTATAGCGACCGTTGGGGAGGTCGAGCTCGAAGAGGCCGGCGGGGGCTCCCGGGCTCGGGTGGTCCATGTGCACCAAGGTCTCGCGGAAGACATCGGCGTCCGGCGTGGGGTCCCGATTGCGGCCGTAGGCGCTGAGGCTCACGGGGGTTCCCGCAGTGGGGTCGCGCCAGCCGTAGTCGAGACCGAACGGGCCCCGACCGATCCCGAAGGCGCCGCCCTCATCGGCGATCCATCCCGAAGGAGCTGGAGTGCCGCCGTCCGAGAAGTTGAACCGATAGGTTTGCCCGCGCGGGGTGTCGTCGAAGGCCACCTCGAGATAGTCGAAGTTCGCGCCGCTGCTCCCGATGGCCTCGACGCGGACCGTGTTGTCGCCCTCGAAGAGCGATACGAATCGGCCGACCGTGGTCCAGGTAAGCCAGGACCCGGTGGGCGGAAAGGCCAGGGGCATCTCGGCCCCGTTCACGGTGACGCGCACCGGCCTGGGGGCCGAGGCCCCCAGCGCATAGGCGATGGAGAGCTCAAAAGAATTGGCTTGCTTGCGTCGACCGAAAGCGTTGGGGCTCTACAGATACCCCAACCGTTGCCATTCAAAACAACGTTTCTCAAACCGTTGAAGTCACGGCATCAAAAGAGAGCGTTACTCAGGAACTAGACGGCCTCGGCATCGATCCAGAACAGATTTTCTATGGGTCAACTTCCGGATCCTGAGCTTGCCCACCCCGACGACGTCCGAAAGGTTCAGCTGCTCAAGCAGTGGCTGCGCTTAGATGCGCGCGAAAGGCTCCTTTCGCACTCGCGGCTGATATTCCCCCTCCCTCCGCCACGTCACTACACGTTGATGTGTCGAGCGCTTCAAAAATGGGTGTTCGGAGAGATACCGAACCTGATGATTTTCGCGCCGCCTCGCCACATGAAGAGCTGGGCGGCATCTTGGTCTGTTCCGACATGGATTTTGGGCATCTATCCGCGCGCTCAGATCATGCACATCACCCACACGCAGGCCTTTGCTGATCGCATGGGGCGACGCATCCGGAACACTATCGGCGGCGACGGCTGGGCCTTTGACGAGGTG
>JBCBRU010000403.1:0-8140 GCA_039819565.1 Myxococcota bacterium | reverse complement strand
TTCAGATCTCGAAGACAACGCTCGACCTCGTGCGCAAGCGCGAGGTGAATCGTAAGGAAGGCATGCTGCGGGGTCAGATGCCGGCCTAGTGGGACCGTCGCGCCCCTCACCTTCGTTCGTCTTCGGCTCACGGCGCGCCTTTCGTCTTCCGGGTGGAGTGGCTCAAGGGGACCAGCCCTTCTTGTATCGCGTGACCTTCAGTGGTGGCGGAGGAGGGCTTCCATGAGGGTGGCGACGAGGCGTTCTCGTTCTGCGGGTTTGGCAAGGTAGCCGTCCATGCCCGCAGCGTGGCCGGTCCGGACGTCTTCCGGAAGTACGTTGGCGCTGTAGCCGAGGATGGGCACTCGCCTTCGTCCAGCCTCCTCCTCTTCCGCCCGAATACGCCGCGTGGCTTCGAATCCGTCCATGTCGGGCATCTGAACGTCCATCAAGACGGCGCGGACGTCGCCCTTGCGCAGGCGCTCGACGGCGGCGGCGCCGCTCTCCAGAGCTTCCGTCTCTACCCCGATGCGGGTCAGGAGCTTGGTGGCGACGAGTCGGTTGACGGAGTTGTCGTCCACGACCACGACCGGACCGTGCCCAGGCAGATCCACCGAGCCGGCCTCGGGGAGGATACGGGGCGGGGGTGCGCAACGCTCGAGAGGGAGCTCGAACCAAAAGGTGGCGCCGCGCCCCGGAGGGGCGTCGACGCCGAGGCTCCCTCCCATCGCTTCCACCAAGCGTCGGCTGATGGCGAGTCCGAGCCCGGTGCCCGCGAAGGTACGGCTGTCGAGGGGGGCGCCGGACGAGGGCGCATCGAAGAGGGTTGGCATACTGTCTTGCGGTATGCCGGGACTCGTATCCTCCACCTCGAAGCGCAGCCGCCCCCGGTGAACCTCGACCCCGAGCCGGACCCACCCCTTTCGGGTGACCTTGAGGGCGCGGCTGACCAGGTTCGTGAGGACTTGGCGCAGGCGCAGATCGTCCAGCCGGACGCCCATGGTCTTGGGGGGACAAGGGTCGAAGCGAAGGTCGACGCCGGCCGCGCGGCCTCCGCACTGAGCGAGATCGAGAACCTCCTCACACACTCGACCCAGCGCCACTGGCTGAGGCACGAGGAGGACCTTTTCCCCGTCCTCCCGAGACAGATCCAGGAGATCATCCATCACCACGCGCAGCGCGCGCGCGGATCCCCGGAGGGTCTCGGCGTGAACCCGCGCGCTCGGAGAGAGCTGCTCTTCGAGGAGAAGCTCGGAGAGGCCGAGAATCCCGTTCATCGGGGTTCGAAGCTCGTGGCTCATGACCGCTAAGTCTCGAGCCTGAGCTTCGTACGCGGTCTGTGCCCGGGACTCGGAGCGTTCGAGGGCCGCCTGGGCTTCGTCCTCGCGCGCCCGCCGCTCGCCCGCCTCCTCGCGAGCGTGGCGGAGCGTACGTACGCAACCCCAAGCCCCGACGGACAAGACGAGGGTGGCCACCAAGGCTTCGCGGGGCGGGAGGTCGGTGAAGCCCAGCAGGTAGATCAAGGTCGCGGCCACGTAGCCAGACAAGGTGCGTTCCCCGCCGATGAGGCCCGCCAAGACGATCGGGGTGGCGGCCACAACCCCTGAGAGCGGGCTCGCGCCCGTCGCGCCCGCGGTCCACAGACAGAGCGTGGAGACCCCCAGGGCGAACCGGCTCGCGACCATCGGGGAACGGCGTCTGCGGGTGAGCGGATGCACACCCAAGAGCATCAGCGCCGCGGCGCCGAAGAAGAGGGCGAGTCCCCACTGCCCCTGAATCAGATGTGCCGTGGCCATCGCCGATGCCGTCAGAAGGCCTGCACCTGCCACGGCCCAGAGCAGGCCGAGGCGGAGCCGCTCCTCCGCGTCGCGCGGGGGGTAAGGCTCCCACCATCGACTCAGGGCGCGATCGACCACGGAAGGGACATCGGACACCGCGGTCGGGCTTTTCGAAGGGACGCTCTTTTGCTGAGGGACCGTCTCGATACGACTCAGCGGCGACGGCGGCGGAGCACCAGCGCTCCAAGAAGCATCAGGCCCGCCCCCATGGCTCCGCTTCCCGGGGCGCCGCTGGCCGTGGAGCAGCCGCAGCCATCCTCGGTGGCCCGCTCACACTGGTCTCGGAAGGCCGAGGGATCCCCGTTTCGGCCTTCGTAGTTCGGTGGCGGTCGACAGGTCGCGGGGGGACTTCCGGAGGGATAGACGGTCTGGACCGCGGCGAGGTCATCAGCCTCGAGGGTCCGCTTCTTCGTTTCGCACGGTGCCGCGGTGTCGAACATCGTCGCTTCCGGGTCCGTCACGTGATCGAAGCCCAAAACGTGACCGATCTCGTGGACCAGGGTGTTCTCGATGTCGAAGGGCGCATCGGCCTGGGCCGGGTTACAGCTCCCGTCCACCACCGCGAAGGGGTTCCGGCCGATATTGAAGATGATGTCGGCGTCGAAGATCTCCCCCGTCTCGGTCGAAAAGGAGGTGAGGGTGACGGCGAGAAAGCCGAGGTTGTTTCCGAAGATCTCCGTGGCCTCGTCGCCCGACACCGACACCACGACGTTCTGCTGCTCGTCCGGTTTGGTGTTGTCGAAGCCCGCACCCTGGTCGGTGTACCCGGCGAAGACGAGCTCGAAGTCCGTTTCTTCTACGTCGAGGCTCCACCGGTTGAAGGACGCCACGACCAGCGCCTCCAGCTCCGAGCCGGCGAAGAGCCCGTCGTCCGACCGAATCCAATAGGGGACGCAGCGCTGATTCCAGGCTTGAGTGAAGGTCGAGCCGGTCGCCGGTGTGCATTCGAAAGCCAGAGCTGAGCTGGACGTCGTGAGGGCGAGGCCGAGCCCCACCAAGATCCCGGCTCGACAGTGCGCCTGCATGCCGGAAAGCCTACTCGAAACCGCGACCGTCCGCTCCACGTCGTGGACATCGACCGCGACGGGTCGAGCTGGATAGCCTCGCGTCATGTCGGATCTCCCGCACCTCCGCCCGGACGGAGGGGCCCACATGATCAACGTCGGCGAGAAGTCGGATACCCACCGGGTCGCGGTGGCGGAGGCTTTCGTACGCCTCAGCCCCGATACGGTACGTTTGGTGCGTTCCTCTGAGCTCAAGAAGGGCGACGCGCTTTCGGTGGCCCGGATCGCCGGCATCGCGGCGGTGAAGAAAACGCCGGACCTTTTGCCCCTGGCGCATCCTCTGCTCGTAGCGCACGTCGATGTCGCTCTCGAGGTTGTGGAGGACGGGGTGCGCATCGAGACCCGGGTCGAGACCACCGGCCCCACCGGGGTCGAGATGGAGGCCCTCACCGCAGCTTCAGTGGCCGCGTTGAACCTCTACGACATGGTCAAGGCCCACGAGCGGGGGGCGGTCGTCGAGCGGGTGCAGCTGCTCGAGAAGCGAGGGGGGCGCTCGGGCCACTGGACCCGCTGAGGGCCCCGAGGCAACCTGGGGCCATGCAGCCCGGTTCCTTCGTGATCGTCCTCACTCTTGCTCACGCCGCCCCGGATCTCGCCCTCAAGGTGCTCGAAGACGTGCCGGCCGAGGAAGGCCGCTGGCGGGTCGAGCTCATCAATGGCGGCCGCCCGACCGGACCGATGACCGTCTGCACGGATGCTTTCGTCGATATGAAGAAGCGGATGTGGACCGGTGTCGACGAGAGCGAGGTCAAAGGTTGCGAGCCCAAGGTCGTCGCCAATACTTCTAAAAAGGCGGAGGTCACGGTGGAGTGCGGCGGCGTCTCGAGCCGGCTCGTGTTCCTCAAGAAGGGCAAGGCAGATTTCGAGCTCCGCTACCACCAGGAGGAAAAGCAGCCCACGATGGTGGCTCGCTACGCCTACGTTGGGCCCTGTAAGGAGGGGGGGCCGGAGCTCGAGATGGATGCAGATTCCCCGATGTGCCGCCAGCTTCGCGCCCAGATCCAGCAGATGGGGCCGGCCCTCTGCGCAACTGTGGAGGGGGCGGCCCGCACTGAGTGTGAAAGCCAGATTGCCGAGGCTCAGAAGCGTTTCGCGGAGATGTGCGGCGAGAGCTAGAGCTAGATCCACCGGCGGACCGCTCTTAGGTATTCCTCATACTCGTCGCCCAAGAGCCCCCTCAGGATTCTCTCCTCGGGTTGAATCTGGAATCGGTCGAGGTAGGCCACCAGCGCCACCACCGCCAGCAAGCTCGCGAGGTTGCCCAAGGCCAAGAGGAGGCCGAAGAGAACGAGAGCCAGGCTGACGTACATGGGGTTGCGTGTCCACGCGTAGACTCCGGTGGTGACGAGGGTCGACGTGCGGTCGGGCCGGACGGGACTGAAGGTGGTCTCAGCCCGAGCGAAAGACTGAAACGCGGCGCGGCCCAGGGCGAAGCCGGCACCTACGAACATCGCGACCCACACGTAATGCCCCGGAAGGGTGAAGCTCAGGCTGGGAAAGGCCCAGCGGAGGATCACGCCGAGAGCGAGGCAGGCCAGGGCCACCAGAGGAGGGGGAACGCGATGCTCGAGTTGCTGCACGGCTCGAACAGATATCGAGGTTTCATCTCCTCAGAAAGGGACGCTGGTCGCCGACGTGAAGCTTCCCGCGCCTTGAAGCATCGAGGATGCTCGCGGTGTGCTCCCCGGGCTCGCCTCCGTCGTCGCGCTCGTCCTGGCCGCGCCGCCGGCCTACGTCGAGGTGCGTTCGAGCGCGGGCGCCCTCACCGGAGAGGGGGGACGACCTCCGCGCTGGGACGGTCTTCGTCTCGAACTCGAGCTCGAGAACCGTCTCGGGGTCTCCGTGTCCGACGTCATCGTGGACGTGGCCCTCGTCGAGAGCGGAGGGGAGTCTCCCCGGGCCATTCCCGGGTGGACCTTCCGAGACCAAGCCCTCGAGGCGATCCTGCTCCCTCAGGCGGTGACCCGGGTCGACCTCGTCACCACCCTTCCGGCGCGGCGCCGCAGCCCCGCTGCCGAAGACCTCGCCTACGACGCCCAGATTCAGGCGTATCGGGTCGATGCCCCGAATCTCGAGCTCGCCTTCATGCTCCTCGCCTCCTCGCGACCGAGCGATCAACGCGCGGCGCTGGACAGCTTTCACCCGGACGAGGAGTGGCCAGCCGCGCGCTCCGCCGAGATTGGGGCCGCCCTCGCGCGGGCCCTCGCCACCTTGCCCCGGTCTCCGAGCGCGACGGACGCCCTGCGGATGCTCCTCGCGGTGCGTTCCGCGGGCATCCTGGGCTCCGCCCGTCCGGTCGAGGTGCTTCTTCACCTGCCCGACCGACTCGAGCGAGAAGTGTGGGGGCGGGCGGTGCTCGAGCTGGCCTCCCAAATGGTCGTGGCCAGCGCTCCCAACGACCCTCGGCTCCGTGTTCTCCCCCGGTGGGCTCGCCAGGTCTCGACCTTGCTCCGCGTCAACGCGCGGGACGCGGTCGCGGAGGTAGCGCGGGAGGCTATCTTGCGCATTGGACCTCGATCCGTGCCCACCTTGGTGCGCGCGGCCGGCGCCAAATCCCGAGAGGTCCCCGGGAGAGGAGTGAGAGCCCGGGCCGCGCGACTTCTGAAACGTATGGGGCGGGCCACCCCCGCTCAGCAACTTCGCCTTCGCGATCCCGAGGCTCGAAGAGCGGTGATGGCGATCTTCGCGGCCACCCACCGCGCGGACGCCGTTCCGGCTCTGGTTCGAGTGCTGACGACCTCCGACCGTAGCTCGACCCGCGGCGAGGCCGACGCTCTGGCCGCGGAGCGGGCGCTCGACGCGCTCGGACCGATGGCCGTGCTGGGGCTGGCCGAGGCTCTCGGAGCCGCCGACGACGCGGTGCGACCGGTGCTCCGTCGAATCGGCCAGCGCGCTCCCCAGGCCCTCGCAGAGGTCGCGCGCACCCGTTTCGACTTCGACCCCTCGCCCTATCCCCGCGTCGAAGATCTCGTGGACGCCATCGCCGAGCGCAGCCAGTTCGATCGTCGCTCCCGGCTCGAGGGCGAGATCGCGGACGCCATGGGGCTCGGCGCCAAAGGCGCCTACCGAGCGGCGCTGGCTCGCCTCGACGCCGTGTACGAGGAAGATCCGGAGCTGTACATGCGAAACGCGGACCCGATCGCTCGCATCTACGTAGCGCTGGCGGAGACGCTGCTCGAGCGGGGCGACTTCACGGCCGCGCTCGCCGTCCTCGCCGACGGCCAGTCGGTCCGTCGACTTCCTGAGGCCGAGATGCGAATGACCGACGCCCACGTGGCCCTCGCTCAGGGCTATCTCAGCCTCGGGCATCTGGATCGCGCCCGCCAGGCTCTGGAGGACGCTCCGATCGCCAGTCGTGCTGACGTCGTAGAGGTGAGCATCGCTTGGCACGAGGAAGCCGCGAGCCGAGCCCTCTCCGCCGGCCAGGTGGGAGACGCTCGTCGCTACGTGGATCGGGCCCGGAGCCTGGCCCCGAACCGGATTGGGCTTCGTCTCCTCGATCGGCGGGTGTCGCTGGCCGAGCATTTGTCCGAGGTGTTGGTTCTGGCGCTCACGCTTCCCGCCATGCTCCTGGCGATGCTCCTCTCGGTGCGCCGGTGGCTCGAGCGCCGACGGGTAGAGGCCCTGGCCCGCGCCCTCGACGCCGAGGATGCGCCCTAGCCGCCTCGTAGGGGCCTTCCGAGCCCGACCGGGGTCAGCCGAGCTCGTCTCCGAACAGGGCGTACAGCACCGCGATGAGCACCGCCGCGGCGAGCACCGTGGCTCCGATCTTCCACCAGCTCCAGGGGCGCTCGCCCTGGACTTCCCCCGTGCGGGCGTTGACCACGACCCGGTACACGGCGTCGCGGTATCGAAAGGCCCCGACCCACACGGGGAGGAGCACATGTTTGAACGTGACCCCGCTCCACGCGGTGTTGTGATGGTGGATGCGCTGTACGTCGCCTCCGATGTCTCGACGGACCTGTCTTTGAATCTCGGGCTCGCAACGTGTCTTGCACTCTGCGAAGCCGTCCTTCAAGCCTCTCTGGTCGATCTCGGCCGTGAACCCGGAGAGAAAGGACTCGTCGTGAGGGACGAGCGCGTCGAGATCCCAAGGCTCGAGCTTACGGACCAGGGACTCGGGGAGACCTTGGCTCGCGAGGACGAGGACGTCATCGAAGCCGAGAAAGACAGCTCCCGAGGTCGGCCACCATCGGGTCCGCTGCACGGTACGTGACCTTCGCACCGCCTCTCCGTTTTCGTAGGCGGTGTAGGACTCGGTCTCGTAGTAGTGATCGCCGCGCTCGCCTCGGTACCAGGTCTCGGTGGTGGCATCGAACGTGAAAAACGGGAGGTACACGCCGTCGAGTCCCTCCTTCCGTGCCCGGCGCAGAAGGTCGTTCGGGGCGAACCAGCGCCCGGCCATCCACTTCGAGAACGCCTCACGGGCGTCCCGTGCCTCCACGCGGAAGGGGAGGGTGGCTTGGGGCAGCAAGACCCGTTCGGCGGTGGGGGGAGCCGTGAAGGGGGTATCGCAAAAGGGGCAGCGCGAGGCCAAGACGTGCCCCTCAATCCGTGTGGTGGCCCCGCAGGCGCCGCAACGCAGGGTCTGAGCTTCGACGGTGGGAGCCTCCGCGAAGCCCTTCTCCAGGGCGCCTCCCAGATCGTGCTCGACCACCTCTGCTTCGCTCTCCGGTCGCGCCTTCTCGGTGCCGCAGTAGGGACACACGAGTCGCTGAGCCTCGGGAGAGAAGGCCACGTGGGCACCGCAGCCGTCGCAATGAAACTTGCGTTCTGCCATCCCCTCAGACCTTCGCCCCCTCGACGCCCTGCGGCAATGCCTCTCGTCCTCGTCTCACCGCAAAGAAGAGGCGATTCGGCCGACTCACGCTTGCGATGTCGGGGGAAGGAGCCCACGATCGGTGTCGTGGAACGAAAGGGGCCCGGGTTGCTCGTCGTCATCGAGGGGATCGACGGCGCTGGGAAATCGACGCTGGCCAAGAATCTGGCCCAGCACCTGGAAGCGGCCGGACATACGGTGCGCCTGACTCGCGAGCCCACCGACGGTCCCTTCGGGAGACGCATCCGTGCCCTCGCTGCATCCAAGCGCGATCGCATTCCACCCGACGAGGAGTGGCGGCTTTTTCACGAGGATCGGCGCATCCACGTGGAGGAGGTCGTTCAGCCCGCGCTGGACCGCGGTGAGGTGGTCGTGCAGGACCGAAGCTGGCCCTCGACGGTGGCGTACCAAGGCGAGCGGGGCCTCGACCGCGAGATGCT
>JBCBRU010000402.1:0-8142 GCA_039819565.1 Myxococcota bacterium | reverse complement strand
TTCGCGGACAGCACCGTCGGACTGAGCGGCGCTTCCCTTTGGTCGAGGATGTCCCTGCGTCGCTCCGCCCTGGAGTCAGCCACCTCGAGGGCCGTGCGAAATCGGGTCACGAAAGGATGGTCTCGAAAGAGGGCTTGCGCTGCGCGAGTGAGAGCACGGGGCTCGGCCCTCGAGGTGGCTGACTCCAGGGCGGAGCGACGCAGGGACATCCTCGACCAAAGGGAAGCGCCGCTCAGTCCGACGGTGCTGTCCGCGAACTCGGTCACGAAGGCGTGACCGTCTTCGGCCTCGTCCACGGCTCGGGCGACCACCGACGCGTAGTCTTGCGCCCCGTTGAACCCATCCACATTGGCGTCCGCCAGCACGGCCGCGTACGCGAAAGGGCAGGCCTCGGACTCGGAGCTATGCCGATCGTATTGTTCTCTGCGGCGCAGCCGAAGGAAGGTCCCCCTCCGCAGTTGCCTACGTTCTGCCGCAGAAACTGCCGCCCCGGTCCGGCAGAGGGTGCCCAAGGCCGCCGAGAAGACCTTCAGCGGGCCACGAGCGAGCCGCCGAAACGCCTCATCACCTCAAACCCGGCGCGTCGATAGGAAGGCCCCATCTCTCGGCTTGCTCGGTCCTGTTCAGCGCGCGGTAGAGCTCCGCGACGCGTCGGGCCGCCGCGTCCAGCTTTTCCCGACGTCGCCCCTCGGGGACGGTGGTCTTCAGCTGGGCGTAGCTATCGAGGAGCAGCGGCTCGGCCTCGGTCAGGCGCTCGAGTCCGACGAGCGCCTCGCCAAGGAGACTGCGGCCCTCGGCGGTCCGCCAGTGAGGTTCGCCCAGGGTCTCCGCGAGCGCGAGGAGGTTCTGCTGCAGCAACGGCTGGGCCTCTGCATATCTCCCTTGGGCAAGGAGTACGAAACCGAGGCTGCTGTAGGAGACGAGTAGGTCTGGGTGGTCTGGACCCATGACCCTTCGCTGAGTTTCGGTGAGTTCGAGAAGGAGCGCGACGCAGTCTTCAAGCCTTCCCTGCGTCAAGCGAAGGTTGGCCAGGTCGCTAACGGCCACCAGCGTCACCGGATGCTCATGGCCGACCGAACGCCGCAAGCCATCGAGGGACTGGTGCAAGAGCCCCTCGGCCTCCGGGAGTCGGTGCTGGAAGGTATACAACCGAGCCAAAAGGGCCAGGGCGTCCAGGGTAGTCAGATGATCATCACCGAGAGTCTTCCTCGACCCCTCGATAGCCCGGAGGATATGGTACTCAGCTTCGTCATACTTGTTCTGCCTGAACAAGACGTAGCCGAGGTTTGCGTGCGACTGAAGGGTGCTCAGATGCTCTTCGCCGAGGGTCTGACGTTGGACGTCCAGGGCTTCGACGTAGAACTCCTCAGCTTCCTCGAGCTTGCCTTGGTTCTCGAGGAGATTGCCGATAGCAATCAGCGTATCGTCGTTCCGCGCGCCGAGGACGAGGCGTCGACCCTCGAGGGCCTCCCGATAGTAGCGCTCCGCCTCTGAGAAGTGTCCTCGCTCTCGCAGGAGTACGCCGAGCCTCTCGATAGAATCCAAAGTGAGGGGATCCGTGTCGCCCAGGACCTCGCGCCGGCCGGCGACGGCCTCGCGGAGGGTGAGCTCCGCTTCGATGATCCTCCCCTGCTCGTGAAGAAGGGCGCCGATCCCATGGATCGACTCGAGGGTATCGGGGTGCTTGTCGCCCAACGCGCGGCGGCGGAGGGCCAGGGCCTCCTCCTGAGCCACGGTGGCTCGACCCAGGGCACCGGATACCGCCATCTCGTCGACCAGAGACTGGAGAAGCCTCGCCTTGACCTCCGGCTGATCGGCGAAATGCGCCTCGATGGCCGCGAGAGAGGGCGCGAAGAAATGAGACTCAATCGCGGCCGCGGCCAGCGTGGTGAAGTTGGCGCGGTCGAGTCGATGGGCGCCCTCGGGGCTGGCCTCCGATCCCGGAGCGTTCAGCTGGGCGAGGAGATCGCGTCGCAGCTGCTCGCCCATGCGATAGGCGTCGATGTCCTCGAATCGCGCGGCCTGAAACTCCGCCACCTTCAGCAGCTCTCGTTGGGCTCGGCGCTCCCGCTGCGCCTGCATGACCGCGCCTCCGGCCAGAATGAGTAGGCAGAGAGATACGACCCCGCTCGCCGCGACCGCGGCGGCGTTCCGACGAAGGAACTTGATCGCTCGGTAGGCGACCGAGGGCGGGCGCGCCTTGATGGGTTTTTTTGCCAGGTACCGCTCGAGGTCGGCGGCGAGCTCGCGGGGCGAGTCGTAGCGGCGGTCCCGGTCCTTGGCCAGCGCCTTCAGCGTCATCCAATCCAAATCGCCGGAGAGCTGGCGGCGCAGGAACGGTGGGGGGCGATCCCCCATGGGAGCCCTGGGCAGCGCCTGGGAGGGCGCCCCCGCCGAAGGGCGCGGCGCTTCTTCCTCCCGAATCGCGCGCAGCACCTCTGCGAGTCCGGACGGGCCGGGCTTCGCGGATCCGAAGGGTCGCTTGCCCACCAAGAGCTCGTAGAGGAGGACGCCGAGGGCGTATACGTCGACGCGGGTATCGGTGCCGGTCTGGTCCTCCACCCCCAACTGCTCTGGACTCATATATGCGGGCGTCCCGACTAGGACCCCGCCCGCGGTGTGGAGGGTATTGGGAGTGAGCTTGTGGCCTATGGCTTTGGCCACCCCAAAGTCGATGATCTTGGGCACGGAGCGACCGTCAATCCGGCGCACCAATATATTCGAAGGCTTGAGGTCTCGATGGATGATCGCCTTGAGATGGGCGTGCTGAACCGCCTCACAACACTTGATCAAAAGCCTCAAGCGCTCCTCGAGGCCGAGGCCGTAGCGAGCGCAGTGCTCGGTGATGGGCGTACCCTCTACGTATTCCATCACCAAGTACGGCAGGCCCTGCTCGGTGGCCCCGGCATCGAAGACTTGGGCGATGAACGGATGGTTCATCAGAGCCAAGGTCTGGCGCTCCGCCTCGAAGCGGGTGAGCACCAGCCTCGTGTGCATCCCAGCCTTGAGCGTCTTGAGGGCGACTCGCCTGCGGACTTCGCCCTCCTGCGCGAGGTAGACCACCGCGAAGCCTCCTTCGCCGATCTGGTCCAGGATCTCGTATCGCCCCACCTTGTCGCCAGGGCGAAAGCTTACCGCGCCTTGCCATGAACCACCTCGAAGAGCGACGTCGATCGGCGACGGTCTGGGCTCCGCGTCCACCGACAATAGCTCCATCACCTGGTCGTAGACGGCCGGGTCCCCCTCAATCTACTCGCACACGGGGACGGGGCCCGAGGTCGAGAGCTCGAGGATTCTGCCGTCGAGGCCCAGATAGAATTGCGTACCGTCGAAACCGGGGTTCACGGGCCCGCCGTAAAACATAGCGGGGAGGATCTCGCTCCTCGCGAGCTCCTTGGCGTCCTCGGCCGAGCGCCACACCAGCTGCTCATCGTAGTCGGTGCGTCCCGTGATGAACCCCATCGCCGCTTGGGGCGCCTCGGTGGAAACGAGCACGCGCTTCTCGGGCGGACCGATCAGGGTGAGGTGGTTGATAGTTCGCTGATCGATCACCCAGGCTTCGGTCAGGGCCAGGTTGGCCTCGTCGAAATCGAGTCGGGCGATCTGTCCCCTCCCGCCATCCTGAGAGTAGATGCTCATACTAACCGGGTCGGCGGTGACCGATGAGGGCGTGAAGCTCGTCATCGGTGGGGCCGAGAAGGGCTCGCGGCGAACGAATCGTCCGGCGTCAGCCTGGGAGACCACGTGCACGGACATGGGGGCTCGGCTCGGTGTCCCGTTGGTTTGGAAAGTCACCCAATCTCCCATCACCACCACCGACGATGAGCCCGTCTCCCCTTCGGTGAGAAAGCCCCCGTAAAGCCAGGTCGTGTCCAACACGATGTCGTTTCCATCCAGACGGAGCCGATACACATTGTCGGCGCCATTCAGATATACATATTCGCGGCCCCCGAACTGAGCCACCGCGGGGCGCCCCGTGGCCACCTCCGGGAGTTCGGCGCTCGAAAGCATTTCCAGTGTTTCCGGGTCGAGCGTCACGATACGCGACGGAGGCTGGGGATTGTCGTCATCGACACAGTTGATGATGGCGGCGGTCCCGCTCTCGGTACAGCCCGCCGGACGGCCGTAGGACTTGCCCACGATGACCCCGCTGGGGGCGATGGTGAACCCGTTGTAAACGGTGTCGCGGGCGGCGCTCCCGGACGGCGGGGGAAGGTCGGCGCGGGCCAGGATATCGCCCGATTCGGGGCTGAGTCGCACCAAGGTTCTCGAGTGCACGGCATAGATATCGCCGTTTCCGTGGACGGCCACCAATCCGACCCAGATGAAGTTATCCTCCAGCACTGGGAGCTCCGTCCGCCAGACGACCTGACCGCTCGTGAGATCGAACTTGACGACATAGGGCTCAGGGTCCGTACCGTAGAGGAAAGCCTCGTCGCGATCGCGCGTCACGAGGTTGTACGCGTTCTCGTGTACCCCCATGAGCTGACGCACCGTGACCGTCGTTTCTTCGCCGTCCTGACCCCCATAGAAGTCGGCTCGATGGATATGTGTACGCTGGATGTCGGCGTACTCCGTCGGGCTCACGGTGTCGTAGAAAGCCGATGAGGTGGACCCTGGTACCAGGGCCCGGGAGATAGGGTAGGCCTCGTCGGGATCTATACAGGCCGGAGTGCTCGCACCGCCATCAGGATCCTCGTGGGGAGCGCCCGCGTCGTCACCGCATCCGGCGGCTAAGCCGACGGCGAGGCACGGTATCGTCAAGAGCCGAAGCAAGAGTATGTTTGGTGTGTCTGTCATCCTAACGTCCTGGTGCGGTCTCAGAGCGAGCTGGACAGCTGCCCCTCTCTGCGCGGCGCGGAACCTACGACGGAGGTGTGAAGCAAATTTGAACGCCGAGAAAATGGCCACGACTCGGCTCCCCACGGTGGGTCGGGGCTGAGCTATCCTCGGTGTGTATGAAGCCGCCGCACATCCTGATCGTGGAGGACGACATCGGGGTCGCGCAGGGGTTGATCCGCGGACTTCACGACGCCGGTTTCGAGACGAGCTACGCAAGGGCCGGGGACGACGGGCTCAAGCGGATCCTCTCCGAACCCTTCGATCTGGTGTTGCTCGACCTCATGCTTCCTGGCCGCAGCGGGCTCGAGGTCCTCGAGGCGGTCGGCACCCGCGTGTCCGTGCCCGTCGTCGTCCTCTCTGCGCGCACCGAGCTCCCGGCGCGCCTCGAGAGCTTCGCGGCCGGCGCCATCGACTTCGTACCGAAACCCTTCTTTCTCGAGGAGCTGATTGCTCGCATCCAGATACGGCTCGGGGTTCGCCGGACCTCGAAGCGCCGAGTCCTCGCGGTGGGAGACACCGAGATCGATCTCGACGCGAGGGTCGTGCGCCGCGACGGGGTCGATCTCGGTCTCACCACCCACGAGACCAACGTGCTCACCTTCCTACGCGAGCGGGCCGGCCAGGCGCTCACCCGAGCGCAGATCGCGGCGCGGGCTCTCCCTGAGAGCGGCGAACGGTTCGACCGAACCGTAGACGCCCACGTGTCGCGAATTCGAAAGAAGCTCGGGCCCGGGGCGGCGGAGTGCATTCGGACCGTGTGGGGCATTGGCTACCGGTGCGACGAAGAATCGAGATGAGGAAGGCACCTCGGGGCATCATCGCGGCCGCGGCCATGGGGGCGAGCCTGGCGGGGGGACTCATGGTCCTGGCCGTCGGCCTCGCCCGACCCGCTCTTCGGAGAGCAACCTTCTCGGGGATCGTGACCGAGGAGCACCGCGCCGCCTGCGAGGCCAACCCCGCATCGTGGGGCTGGGAATCGGGCGGGCTCTCCTTTCACGCCTACGATCTCACCGGCCACTCCGTGCATCCTAAGGCGCCTCCCCTCGAACCGGAGCTGCTCGCCGAGACCCGTCGAACCGGCAGCGTCGCGGATCTCGACACCCCCGGTCGGCTACGGGTCTTGGTCCCGCTCGCAAGCCGCGGGCCGTGCGCCCTGCTTCGCATCACGAGCCGGGACATCTTCGGCCTGGCCGCGTCGTGGCTGCTCCCGCTGCTCGCTTCAACGCTCGTCGTGGGGATGCTCCTGGCCGCGGTTCTCTCCTTCGTATTCGTCCTCCGTCCCCTTCGGCGACGCGTGGCTGCTTTGGCGACCTCGGCCCGTAAGGTCGGAACCGCCTCGTTCGTCGCGGAGCCTTCCGGGGAGGATGCCCTCGGGGTCATCGCCGACGTACTGGCCCGGAGCCACGCGCGGGTCGTGTCGAAGCGCGCCGCGCTCGTCGAGCGCAACCGGGCGCTCGAGGAGCACATGGCGGGCATCGCGCACGATCTCCGCACTCCTCTCACGAGCATGCACCTCGCTCTGGAGTCGCTGGCCAAGAAGGCCGAGGGGCGTCAGCCCGTCGAGACCCGTCAGGCCATTGCCGACGTCGTCTATCTTTCGTCCTTGGTGGAGAACCTCCACCAGGCCACGCGGCTCCGGCGCGAGGTAGAGGTCTCCGGCCAGGTCGAGCTCAGCGAGCTCGTGCGACGATTGGAGAAGCGCTTCGCCCTCATCGGACGTCACGCCGGGGTGGAGGTCGCAGCCCACGCCCCGGACGAAGAGGTATGGGCAGCTTGCGCCCCGGCGCTGACCGAGCGGGCCGTGTCGAACTTGGTGCAGAATGCCATCGAGCACAACGACGAGGCAGGACACGTTGCGGTCACGCTGACCCAGCGGGACGGACGTTTCGAGCTCGTCGTGGCCGACGACGGCCCCGGACTGCCCGAGTACACCAACGCCAGCCTCGACGAGGCCACCTTCCTCGCCGAGGGCCCGAGGCCGAGAGGGCCAGGTCTAGGTATGCTCATCACCGCGGAGATCGCGCGCCGCGCGGGTTGGGAGCTGCGGTACGAGGCGGGCGAACCCCGGGGCCTCAGAGCCCACCTGGAAGGCCCAGTCATCGGTGCCCCGAGCAACTCGAGCACGGAGCTCTCCGCTTCTTCGCTGCCGAAGGCTCAATGACACACCAACCAAGTGCAAGCGGGCTTTTACGTGGCCCTATCGCCAGCTAAAGACCGGCCGACAGCGCGTGCAGCTCCAGATGAACGGGCCGCTTGAGCACCGAAGGGGTTGAGCGACCCCCGGAGGCGCCAAAGGCGGAGCGTCTGGGGGTCCGTCGGCGGAAGGAGGATACCGTAGGTATGGACCGAGCCGCCCCTCGAGGGTAGCCGAAGGTCGTGGCGCCAGCCGGCGCTTCGCGAGCAAGCCTCAGGGGCGGAGTTCAACCCGCGCGGTGCTCTAACTAGTCGCTGATTCGAAAACATGACAGTCTTTCGAGGAGGGAAAGGCTATGAAAAGGGAATACCGCATCGGACTCGACAAGGAGTTTGCGACGCTCTTTATCCGAGCCATGTCGGGCATCGTCTTACTTATGTATTGGACCATGCAAAGCGAAGCGTTTGCCCAGGCGAGATCTCTCAGGCTCCAGCTCATAGGTATTGGGGTCGCGATTTTCACCTTCGGATTCGCGTTTCCACACGAATACCTGGAGCGGTTCGTGGTAGCTCGGGATGGCATCCTGGCCAGGAGCTTCCTTGGCTCATCTGGGCTCTTTAGGTTCTCAGAACTGCAGAAAGTCATCTTCGATCAGACCTTCGGAATTCGACTCATCGGGAAAGATGGAGAGGCAAGATCGTTCTCTTGCCATGTAAACGCGAGATGCCTTGGAGCGTGCATTCGGGAGTTCGGAGGAACAGGGATCGAAATCGAAGGAACGACGACCAGATGGTTCGAAACCAGAGCTCATCTTGAGGTTGGTTTCTCTTTGCGTTTCGCCTTGCAGGCATTGGGCGCTGCGGTCGTAGCCTCCCCGTTTGCGCTGATTCTCATATCACAAAGGAGCCAGAAAGGCGGGCTTGCCATATTCGCCATTGGGCTACTCGCCTGGGGTCTTACCTCTCTTTGCATCTTCCTCTTCGCCCGCAACAAGCACGGACGGGACTTCGGCGAAAAAGGTTCCATCCATCCCTAGAGAGCCGAACCGCTTATTGAGCCGCGCGATGCATCCCTCGCGCAGTCATGAGGTTGGCGACGGCGGCGCTACGGTTGAGGTCCAGCTCGCATTTGCGAGTACCCCTATACCGGGCACGACGTCCTTGAAG
>JBCBRU010000401.1:0-8149 GCA_039819565.1 Myxococcota bacterium | reverse complement strand
GTGAAACCGAAGCCCGTCCACCTCGACCGGACGGTAGTCGTCCTCGTAGAGCCGAAACCCGCCGCGCTCGAAGCCGCCCCGGCCCTCATTTCCCGCGGAGGTGACGTACACGATACCCGCGTCGGTGGCTTCTCGAACCGCTAGCTGGCTCTCGTCGGGCTGAAAGAAGGGTTGCCGAACGGAGGGGACGACGTCGTCGACGATGATGTCACAGGCAGCCTCCTCGCGGAGGCGGCGGATGGCTTGCGCGAGAAGATCCCGTTCGACGGTGGTGATACCGTGAAACACGAGCTTCGCCGCGGGCGCGAGGTCGTGAATGAGCTCGGCCATGGCCCGGCCCTCGTCGGTGCCAAACTCCGCGAAGAAGGCTTCATCCCCCTCCGCCACCACCTGCACGGGGGTCGGATAGTTCGGGTTTCCGACTCCCGGAAGATCACCCGCCGCGACGGACGCGGAGGCGCCGCCGAGGAGGTCGTAGCTCGTCGAGATGATGCAGATCTCCACGCCTTTTCCGTCGAGCTTGTAGGCATCACGCACCGCGTCGAGACCGTGGGCAGCCACCGCTTGGTTCAAGATGCCGGTCTCGGCTCCGACGTAGGCGGAGAGACTCTGGGCGCTCGTCTTGAGGCGCTCGCTCCGCTCCACCGCCTCCACGCCGGGGAGGCTTCGGACCCGCGACAGCTCGCTCTCTGGGATCCAGCCGGACGCTCGACGTCCAGACCGGGAGACAAGCTCCAAACCCTCGGCCCGAAGGAACGCGGGGGAGACTTCGGCCTCGAGGAAGACGTCGACCAGCACCAGACCGGGGGACTTGGTCACGCCGGTGCCGGCGGGGACGGGAAGGAGGAAGGCGGAAGCCTCGGTGGAGACCTCGACCTCGCCTTGGGGGTCGAGTTCGAGACCTAAGGTTGAGACCTCGGGGGGAGGCAACGAGCAACCGATGAGCATCGAAGCCATGTAAGGCGCGACTCGAAAGCCGCTGGGGAACGAACCAGCATTCATAGCCAGGCCGGCGTAGACCATCCCGCAAGGTCCGAAATCTTATTCGCGCTTAGCTCTCCTTAGCCTCATGTATCGAAGTCATACGGGCCGAGCTAAGTCTCGCGTCCGGGAAGCGGAGGGCGGTCCGCATCGTGAAAGCCTCGAAGCTGCGGGCTTTCTGGACCGAACACAAACTCCTCAACGAAGGTGATTTGCTCGGACTAAGGGGACCGCAGACGGGCTCTCCTTTCTACGACGGCGGCGTCGTGGGTTCACCTCGGGTTCTAAAGCCGCTCTATCGAACCGTATGAAACTTCCCGACCTCCCCCCCTGTGCTCCCGATTGGCCCAGGTCTTGATGTTGTCGGCCTCATGTCGTCACCGGTTCGGACCTCGGGTCCCGCGCCCCGTCCACTGTCCGCCCCCCCAGGTGGGGTCTCGCGATCTTCGACGAAGGAGCCGCGCCCACCCGCTGCTGATCAAATCATCGTCGCCCCCCGATCACGATTCTCCGAGGACGTCCCCGTCCTCGACGGTCGCAAGGTGGTCACCCCTGAGGGAGCCACCGAAGAGCTCCTCGTGGCCCTCACCCATCTCCCCGCCGCCGAGCTCGACGAGGGGCTCAGAGCGGCCGTAGCGGAGTTGGGCATCGCGGCCGTGGAGCGCGGCCTCGGTGCTCTG
Source organism: Myxococcota bacterium (assembly GCA_039819565.1). Lineage (GTDB taxonomy): Bacteria > Myxococcota > Kuafuiibacteriia > Kuafuiibacteriales > Kuafuiibacteriaceae > JAHQVK01. The sequence continues at coordinate 6,488 of JBCBRU010000401.1, read as the reverse complement.
GCGCGACAGAAGGCGACCCAAGAGCGGCGGCTCCGGGCGCTCGAGGCAGACGCGGGGGCCTCGCGGTCGGCGGGGATCGATCCGAGCGCCGAGATCGGCCCCGCGCGGGCCCATCTCAAAGCCTTCGGACAGGCCCTGGAGCGCCTGCAGGCCGGGCTCCCGGAGCTCCGAGGAGCCGCTCAGCGGGCCGAAGCGGACTTCCTCAAAGCCGTCCCCAAGGCGGTCGACACGCTCCTCGACGCCTCCGCGAAGACCGCCCGCGAGGCCCAAGCGGACGCGAGCCGCCCCGCGCGGATGACCGCTCTCTCCGCTGCGGCCCAAACCCTCCAGAAGATGGACGCCGAGATCTCGCGCGTCCGCTCCGCGGAGGCCCGAGCCATGCGCTTTGTGTCCATGCCCCACGGGATGGACCGCACGGTCCCGACGCCGGAGTCGGAGGCCCTCGGCGCCAAAGCGCGCCAGCTCGAGGCGTCCCGGGCGGCGGTCCTCGCACGACTCTCCGGTCAGCACCCCATCCTCGCCCACGTGGGTCGACCGGGCGCGCGGAGCTCTCTGGCGAAGGTGGCGAAAGGCGGGACGGTCGCCGCGGGGGAGGTGCGGAGGGCCGCCCAAGAGGTCCTGGACAACATCGAGAGCACCCGGGCCAAGCTGCACGCCGAGCCGGAAAAGGCGCTCCACCTCGCCCCGGTGAGAGCGGCCGTCACGGACGCCCTCGGGTGGGCCCCGAGCGGGTTCGAGGCTCGGGCGGTCGGCGACGCGGCGGCCCAGGCGGCCCGGTCGGAGGCCCTGGGCGAGGCGGCCTACGCGACCCTGGCCCTCGGAGCCTCGGTCGCCGCGGGTATCTTCCTCACCCCTCTCGCCGGGGCCGCGGTGGGGGTTGCGCTCGGCGCCCCTCAGGTGGCGTCCGAAGTCCAAACCTACCGGTTCGAGTCCGCGGCGGCCCACACCGACTTCGACCGCGCTCAAGCCCTCGCCCAGGAAGATCCCGAGCTCCTGTGGCTCGCTCTCGACATCGCGGCGTTGGGGCTGGACGTCTTCGCGGCCGCGAAGGCTTTCAAGGCCCTCGCCCCTCTCGCCAAGGCGGCCCTGGCGGCCCCCGAGGCCGACCTGGTGCGCCTCCTGCCTCAGCTGAAGGCGGCGGCGCCGGACGCAAAGACGGGTCAAGCGCTAGCCGATGAGATCCGACGACTCCGCGGCGATACGGACCTGATGTCGAAGGCCCGCCCCGCCCCCACGGTGCGGGCGGGAGAGCGCGCAGGTGGACTTGCGGGCCGGCTCATTCGGGAGGACGGCCGCATTTCGGGGCCCCGATTCGCCGGAGCCTATCGCTCCGAGCAGCTCGAGGCGGCGGAGCGGCTCGGCATCGAGGTCCAGGAGAACGCGGATGCTCTCCTCGATAGCGTAAATCCAAACGCGGCCGCTGCCTTCGACCGCAGTCGAGGTATCATCTACGTTCGAGAGGGAGCCACCCGCGCCGAGTGGTTCCACGAGTTCGCCCATGCTCGGCAGTGGCAACAGCTAGGACGGAAAGCCTATGAGGAGCAGGGAACTTGGGGCCGAGAGCTCCACGTCTTCCAGGAGATCATGAAGAACACCGAACTCCACAACTTTTACCAGGTCGAGGCAGCCAAGAACTACATTCGCCGCCTCGCTCAGCGCTTGGGCCAAGCGGTTCCGCCGGAGGCCTGGTGATGCTGACGATGAAGGATATCCTGCAACGAGCGCAGCTCGAGGTGCTTCCCGAGGGGGCCGAAATCGTGTCCGCCCGGCTGAGCTGGGAGGACGGCGGACCGGTGTGGTCGATCTACGTCGACCAAGACCTTCCCATCGACCCCTCCGGATTCTGGCTCGAGTATGACGCGCACACGGGCCGCAAGCTCACGGGGGTAAAGTTCGCATGACCGACGCCATCATGACGCTGCTCGAGGGCCTAGCCTCGAGCATCGAGGGGGCTGGCCGACAGGAAGCGGTCGTACAGCTGAGCCGCATCGACGCGCTGGGCCTCTGGTTGGCCCGCACTCGCCATCAGCTCGATGAGTCGGAAGCGGAGCCGTTCGCCGGGATGTATGTACGGGAGTTCGAAGCGAGCGACTGGCAAGCCATCGACGCCCGCACCGAGGAGGCGTGGCTGCACTGGCGGGCGGCGCGCGAACGCCAGCTCCAGAGTTCGAGGGCGGCCTCGAAGTGAGCGAGCCACCGCACGGGATCGATGTCGTCGGGGACCTCCACGGGCAGCTCGGGGCTCTTGGGGCGCTGGGACGAACCCTCGGCTATGACGTCGACGGTGAGTGGACACACCCCGAGGGCCGCAAGCTGATCTTCATCGGAGACCTCATCGACCGGGGACCGGCCAGCCTGGAGGTCGCCCAGCGGGTCCACACCCTGTGGTCGCGGGGAGACGCGGTATGTCTGATGGGGAACCACGAGCTGAACTTGGTCGAATGGCGCCACGGCCGAGCCGCCCCGAAGCACTCGAACGTTCCCACCCTCGAGGACGTCGAGCGACGCCCGGAGGTCTGGCAGCCCCTCCTCGATTTCTTCGAGACTTTGCCCCTGGCCATCGAGACCGACACGCTTCGTATTACCCACGCGGTGTGGAACCGCGGGTGCGTCCGGACCCTCGAGCCCGCCCTCCGAGCCCCGGATCCGAGCCATCCCCCCCATCCCGACTGGGTCGAGCCTTGGGTTCGTCTTCATAGCCCCTATCGGCACGGCGAGTTCCGGGAGGGCGTCCCGAGAGAGCCTTTCGTAGACGAGACCTGCGGGCCGCAAAAGGAACCGGCGCTCGAGATCCTCCTCAAGGGCCACGAGATGGATAGCCCTGAGCCCTTCACCGACAACGACGGTAGGTCGCGCCACCGAATCCGCGCCGAGTGGTGGCGAGAGGGCCACCCGGAGGTCCCTCAGGACCGGCGGATCGTGTTTGGGCACTACTGGAACATGCCGCCCCTCCCGGGCCGGCACGAGGGCTTCGTGTCGCCCCATCCCTCAGGGCACCCGAAGCTGAGAGCCTGGTTCGACGCGCATCACGCGGCGGTCCCTCGAACCGGAAGCGTCTCGGTCCCCGCGGCGGTGCGCGCGGTGTGCATCGACTACAACGGGGTGGTCCGCGCCCGCGGCGGTCGACCCTGCGCGGGCGCCTATCGACATCCCGAAGGCGAAGTGGTGTGGGCGGTGGCCGACTGACGAGGTGAGCTCGCGCTGCGGTCCCTAGCGCCCACGGTCCGAGGAGGCTAGGAAACTCCGTGCATGCAAGTTGAGGGTAAGGTGGTCGTCGTCACCGGAGGCGGCAATGGCATCGGGCGGGCGCTCTGTGAGCGCTTTGCCGCGGACGGCGCCCTTCACGTGGCGGTCGTCGACCTAGAGTACGAAGCGGCACGGGCGGTGGCTTCGGCGATCGATGGGTCGGCCCACCAGGTCGACGTGAGGCAAGAGCGCCAGCTCGCCGACGTGGTCAAGACGGTGGAGGCCGCGCAGGGGCAGATCGACCTCTTCTGCTCCAACGCCGGCATCATCAAGACCGACGCGCCGCAGTGGTGGGCGACCTCGGCTTCGAATGAAACCTGGCAGGCGATGTGGGACATCCACGTCATGAGCCACGTGTGGGCCGCCCGAGCCTGCCTACCCGCCATGATCGAGCGAGGGGAAGGCTACTTTGTCAACGTGGCTTCCGCGGCCGGCCTCCTCAATCAGGTGGGCGACGCCGCCTACTCCACCACCAAGCACGCGGCCGTAGGCTTCGCCGAAGCTCTCGCCATTACCCACGGGGACGACGGCATCAAAGTATCTTGCGTCTGCCCGCAAGCGGTGGCCACCCGGATGATCGGTACCGTCGAAGACGGCGGAACAGCCGGGGTCGACGGCGTGATCACTCCCGCCGAGGTCGCCGAAGCGGTGGTCAAAGGGATTGCCGAAGAGCAGTTCCTGATTCTTCCCCACCCCGAGGTCCAGTCCTATCGTGAGCGGAAGACCGCCGACTACGATCGATGGCTCGGGGGGATGAGAAAGCTGCGCCGCCGCTTCGGCAATCCCAACCTGTGATGAGGCCACGCCGTCAGGCGCGCCTGCACTCCGCGGCCCGAAGAGGAACTCGGGACCGAGGCATGACTCCGCCCCGAAAGACGCCAAAGACATGACGGCGCAAGGGTCGGAATCCATCCGCGAGGGTCATCAGCACGACGATGGCGAGGGTGGCAAAGGCGTAGATATCTGAGAGGTCCATGTTCTTTTCGCTCCTGAACACCCAAGCGAAAAGCCGGGCCACGCGCGCCATCCCAGGCTCATTTTTATCGGCGAGCGTGAACCCCCTCACAGTAGCGGGCATACGCGACCGAGGAGAGGCGAAGCCGGTCGGAGCGTTGCACGAGCAACGGGCGCATCTAGTTCCCTGTCAGGTTGATTAGCTGCATAAGTGGTGAGGCAGTTTTCGCCCCTGGCGTCCACGTGAGAAGGGCGCATATTGGCCATATGCAACCGACGAGAGGCGAAGCCAGCGGGGGCGCCAGGGGCGAAAAGCGCCCGCGAATTATGTAAGGAATCATCCTGACAGGGGACTAGGGTGAGCCTGGTGCGCTCGTCCGGCCGGCGGTGCTCGTAGACGCGGCGAGACGGGGCAGGACCCTCTCGAGGGCCTCGGCGAGGGCTCGAGCGAAGGCCTCGCTGCCGGCCGCTTTCATGTGCACGTGGTCCGAGAAGAAATCCTCTCGCCCGTTGATGCCCCCGCGCAGATCGAGAAAGGGCACCGACAGCCCCGCTGCTTCCGCCGCCAAGCCCCGCACCATGGCTTCGTTCACGGCGACCAAGGCGTCGTGCTCCAGCCCCACGTAGCGGTACACCACCCGCTTTCGGAGCTCGGGCGAGAGGCCGGGCACGGTGAGGGTATTCTGGGCAATAAAGACCGGCAAGGCGCCGTCCTGGAGGACCCGCTCCCCGAACGCCCGCACGTTCCGCCGCCAATACTCGAGCCCCGGCGTGTGGTCCCAGTCTAACCGCGAGACGCGTGCTTTCTCGGCTACGGCGCTTCGGTTCTCCGCGAGCGCGCCCACCCGGGCCGTCCACATCTTCCCCAGAGCGGCGAGGTTTCGCCACGGGCGAGGAGCGAGCAGGAATCGGTACTGGGCTTCGAAAGCCCCGCGGTAGCTATAGTAGCGATCGGGGTCTGCGCCTTCGAGGAAGGGCACCATGTATTTGGCGTCGTTCCACCCTAGATAGAACAGGACCAGGTCGGGCGCGTAGCGGGCGGCCAGGTCGTGATAGGTGGCGAGGGTCTCCCGAGAGGAGTAGCCGGGGACGCCCCCGTTGTAGGACTCGACGCGGGTCCACCCGAGGTCCCGAAGAGGCTCGGCCATGTTCCCCTGGAGAAGCGGGCCGATGCGCTCCGGCCACGACGCACCTCCGGTGACCAGATGGTCGAACACGGAGGATCCTCCGAGGGCGATGATGCGCAGCGTCCCCGGCGGCTTGGGCATCTCGGGCTCGGAACCGCGCCACCCGTGGGGCCCGATGTCGAAGGCCACGCGACCCCTTTGATACTTCTGTTCGGGCACGAGGACCTGACGCCGAAAGGGATGAGGCCGGTAGACGAGGGTCACCGGCCGCTGTCGCTCGATGTATCGCTCGGTGACGACGAAGACGCCCACGCCCAGAATGAGCGCGGCCAGCCCGAAGGCCAGGAGATACACCGCGTAGCGAGCGCGGTTAGAAACCGGCATAGATGCCCCAGCTCAGATTAGGCCTCAAGACCAGCATTACGTACAAGGCCACCCCTACCGCCACGCCCCAAGCCATACTGACCAAGGTGGGCGAGAAGCGCGGGGCGGGAGGGGCCGAAGTGCGGGACGGCGGAACCCACTCCGCCCGGAATCGCACCAGGTTGGGGGCCCGCGCGATCTTACCGGACGAGGTCTTGAGGAGCCACATGTGGGTCACCGCGTGAACCTCGGACAGGGGGCAGTCGAGGGCATCGAGGACCTTGTTCCGGATATGATCTTCCAGCTCGCTCCACTCTTCGGGAGGCTTGCGCGTCTCGGCGAGCACCACGATGCGCTGGGTCCCGGTGCGCTCGTCGTCGACCCCGATGGCCACGCATCTTCCGGGAATCGCCCCCGGGCAGCCGTCGACCAGAGCCTCGATGTCCTGAGGGTAGAAGTTGCGCCCCCCCACGATGAGCAGGTCCTTCTTTCGGCCCGTCACGTAGAGATGTCCGTCCAGGCGGAACCCGAGATCGCCGGTGTGGTACCAACCCTCCGCGTCTAGAGCGGCCGCGGTGGCCGTCGGGTTTCGATAGTACTCCTTCAGAGTGTAGGAGCTTCGGAGCGCGATCTCGCCCACGGCACCGTCCTCGACCTCGGCCCGCGCGTCGCTGCGGACCTCGAGGTGAGGCGCGCCCCGCGCCGGGAGGCCTGCGCCTCGTGTCCTGCGGGGTACCTATCCAGGGCTGCGAGCTCGAGGTCCGCAGCGACGCGCGGGCCGAGGTCGAGGACGGTGCC
>JBCBRU010000400.1:0-8157 GCA_039819565.1 Myxococcota bacterium | reverse complement strand
CCCTCGTGCGTGCCGGTCACGTCCTCATCCCTCCACGTCTCGTCGTCGTACCCACCCTCGCGCGCCACCAGCAGCGCTGGCGTCGGCTCGAAGACGAGACGTGGAGGGATGAGGACGTGACCGGCACGCACGAGGGGGGGGAGGCTGCCCTGCTCGCGAAGCTGATGGCTCGCGCCGAGGCCAAGAGCGAGACGTCCGAGGTGGCTGACCCCGAGGATCCCACCAATAAGGGCGCCCCTCCGGTGGGTCGGGACGACTCCGAGGTCACGGTGCAGGGCTCCCAGTCGTCTGCAGCCGAGGGCGTACAGCAGTCCGCCGGGGCCCCGGAGAGCGAGGCCAGCATGACCCGCCTTCGGGCCACGACCCACGTGGTGTCGAACGAGGAAGAGGGCTAGCTCGGCCACCGCGTCTACTCGTGATCACCGTCCGTGACTCGAGCCAAGTTTTCGGCCTCGGCGAGGGCAGCCCGCAGCCGAGCTGCTTCCCCAGGGGGCTCCTGAACGGCCGAGGCCATCGCCTTCGCTTCTATGAGCGCGACCGAAACCCGCTCGAGCGCGCGCCTTTGCTGTTCATCGCGGCTCCTGAGCTCGCGCATCGTTTCCTCGAAGATCTCCGTCGAGGCGGTTGTGGAGCGCGCGAGCTGTTTCATCTGCCCGGCTACGGCCGCCAGTCCAGCGCCCTGCGCCCCGAGTCGAAGAGCTTCGAGCTGCGCGTTGAGGGCCGTCAGAGATAGGTCTTCGTGAAGCGTCTTCACGTGTGAGAACGCCCTCGGGGACCTGTCCTCCGAGTCACGTCGCTCCTGGGCGGCTTCGAGGGCTCGCCCCGCTGCGTCGAGCTTCTGACGGACCCCCTCGCCGTCAAAGCGGGGGCGAGAGAGCAGAGCCTTGGCTTCGCTGATGGCTTGCCCGATCGCCACGAGGCGGCCCCGAGCGGCGGCGAGGGCGCCTCCGGGCGGGCGCAGAGGCCGAGATGCGAGTCTCTTCGGAGCCGGAGGCCGCGGCGGCGCGCGGCGTGCGGCCGCGAGTTCCGTCTCGAGCGTTTCGATGCGCAGGGCCTGGCCCGAAGACAGCTCCTGAAGCTCGAGGAGCTCCGAGACATCTCGGCAGATGAGGAACGTTCGCCGAGCGTGCCCGTCCAGATCTCTTCGACTCGCGGCGCGACATTGATGCCGTCGCCACCCTCGGTCGACGTGGGCGAGGCTGATGGAGATCTCGAGGGGGAGCTCAGATGTCCGGTGCTCTGCCCACGCTTCTCGCCACCTGGGGCGATGCGCGGGATGGATGCGAGCCTCGAAAAGATCGAGGCGACTGGGCTCCGGGGCGTCGAGACCGAAGGCGCGCTCCCACCCCTCTTCGGTGACCACCCGCTCTTTCGCATCGACCTCGAAGATCGCCTCGTAGCTGGCCGACTCGAGACAACGACGGATGGCGCGGGCGGTGGCGCGAACTGCGTCCTCGCGCCACGCCGAGCTCGGATCGTCGCGCGGCCCGTCCGCCGGGGTCATCACGTTCTCTATCGGGGGTCGCTGTTCGATCTTGAGACCTCCGAGCTGTCCGCGCGAACGTCGCGCATGCTCGTCGATGCCGAGGCTCTCCCCGCCCTCGTTGCGGCTGCGCCTGAGCTCGGCCCTCTGATCCATCCCGGACCCCCTCGAAAGATGAGAGAGAGGGAACCCGGCTTTGAAAGTCTGGCCAAGATCGTCGTTGAGCAGGCCGTGTCCCAAGCGTCTGCGCTCGCCGTATGGGGACGGGTCGTGGATCTCCTGGGCGCCGTGACGCCCGTTGCCCTGCTCACCCAAGGCGAGGACCGTCTCCGCGCTGCGGGGCTCTCCCGGAGTAAGGTGGATTGCTTGCTTGGGATGTCCCGGGCGGTGGACGCTGGCGTTCTCGATCTCGACGGCTTGTCCGAAGCCTCGGACGAGGAGGTTCGAGGGGCCCTATGCGCCTTGCGGGGGGTTGGGCGGTGGACGGCGGATATCTATCTTCTGCTTGCTCTACGGCGTCGCGACGTGTGGCCAGCCCACGACCTCGCCCTTCAAGAAGCGCTTCGGGTTGTCTTCCGCCGGCAGAAACGGCCCTCGCCGAGGGAGGCCGACGCCCTCGGGATGAACATGCGCCCGCACCGGAGTACGGCCGCGATTCTCCTGTGGGAGTACTACCTTCGAGAGCTCAGCCCTCGTCCGTCGGGGCCCTCGAGTCGGCGTCGATGATCTTCACGGCGTCCCCTTCGCTGAGGTTCTCTGCGCCGCGGCGAACCACGGTCTGCCCTGGGCGGAGCTTCCCGATCACGGCAATGTGATCGCCTTCCCCTAATCCCACCTCTACCGGGACCTTATGGACCTTCTTCTCTTCGTTGACGATCATCACGTGCGCGCCGTCCTCGCGAAGCACCAGAGCGTCCCGCGGAACCACGGTCTGCTTCTCCGCCCTCCGGCCCGGGATCCCCACTTCCACGGCAGCCCCGATACTCAGAACGGCCTCAGGATGGGGCGTCAAGCGCAGGGAGGCGATCCGGCGGGCTGCGGACCCGGTCTGAATGATCGCGGCCAAGGTGGCCGGTATCAGTTTTCCCCCGGCTCGCACCGGGAGCTCGAGACCAGGTTGTAGTTGTGAGGCGGCGGAGATGGGGGCATCGGCCCATACCTCCAAGCGACGGACGGCGACGAGTCGCACGACCGGGGTTCCCTCCCGAGGATATTCGCCGCGCTGCGCGATCCTTTCCACGATCTGTCCGTCAAAGGGCGCCTTTAGCTTGGTTCGGCGGACATCCTCGGTCGTGCGTTGCAAAGCAGCTTGCGCGCCGGCAAGATCCTGCTCGGCCATCGAGAGCTCAGCCTCAGCCTGGTCGACCTCGACCCCCACGGCAACGCCACGGGTCTTCAGCCGGCTCTGCCGGGTGAGGTTCTGCTTGCGCAGCCGCACCATCGCTTCGAGTCGACGAACCTCAGCCGCCTGCCGGTCCCTCTCTGCGGCGAGTCGTGAGGCGTCAATACGAGCCACCACATCACCTCGACGAACCTCGGTTCCTGGCTCCGCGACCCACTCGAGTTTGCCCGAGATCTCGGCCGCAAGACGCGCGTCTTCCGCCGCGAGCACCGTTCCCGGAACGAAGTATCGACTTGCGACGGAAGCCTCCTCGACGAGCGCCGTCTTTACCGGCGAAGCGGGACGTTCGGACGTCGGCGCGGAAAGGGCGGTGAAGGAGGGGAGAAGACATGCTGGGGCCAGGGCCAGGAGGGCATACTTGTTCTTCATAGTGTGACCTTCTCTTCCTTTTTTGACTTACCGATGCCGAGCAGGGCGGGAAGAAGAATCAGGGTGAAAAGAGTGCTGGTGGCGAGACCGCCGACGATCGTCGTCGACATACCGCGGTAGATCGTACTCCCGGCTCCGGGTGCGACCACGAGGGGGAGCATGCCGAGCAAGCTCGTGCTCGTACTCATCAGGATTGGTCTAAGACGACTCTGAACTGCGCTCCGTACGGCCGCTCTTCGGCTCAAGCCCTCTCGTTCGGCCTCCCGCGTGCGGGCCACGAGGAGGATGGCGTTGTTCACCACGAGTCCGAGGAGGATAATGAAGCCCATCAGAGTAAGGAGATCGAGGGGCTGAAAAGACACCACGTTGAGCGCGGCGATGCCGAGCATGCCTCCGGCCGCTGCGAGGGGGAGGGTGACGGTGACAAGCCCAGCATCGCGCACGGACTTGAACAAACCCGCCGTGAGGAGGAACAGGACCAGGAGCGCCACCGCCACGTTCTGCGATGTCGACCGGAGCGCGCGGGCGAGATCGCTCGCGCTGCCGCCGAGCTGAACGGAGGCATCTTCCGGGAGCTTCGCTCGGATCTCGCCGAGCACCTCCTCGCGAAGGGTTTCGAGCGTTTTCTGAAGGGCGGCACCGCGTGGGGGATCGAAGGATACCGTGACGGTGCGGCGTCCGTTGACGCGGCGCATGCCGTCGGGGCCCACCTTGCGCTCGAGTGTTGAGAAAGCCTCAACGGGGAGCACGGTGCCGGCCGGGGTCGCGAGCGGGGTGGCCATCATCTCATCCGGGGTGGACCACCTCTTGGTGAGGAGCACGAGATCGATGGCGTGCTCTCCATCGTAGTATTCGCCGAGCCAGAGACCGTCTCCGAGGATTCGCACGACGCGACCCATGTCCCCCCGGGTCCAGCCGTTCTCGACAATGGCGCGGTCCTTGGGGGTTAGGGCCAGCTCAGGTCGCTGGAGCACCGGCGGGGGCATGACGCGGACGTTCGCCCCCGGGTAGCGCTCGTTGAGAATCTCTCGGGCGCGTTCTGCCGCCTCACCGAGAGCCTTCCGGTCTGAGGACTGCAGGTGGAGGGCCACGGAACCGTCGTTTCCGAAACCGCCGAAGAGCATCCCTTGGCCCACGAAGGGGGCTCGGGCCGCAACGAGGTCCGCGAGCACCTCTTCGCGGATGACCTTGGCCAGCGCGTCCACCTGACTTTGGTCTTTGGCTCTGGCGCCGATGGTCCCGCCACGTCCCCAGGAAATGAAGTAATAGTTGAGAAGGGCCGGCTCTTTTTCTCCCTTCATATAGGGCTCCAAACGGGCGACGATCTTGGACGCAACCTCCTCCTTGATGACCTTATCGGTGCTGGAGGCCGGCCAGTCGAAATAGACGTCCACCGCGTCTCGGCGCACTGGGGGGAGATAGTCGAAGGCGGGCGCGAGCAGCAGCGTGAGGGCCACGGACCCTCCGATGAGCCCCGCGATCCAGAGCCAGCGCCGAGTGGGCCCGGCGGTCAGGGCGAGCGCGAAGTCGGCGAGCTTATGGCGCGCCGTGGGTTGGTGCGGCTTGAGTTGCCGGAACGGGATCACGGTGGCGGCTACGAGGGGAAGAACGAAGAGGGCCACGAGCAGCGAGAGCGCCACCGCAACGGCGATGGTCAGGGCGAGATCGCTGAAGAGCTGACCCTCGACGTCGCGGGTAAAGAGGACCGGGACGAAGACCGCCACGGTGGTGGCCGTCGAAGCAATCAGCGCCCCGCTGACCTCCCGGGCTCCACGCGTCGCGGCCGAAAGAACGTCGTGGCCCTCTTCCCGGAGCCGGAGGGTGTTCTCCATGACGACGATGGCGGCGTCGAGGACCATCCCTACCGCGAAGGCGAGGCCGGCGAGGGAGATGACATTCAGAGTTCGCCCGAAGAACTTGAGGACCAAGAACGTCCCGAGAAGGGAGATAGGGATCGCGACGGCGATGGCTAGCGTCACCCGTACCCGACGTACGAAGAGCCATAGGATACCTACGGCGAGGGCCATGCCGACTACGAGGTTGAAGACGAGAAGGCGGATGGCCCGGTTGATGAAAACGGATGGGTCGAAGCTCTTCGCGATGCTGAGCCCGTTCGGAACCAAGAGCTCCTCCTTCGCCTTCTCGACCTCGGCGAAGACCGCCTCCAGGGTCTTGAGCACGTTTGACCCGGACTCGCGAGCGATGCGCAGGCTCATCGCGGGGCGACCATTCTGATAGACAACCCCGACGCTCTCGGCGCGCTCGACTCTGACCTCGGCAAGATCTCCGAGTCGCAACGGGGCGCCATCGCGCCAGGCGAGAACCAACTCCTCAAGCTCATTGGGGTCGAAGCGCCCCTCGAAGCGGAGTGTATAGCGTCGACGACCCACATCGGCGAATCCGCCCGAGACGTCTTCGGCTCCTCCAATGGCCTCGGCGATACGGGTGAGGCTGATCCCCTCGGCGGCGGCCCGACCTGGATCGACATAGATTCTCAGCTGCTTGGGGCCGGGTGAGCCTGACTCGGGGACGGCGCGCGCCACCCCGGGAATGGCCTCCAGCCGAGGTACGAGCTGGTCCTCGATGACCGAGAAAGCATCCTCGATGGTGCGATCTGACGTGGGGAGTTGTTGAATGAAGAAATAGATGAGGGTCTCGTTGGCTGAACCCCCGAGGGATACCGTGGGGCGGTCCGCGTCGGCGGGCAGGGGACGCAGACGGTTGAGACGCGTGGTGATGTCGAGGAGGGCTCGGTCGGTGTCGGTTTCGAGGCCGAACTGAAGGCCGACGAAGGCTCCGTTGGGGTTGGCCCACGATTCGAGGAAGAGCAGCCCAGGTAGCCCCTGGAGCACCTCCTCGAGGGGTTCGACGATTTCGCTCTCGGTCTCCTGGGGGGCAGCTCCTCGCCAGTTCGTCTCGATGCGAATCCATGGCCGCTCAATGTCGGGGAAGAGCTGTACGGGCAGACTCGTCGCGCTGATGACGCCGCCGATCAGGACCGCTACCAGTCCAACCGCCACGAAGGATGCGTTCTTCAAGGCCCATTCGGTGAGATTCATGGCTGTTCGACCTCCGAGAAGGGGTTCAGGCCGATGGCGACCCGATAGTCGACGTCGGCGACGCGATAGTCGTGAATGGCCTGCAGAAGATTGAGGCGACTCTCGTCGAGCTGTTGAGAGGCGTTTCGAAGCTCGGCGCGGCCCGTAACGCCCTCTTGCACCCGCAGTCGCGTCTGTTCGTAGTTGAGCTCGGCGCGCCCGACGTTGTTCTTCTGACTCTCAATCTGGGCGAGGGCGGTCCGAACGTCCCGGAGCTCCTGCGCGACCTCGGCGCGGACGATGGCCCGACGCTCCTCGAGATCCACCCGGGCCCGGGCCTCGGCGATGCGGGCCTGGGCGAGGCGGCTGCTGGTGTCGAACCCGTTGAAGAGGTTCCAGGTGAGAACGAGGCCGCCGGTGATATCGGGGCCCCAAAAGCGATTCGAGAAGAAGTCCTCCCCCCCTCGGTCGTCCGGAACCTGTCCGATCGCCCGAAAGGTAAAGACCGCCTCGAAGCGGGGGAGGTACTCCCCCCAGATCGCAGCGGCGCGGCGGTCCTGCCTCTCGATCTCGAGGGCGAGGGAGCGAAGATCGGGACGCTTGGCGACCGCCTCGCCCACCGCGGACGCGAGGTCTTTGGGAAGCTCTGGTGGCGTCGGTAGGGTCTCGAGGGTCCCGTCGAGGACGATCGTCTCCGCCGCGGATACCCCCAGGAGAACCTTGAACTGATCCGCGGCTCCGGCCGCCGTGTTCTCAGCGCGGAGGCGGTCGGTGCGGGTGTTGTTCAGCTGGACCTCGGCAGAGAGCTGAGTGGTTCGCGGCTGGAGCCCTTCGGCGACGAGAGCCTCCGCTTCCGAGACTTCGGTCTGGGACCGGGCCTCGCTACGCTTCAGTACCTCGAGCCGGGCTTGGGCGAGCAGCACCCCATAGAAGCCGGCCGCAACCTGCTGAGCCAGCAGCCTCCGCACATCGCCTAGGGCCTCGGCCTGAGAAGATTCGAAGGAGCGGGCCGCCCCGATCCCTTCGAACACGGTGCTGTCGAACAAAACCTGTGTGGCTCCAACCTGGGCCGAGAAGATGTTCTCGATGAAGAAGGGGTTGTCGACCTCCTGGCCGGCGGCGGGCGTCTGGGCGTCGACGAAGCGATCGAAAGCCTCCCGGAGGGTGGTGTCAGGGTTCTTGTCGGAGGAGAGGAAATCTCCCGCTAGACCTCGTGAGATGAGGTCGCTCGCTTCGGATCCTGCGAAAGGATTGAGGGCGCCGATGGTTCGGGTGTAGCTCGCGCGTCCGTCGATCCGCGGAAAGACTCCGCTCCATGCCCGCCGAACGCCCTCGCCGGCGGACTCGGCATCGAGGCGAGCGCGACTGAGGGCGAAGTTGTGCCGCAGGGCCAGATCGACGGCTTCCGTGAGAGTTAAGGTCGGCGGCACGGAGGTCTCCTGTGCCGGGGCCGAGGCGGGGGCTAAAACGAGCAGCGCGAGCGCCGTCGTGACATACCTCGATAGTTTCATAGCTATCCGTGGAACTCGGCGAACCTCGACGCTTCGGACGCAGGGTCCGGCCTCGCGGTGAGCCTTGGTCCCGAACTCAAACGTGAGGTCGGAGACGTTCGCCTCCTTCGACCCGCACCTCCGAGCTAGGGTTGCCTGGAATGTAGATTTAATTCCCGGGCCGTGTGTCACCGCTCTGTCATGGCGGCCCGGTTGATGAAGACCGGCAGGAAACTAGATGCGCCCGGCGCAAATTCTGATACCCCTCGGCCGCGCCGCTCGCCGCGTGCTCGCTCGGCCGTCGCTTCGCGACGCTCATCGTCGCCTACCTCGGTAGGCTTCCTCTTCGCCGAACGACCACGCGGCGAGATCCAT
>JBCBRU010000399.1:0-8167 GCA_039819565.1 Myxococcota bacterium | reverse complement strand
GTCGGTGGTCTCGTCCTTCGCCTCTTTGAAGGCGGTTCTCACCCCCTCGACGGCCTCGGTCAGGACATCGGAGAACTCCGGACCGCCGACCGACAGCGCCACCACCCACGCGGTGCCGGGGTCGGTCGGCGGTCCGGAGTTCTCCGATGTCCTGACCGAGGCCGTCGAGGGGGTGAGAACCGCCTTCAAAGAGGCGAAGGACGAGACCACCGACGCTCTCCTCGGCCGAGGCACGCCCCACCAGGCGATGCTCGCGATGGCCAAGGCTGACGTTACTTTCCGATTCGTAACTCAGACCCGCAACAAGGTCGTCGAGGCTTATCGGGAGATGATGAACCTCCAGGTCTGAAGGACTTGAACCCTGGAGCCCGATAAGAGGTAAAGCCCATGGATATCATCAGGCGATGGTGGCAGGAAGCCGCCCCGGTTGCGCGTGCCGGGTTCCTCGTAGGACTTGTGGCGATCCTAAGTTCGCTAGCCTACTTCGCGACGCAGGCGAGCGGGAATCGTCCCGTTCCCCTGTTCAGCGGAATGAGCGCCGCGGAGGCCAGCGAACTCGCTGACGAGCTCCGCGCGCGCAATGTTCCCTTCGAACTCGAGGACAACGGGACCACGGTCTCGGTGCGGATGCCTCGGGAGGACGCTCGTCTCCTCCGGAATCAGATCGCCCAGGATGGGTTGCCCTCGGGCGGCGTCATCGGAATGGAGATCTTTGACAGCAGCTCCGTGACCCTCACCGAGTCGGAGCGCGCCATCATGTACCAGCGCGCTCTCCAGGGGGAGCTGGCCCGTACGATCGCTTCCTTGCCGGAGGTGAAGACCGCGAAGGTGCATCTGGCCATGCCCCAGAAGACGCTCCTCGCCCGAGACGTGAGCGATCCATCGGCGTCGGTGTACGTGAGTCTAAAGAAGGGTCGAAGCCTCTCCGAACGGGAAGCGGCGGGAATGGCCAACCTCGTCGCCAACTCCGTCCCGGACCTGGTGACCGAGCGCATCGTGATCATGGATGGCCATGGGACCCTCCTCTGGGGTCAGAACAACGGCGAAGCTCGGAAGATCCTGGACCTCAAGGAGAAGCGAGAGGAGCAGCTGCAAACCAAGATCCTCGAGCTATTGGCCAAGCCCGTAGGTCGAGGCCACGTCATCGCGCAGGTGAACGTGGACATGGACACGACGAGCGTGGAGGAGCGGCTCGAGCAGTACGACGCCGACAACACCGCCCTACGCACCGAGCAGAAGACCACGGAGCGAGTCGAGACGGAGCGAAACCGTCCCACCAACGTCGCCGGGGCTCAGGCGAACCTTCCCCAGGCCCCGGATATCGAGGCCCCGAAGCAGCTGGGCGAGAAGTCGGACTCTAATAAGAGCATCGACCGCAAAGAGTTTGCCGTCCCCAAGACGGTGCGTCAGGTCAGCAAGCCACTCGGCGACATTCAGCGGCTCTCGATATCGGTCCTGATCGACGACAACCCCTTCACCGCCCCCCCTGCCGCGCCCGCCGGAGAAGAGGGAGAGGACGGCGCGGTCGACGTTCCCGAGGGCGTCGAGAACCCCGGCACGGAGCTCGCCGCTCCCCTCCCCCGCCCCAACCCGGAGATGCTGGCGTCGCTGATAAAGAACGCCGTCGGCTTCAACGCCGCCCGCGGGGACAGTATCGAGATCTCCTTCGTACCCTTCGTCAAACCGGACACGGTGGGAGGGGACGAGGTCCAGTACGTCGAGTCGCCATTGGAGCTTTGGCTTTGGGTTCTCATCACCTTCCTCATTGGTACGGCGATGGTGGTGGCCTCTCTTTGGGTCACCGAGAAGCGTCGTAAGGAGGCCGCCATCGCGGACTACGCCCAACAGCTGCAGGAGAAAGAGGCCCAGATCCAGGCGCAGAAGGAAGAAGAGGAGGGCGCGGTTCCGAGCAGTACCAAGCTGCGGCAGGAAGTGCGCGAACTCACCACCAAGAACGTCGCCGCGACGGTCGAGGTCATGAAGGGTTGGTTGCGGCCTACTCTGGGAAGGAACTGACGCGCTCCCCGGTTGAGCGAGAGGGATGGACTCCATGGCGAAGAACTCAGTGAACGGCCCCGAGAAGGCTGCCGTCGTCTTCCTTCACATGAACGAGGACGCCGCCGCGGAGGCTTTTAAGTCTCTGTCGAGGCGCGAAATCAAACTGCTCTCGAACGCTGCCAAAGAGGTGGCCAACCTCGAGAAGCACTACGTGGACAAGGTGCTCGCGGAGTTCATCCAAGAGATGCGCGCGGGCAACTCGGAGCTCAAAGGAGGATCCGAGTTCGTGACCATGATGGCGGCCAAGAACCTCGGCATGCAAAAGGCCAAGGAGTTCCTGGACGACGATAGCGGTCTCAGCGACACCCTCGCCGACGTCGACTCCCAGACCATCGCCAACCTGATCAAGAAGGAGCATCCTCAGACCACGGCTCTGATCCTCGCCCACCTCCCCCCGGAGCGCGGGGCCGAGGTTCTACAGCTGCTTCCTGAAGGCGTACAGAGCGATGTCCTACGTCGACTCGCTACCCTGGACACCGTGAGTCCGGACGTGGTCGAGCTGGTGGAGGAGGCCCTGATCTCGGAGATCCAGATGATGGGCAAGGGCCTGTCGAGGAAGGTCGGGGGGGTCAACCTCGTGGCCGAGATCATGAACCAACTCGAGAAGAGTCGCGAGCAGGCTCTGATGAAGGACCTCGAGGAGGCCGACGAGAAGCTCGCCGAAGAGGTTCGCAGCCTGATGTTCGTCTTCGACGACCTCATCATGGTGAATGGCCGCGGAATCCAGCGGCTGCTCCAGGACGTCGAGCGCGACACCTTGGTCCTGGCCCTCAAGGCGGTCGACGAGGACCTCAAGAATCACTTCTTTGGAAACCTCTCCAAGCGCGCCGTGGAGATGATCGTCGAGGACCTCGACAACCGGGGCCCAGTCCGCCTCAGCGAGGTGGAAAAGGCCCAGGCCGACGTCGTGAAGGTGGCTCTGCTCCTGATCGAGAGCGGCGACATCGAAGTCACGAAGGGAGGCGACGATGCCTTCGTTTAATAACTATCCGGTCTTCGCGACCCAAGACCGCTCAGAGAATCGACCGCGCTGCGTGTTCGACAAGCGGACGGCAGCCCAACAGTCCTTCCGAACCTTCGAGTTCCAGAATCTCTCCGAAGAAGCCACGGAGAAGGACATGGAGAAACTCCGAGCGGTGGCGGCGGACGCCCGGGCGGAGTTCGACCGCGAGCTCGAACGTAGGGCGGCGGAGGCCGAACGGCGCGGGCAAGAGCTCGGACTGCAAGAGGCCGTTCAGATCCACCGGGAGGAGAGGGCGAAGCTCGCCGAGAAGATGGAGGGCGCCATCTCGGCGTTCCACGCCGCCCTCGACCGAGCCGAGGAGGCCACGACCCGGGACGCCCTGCGGCTGGGGATCCTCGTGGCGGAGCGCCTCACGCGCATCACGCTCGTCCAGAAGCCGGAGGCGGTGGTGAAGAACCTCATCGAAGCCACGGAGAAGATGGAAGGAGAAGCGGAGGTCAAAGTCGTGGCTTCTCCCGAAGTAGCCTCAGAGCTGCAGTCCCGAACCGACGAAGTGGCCAAGGAGCTGGAGATGGCTGCCTTCGCGGTGGAGAGTGATGACTCTCTCCAGCCCGGCGACCTCATCATCTATCGCGGCTCGGCCTCTATCGACGCCCGAGTCTCGACGCGGCTGCGGAAGATCGAGCGGTCCCTCCTCGCAGAGCTGGGCCTCGAAGGCGAGGCGGGAGAGGACGGATGACCCTCGACTTCGCCTCCTGCCGACGTGCGCTGCAGAACGAGGACCTCGACGTAGGCGGCCGACTCACGCACGTAGCGGGTTCCACTCTCGAGGCGGTCCTCCCTCGCGCTCAGACCGGCGCCATCTATCGAGTGGTCAGCCGCGGAGCCGCTCAGGACCTCCTCGCGGAGGTGATTGGCTTTCGTGAGCGAGAGACCATCCTCGCCCCTTTCGGGGACCCGCGCGGGGTCGGCCCAGGAGATCCGGTGATCCCGGAGGGCCGTACCGACCAACAGGAGCTCTCCGAGGGCTACCTGGGGCGCATCGTCGATGCCCTGGGACATCCCATTGACGAGGGGCCCCCCATCTCCGGGCATCATCGGGTACCGCTCTACCGAAGCCCTCCCAACCCTCTCGGGCGCCACATGATCGAGGATCAGCTCCTTACTGGGGTCTCCGTGTTGGACGCCATGACCACCTTCGGGCGCGGACAACGGGTGGGCATCTTCGCCGGGGCTGGGGTCGGCAAGTCCACGCTGATGGGTATGCTGAGTCGCTTCTGCGAATCCGAGATCAACGTCATCGCCTTGGTCGGCGAGCGTGGCCGCGAGGTGCGGAGCTTCATCGAGAGCGAACTCGGTCCGGAAGGCCTGCAGCGTTCCGTGATCGTGGTAGCCACCGGCGATGCGGCGCCCATTCTCCGGGTCCGGGCTGCCTTCTTGGCCACGACTATCGCCGAGTACTTTCGAGACCTGGGTAAGGACACCTTGCTCGTCATGGATTCGCTTACCCGTCTCGCCCACGCCATCCGCGAGATCGGATTGGCGGCGGGTGAGCCGCCTACCACTCGAGGCTATCCTCCCTCCGTCTTCTCCACGATGCCCAAACTCCTGGAGCGCGCCGGCAACGGAGCTGGCGACGGCTCTCTTACGGCCTTCTATACCGTGCTGGTTGACGGAGACGACCTCACCGAGCCGGTGTCCGACGCTGCCCGTTCTATTCTCGACGGACACGTCGTACTCTCGCGAGCCATTGCCGAGGCCGGTCGATATCCAGCCGTCGATGTCTCGGGCAGCCTCTCTCGGCTCGCCGCAGATCTCATTGACCCCGCACACGCCCGGTTGGCCAGTCGCGTTCGTGAGATCTTCGCCGGGTACGAGGAGGTTCGAGATCTGATTCAGGTGGGGGCGTACCGCCCCGGCACGGACCCTGGCGTCGACCGAGTCGTCCAGCTCTTCCCTCGCATCGCCGACTTCTTCACCCAAGACCGCGCCGAGCGACGAAGCCTTCCGACGACGCTCGGCGGCCTGGAGGCCCTTCTGGGACCCGACCATGCGAAACCACACGGCTGAGATCTCCACCCCCGCTCCCTTCACGTCCCGACGGCTCGGCGCGACCAGCGTTCTTCTTTTCACCTTGCTCGTAAGCCCCGCCGCGCGGGGCCAGGGCGTCCCGGTCCCCACCGCGCCGACCGAAGCGCGCGAGCTACCTCCCGGAGCGGAGGAGCTCCCTCCTCCGTCCGCGGGGGCGCTCTTGGCGGAACGGTCGAGGCAACTCGACGCTCGCGAGGCGGAGCTCGACGAGGCCCAAAAGGACCTCGCCGCTATCGAGAAGCGCATCGAAGACAAGATCGCCAAGCTCGAAGGTCTCCTCTCCCAAAAGAAGCAAGTGGAGAAGGAAGAGATGGACGCGGCGATGGTCGAGCGGGAGAAGCGACTGGCTCGAATGACAGAGGTCACGGGGAAGATGCCCCCCGAGAATGCGGCCATATATCTCACTCAGCTGTCGGTAGATATGGCCGCCAAGATCGTCGCCGGCATCAAGTCTCGCAAGGCAGCCGCCATCTTGGCAGCCATGGATCCCTCAAAGGCGGCCGAGATTAGCCGAAAGTATCTCAAGAGTGGAAAATCCAAGCGTCCAACCAGCGTCACATCGGGCGGTCGACCCGAAGCCGGCGGTGGCGAAGCGGCTCCCTGAGGAGACGGTCGACTTCGCAGCCCTGCTGGGACAGTTCGATACCCCTGCCTTTGTGCCCGCCCGAACCACCGGGCCCGCCAAGGCCGCCCCCCCAGAAACGGCCCCGCCTCGCCCTCTCGAAACCAGGGAGCGCTCTGCTGAAGGCCACCCTGCGGACAACGAGGTCAGAGAGGCGGAGGAGAAGGGCCGGGAGAACTCCTCCTCCAAGGCGTCTCGGGGAACCGTAGCCGGGGACGCGCTGCCGCTCCCGTCCGACTCCTCTCTGTCACAACCCAGCCAGGGAGCGGTCGATTCGACCGGCGCGCCCCCTACCCTCCCCGCCGCGGCAGAGGCGGACGCTCCCTTCGTGGAGATGCGGGCGGTGCCGGAGGCCGTCGACAAGCCTTCGCCCGAGCTCGGTCCAAAGGAGGGATCAAAGCCCGGGCTCGACGCCTCAGGCCCGGCACCGGCACCTTCGTCTGAGGTCGAGCGGGTGGCGCGCGCGGTGGCTCAGCTCGCCGAGACCGAAGGCTCGGGGGCGTCCACGGCGCCGCGCCTCTCAACCCCGGCGCTGCCGGACGACGAGAGTCACGGCATAGATCCAGCTGCGGTCACGTCCAAGGAAGAGGATTCCGCCGAGCTCTCGCTCGACGAGGCCCTATCCACGGAGGAGGAGATCGCCGAGCTCGAGCGTCAGCGGCAGGAAGCCATGGAGCGACGACGAGGTCTCGACGAGGCCCGCATTCGAGCCCATATGGAGCGACCGCAAGCCGCACGGCCGGTCGGTTCAGGGGCGGCCGCGAACGGAGGCTTCGGTCAATCCGACTTGGGTGGAAGATCCGAAACCTCGAAGTCCACCTTGGCCACGAGCAGCGCCCGTCCATCCGCGTCAACGCCGGTCGAGGCCCTCGCCGAGCGCCTCTCGAGCCCTCAGCGGGGAGACGTCGAAAGCGCCAAGGCGCCGCCCCGCGCACGCCAAGCTCTTCAGGCAGCCGTCGAGCGCCTCAAGGAGCTGCAGAGTCAGCGTCAGCTCGACTCCGGACGCCTCGCCCTCACCATTCGGATCGATGAGTCGACGTCCGTGAAGATGACGATCAGCCCGCGCGGCGACGGCTCCCACGAGCTCGCCTTCTTGGTGGCCGATCCCAAGCTTCGTGGCGAGCTGCAGCGTGCTTTACCCGAGATTCGCAGCACCGCAACTGAACTTCCACTCGAGATTGCCGAAGTGATGGTCGGAGCGCTCGACGAGCCGGATATGAGCATCGAGTCCGAGCAAAGAGAGATTGCAGGAGAGACCCTATGACTAGCCTTACCGATATCGCCAACCTGGGGGGTGGCAACCCAAGCGTGGGTTCCGTCACCAGCGGCACTGAGGAACTCGTGAACTCCCAGCAGTTCTTGGAGCTCTTGGTGGCCCAGATCCAAAACCAGAACCCTCTCGAGCCTCTGGACGGCACCGAGTACGTGACGCAGCTCGCGGAGTTCGCGAACCTAGAGCAGATCACTCAAGTCAACGACGGCATCGATGTCCTGGGTGGAGGTATCGGAGCCCAGATCTCCCAAGCCTACATCAACATGCTGGGCCGGGACGTAACCTTCACGGGGAACGACGTGATCCTCGACGCCGACGGGCGCACCGAGATCGTCTACGCTCTTCAGGACACGGCCAGCGACCTCACCCTCACCCTCTTCGACGAAAACGAGCTCCCGGTGGGACAGGTCACCGGTGCTCCACGAGCGGCTGGCCTCAACACCTTCGACTGGGACGGGACCGTGCAGCAAAACGGCGAGACCATCGTCCTCGAGCCGGGCTCCTATACCTTCCGGCTTTCCGCCCAAGACGCGGCCGGAGAGACGGTGACCGGACAGACCTTCGGTTCGGGGCGGGTCACCGGCGTGACCTACGAAAACGGCGGGCAGCCAGAACTGATCATCGGAGACCGGCGACTGTCGCCGGCCCAAGTCATCAAAGTCGTCGAGCCTACCGGCGACCGGGAAGGGAACTAACTATGAGTCTCACTGCATCGATGTGGTCGGGTCTATCCGGCCTCAACACGACCGCGACCTCGCTCGCCGTCACCGGCGACAACATCGCCAACTCCAATACGGTGGGCTACCGCGGCTCCCGCGCCCAGTTCGAGGACATGCTCACCCGCTCCATCTTCGGCGTGGGTCAGATCGGAAGCGGCGTCCGTCTTTCGTCCATTCAGAAGCTGTTCGAGCAGGGCTCGGTGGTGGGAACGACCTCGGATTCGGACATGGCCATCACCGGCCGCGGCTTCTTCGTGACGCGAGGCAACTTCAACGGACAGACGGGGAACTTCTTCACACGTGCCGGTCAGTTCGTCCCCGACAAGGAAGGCTATCTGGTGAACCCCCAAGGCCTTCGCGTCACGAAGAAGCCGCGGCCGGTGATGGCCATGTCCGAATCCGAGGTCGTTCCCACCACCGAGCCCTGCTCGAACAGCTTC
>JBCBRU010000398.1:0-8208 GCA_039819565.1 Myxococcota bacterium | reverse complement strand
GTTCACCCGCACCTTGGGCACGATGATCTCCTCGGGTGTGCCGATTCTCGACGCGCTCCAGATCACCGCCAAGTCGGCCGGCAACAAGGTCGTCGAAAACTCGATTCTCTACACCCGCGAGCGCATCTCGGAAGGTCGAACCATGGCCGACCCGCTCGCCGAGACGGGCGTCTTCCCGCCCATGGTGGTGCAGATGATCGCCGTGGGTGAGAGCACCGGCGCCATGGACGCGATGCTCCAAAAGATCGCCGATTTCTACGAGGAGGAGGTCGACGCCGCCGTCGCGGCGCTCACCTCGCTGCTCGAGCCGTTGTTGATGGTCGTTCTCGGGGTGCTCCTCGGCGGCCTCATCATCGCGATGTATCTCCCGATCTTCGAGCTCGCCGACACGATCCAGTGATCGACCCCCCGGCGCCCGGGCCGTCCCACGGCACCGGGCCCATCAGCTCTCCCTTTGCGGCTCCGGCGCCGGGTCTCGGCCTGGTCGTGCCGCGGATGCCCTCCACCCAAGAACGGCTCGTGGTCTCTGAGCTGGATGCGGACCACGTCCTCGCCCGCAGTTTGCTTTGGGTCGCGGTCTTTCGGGTGGTGGTGGTCACCGCCGGTTTGGGCCTCGCGTTTTGGCAGGTGAGCTCTCTCGACGTGGGTCAGTCCGACGACGTCCAGGGATGGCAGTACCTCATCATCTCGATCGCCTACGGCCTCGGCATCCTCGGGGTGCTGGCCCTCAGGACGGGGCGCTACCTGCGGGCGGTCGCCTACGGCCAGGTCGTGGCCGACGCCTGCATCGTGACCGCGGTGGTGGCCATGACCGGCGGGGCCGAGTCCGTGTTCGGCTTCACCTACGTCTTCGTGGTGCTCGAGGGGAGTATGGTGTTGCTCGGCACGGGCGGCTTGTTGGCCACGGGCTTTTCTACCCTCCTCTTCGGGACGGTCCTGCTCCTGCAGCTCCAGCACGTCCTGCCCTCGGCCCTCGCCCCGGTGAACGAGTCGAGGGCGCTGTTCTCGTTCTTCGTCCACACGATGGGGGTGGGGATGGTGGGGCTTCTCGCCAGCCGTCTCGCGTCCAAGCTCCGCATCGCAGGGCTTCGGCTCGCCGAGCGGGAGGAAGACTTCGAGCGGCTCAGTGAGCTGCACGCGGCGATTCTCAGGGCGCTTCCGGCGGGCTTGGTCACGGTGGGGCCGGACGGGCGGGTGCGCTACGGCAACGAAGCGGCCCGGAGCATCCTCCGCTGCCGGG
Organism: Myxococcota bacterium; assembly: GCA_039819565.1. Lineage (GTDB taxonomy): Bacteria > Myxococcota > Kuafuiibacteriia > Kuafuiibacteriales > Kuafuiibacteriaceae > JAHQVK01. The sequence continues at coordinate 6,968 of JBCBRU010000398.1, read as the reverse complement.
CGCGGGATCTGGAAGGGGCTCCACTCGAGGAGGTTCTTCCCTACGTCGCCAACACCCTCCGTGAGCAGGTCGATTCGGGTGACCTTCGCCCGCGGCGTCGCTACGAGTGTGCTCATGTTCTGGACAACGGCGAGCCCCTGCGCCTCGGCTACTCCCTCGCTCCGCTTCACTTACGGGGCGGGGCGGGCACGGTGGTCACCTTTCAGGACCTGACCGAAGTGGTCCGTTTGGAAGAGGCGGTGGAGCGCGCGGAGCGCCTCGCGGTGGTGGGGAAGTTTGCGGCGGGGCTCGCCCACGAAGTGCGGAACCCGTTGGCTTCGATGTGCGCGAGTATCGACGTGCTCGAGCAGAGCCTTCGGCCTCCCGAGAACATGCGTCGCCTGATGCGCAACGTGGTCCGGGAGGCCGAGCGTCTGGACATCTTGATCAAGGACTTCTTGACCTTGGCCCGCCCCCGCAAGCTCTCTTTCGAGAGAGTCGACGTCTCCCTGCTCGTAGCCAGCGTGCTGGAGATGTACTCGAACGACGGACTGATGCGAGACGTCGACGTAAAGACGGAGCTGGAGCCAGGCGTCGAGGCGAGCATCGACCCGGACCTCATCAGACAGGTGCTGTGGAACCTGGTCCGCAACGCCGCGGAGGCCCTCTCGACCATCCGCAATCGCCCTCGGCGTCTCTATATCAATACCCGCCTGACGCCCGAGGGACCGCTGGTGGCGATCACTGATAACGGTCCGGGTCTGAACGAATACCAACAGCGGCGCGTGTTCGAACCGTTCTTCTCCACGAAGAAGGAAGGCACCGGCCTCGGACTCGCCCTCAGTCAATCTATCGCACATGCCCACGGGGGCCGGATCGAGCTCATCAGTCGCCCCGGAGAGGGCACACGGGTGGAGCTGCGGCTGTCCGCGCACGTGCCCACCCTCGACCTCCTGCTGGCCGAGCCCACCCCTCTCGGCTTCGAGGTGGTCCCCGGCGAGGACGTGGTCTGATGGGGCGGGTGCTGGTGGTCGACGACGAACCCGGAATCCGGGACGTCCTCGAGGTGCTCCTCGAAAATCAGGGGCACGCGGTCAGCACTGCGGCCGAGGTGGCGGGGGCTCAGGCCGCACTCGAGACGCAGCCTTTCGACCTCGTCATCACCGACCTTCGCCTCTCTCCCACGGAGAGCGGGCTCGAGGTCCTGGAGATCGCTCGCCGGCAGCCCGAACCAGCCGAGGTCATCGTCATGACCGCTTTCGGGACCCGCGAGAAAGCTCAGCGCGCCGTGGCTCGAGGGGCAGCCTTCTATCTCGAGAAGGGGCCCCACCTGGCCGCCGACATCGAGGTGTTGGTGCGGCAGGCGGTGGTCAAGCGGCAGCTGGAGGCGGAGAACGCCGGCCTTCGTCGCGCTCTGCTCGATTCGACGGGTCGCACCGGCATGATCGGCCGAAGCGAGTCCTTTCGAGAGGTCCTGGACCTGGTGGAGCGCATGGCTCAGCTCCGAACCACGGTCCTCGTGTACGGGGAGTCGGGCACCGGTAAGGAGCGCGTGGCGCGTGCGCTTCACGAAGCCTCTCCATGGTCCGATGGACCCTTCGTCGCCCTCAACTGCGGGGCTCTTCCCTCGAACCTCATCGAGAGTGAGCTCTTCGGCCACGTCAAGGGAGCCTTCACGGGAGCGGAAGAAGCCCGGGCGGGAGCCTTCGAATCCTCTCGAGGGGGGACGCTGTTCCTCGACGAAATCGGAGAGCTCCCGCTCCCCCTGCAGCCTAACTTGCTGAGGGTTCTGCAGGAGCAGCGGGTGCGCCCGGTCGGCGCCATGGAGGAGGTCGATGTCAGCGACGTTCGAGTGGTCGCGGCCTCTAACCGTGACTTGGAGCGCGAGGTGGCCGAGGGGCGCTTTCGCGAGGATCTCTTCTTTCGTCTGAACGTCGTGCAGATCGATCTTCCTCCTCTCCGCGAGCGCCCGGAAGACATTCGAGTGCTCGCCGAGCACTTCCTACGAAAGTATGCTCGGGCGCACGGTCGCCAGATGGACGCCATCGACCCCCAAGCCCTCGATATCCTGAGTCGGTTCCGGTTTCCTGGAAACGTACGGCAGCTCGAGAACGTCATCGAGCGGGGCGTGGCGCTGGCTCGAGGGGAGCGGCTCACGGTGGCTGAGCTCCCTCGCCCCCTCGTGGAGGCAGGCGAGGAAACCCAACCTCGAGCGCCGGCGGGGCCGGTGTCGATGCCCCCGGGCGGGATCGACCTCGAGAAGATGCTCGATGATTTCGAGCTGGAGTGGATCGAGCGGGCTCTGGCCGAGGCGGACGGCGTCAAGACACGGGCGGCGGAGCTCCTCGGACTGTCCTTTAGACAGTTCCGATACAAGCTGAGCAAGCATCGGCGCCGGGGCGCCAACAAAGGAGAAGCGAGCGCGTGAGCAATCATTATGTTTGGGCCGGGGGCTTTTTGGCCCTGACCTTCGGAGGCATTGGATACGGCGCCGTGAGTGGGGTTCAGGCCAGCCAGGCCGCCTCTCACGCGCCCGCGGCCCCCCATCACGCATCTGCAGCGGAGCACGGTGAACCGGATCACGGCGCCTCCGGGGCCGAGCCCGGAGCGCCGCACGGCGCCCCCAAGGGCGCGATCGATCCTAGTGAAGAGCTACGCCAGAGCATGCGCGCGGCCATCTTTCTCGGACGGCAGGGGGAGTTCGCGGCGGCCGCGGAAGCGCTCGAGGCGTTGACCCACTCCCACCCCGAGCAGGCTTCGGTGTGGCTGAACCTCGGCATCGCTCGGCTCGGGACCCGCGACCTCGAGGGGGCCGAAGCGGCGTTCATGCGCACCCTCTCGATCGCCCCCGCGGACTGGGACGCCCACGCCGAGCTCGCCAACGTGGCTCTCGATCGCGGCGATCTGGACGGGGCTTTGGTCCACGCCCACAAGATACCTGCCCAGAAGGGGAGGATGCAGGATCGCCTGCGAAACGACAGCCGCTGGCGGGCCCATGTCGGAGATCCTCGAGTGGGCGAGCTGCGGGCGCGCCACGGTCTCGACGCCAGCCCCGCTCCGGCGGAGAAGCTTCAGCACGAGCTGGAGCTCCGGCGGCAGCTCGCCGCCGCTCAAACTCCACCGGAGGAAGAGACGCCGCCCGCCGCCCCCGAGGCGACGACGGGCGCGCGCGGGGCGACGACCGGGGCTCCCGGGACGGCCGAGCCTCCGGAGGACGCCGAGCCGACCTCGGAAGCCCCTTCGGCGGAGGATGAAGCCCCCTCGGCGGACGATGAAGCTTCGGGGGTGCCGTCTGACTCCGAGGCAGGTGAGCCTTCAGGCTCCGCTACGCCGGAAGAGAAGACGGAGGAGGTCGGGAGGCCTGCGGAGCCGAACTCGAGCGATCCCTCCTGGGCGCGTCGCCTTCCGACTGAGAGCTCCCCCGAGTCGTCCGTCGATCAGGCTCGCCTCGGGGTCTCGCCGCGAACCTACTGAGGGTCCCGGTGAGCACGAGTTATCGGATGAGGAGCCTCTCGTAGAGGTCTTCCTGAGCCTCAACCATCCGCCGCGCCTCCCACGCCTGGACCCGCTCCTCGGTGTCCTCGGCGACGGGGCGGAGGTCGAGGGCGCGAGCGAGGGCCTGAGCCAGAGCCGAAGGGTCTCGAGGGGCGACGAGGTAGCCATCCCGGCCTTCGCGGATGATCTCGGGGGTCCCGTCTACGCGGGTGCCGACGAAGGGCCGCCGGGCTGCGACGGCCTGCACCGCGCTTCTCGGGAGCCCTTCGAAAATGGAGGAGAGAGCCACAACGTCGGCGGCCGCGAGGAGCTGAGGTATGTCTCGGCGCCACCCCAAGAGGTGAACCCGGTCCACCAGTCGGGCTTGGCGCACCGCCCGCTCCACCTGGGGCCGGAGGCCTCCGTCCCCGGCGTACACGAGCCGAGCCCGGGGGCGAGCCGCGGCGAGCTCCGCGAAGGCCGAGATCAGGGTCAACGGGTCCTTCTGGGGTTTGAAGTTGGCGATCGAAACGACGATCTCGTCGTCTTCGGGGAGTCCGAGCGCGCGGCGCGCCTCTACCCGACCGGGGCCGTTTCGGAGGGGGTCGAGCACCATGCCGGAGCGGATGACCTCGGAGGGGGTGCCCGGCGGAACGATACCCAACTGGCGGGCCTCGCCGAGGATTCGCTCCGACACGCTCACGAAGGCGTCGGTGATACGACCCGCCACGCGCTCGGCGTTGAGGAAGAGCGCGCGCTTCAAGGGGTGCTGGCCTGCGTGAAAGCCGAATCCGTGGATCCCGTGCACCACCTTCGGTATCGAAGCGCGTCGAGCCGCGAGCCGGCCCAGAACCCCGGCTTTCGAGCTGTGCGTATGCACCAGGATGCGGTCCTTCCGCAGCCCTAGTTGACAGTGCTCGAGAGCCAGGTCTCGAAAGACGCGCGTGAGCTTCTTCAGCGCGATCGAGTCGCTCCGAGGCGCGATAGCGCGGACCAGCTCCGGGACTTCGACAATCTCGAGGCGCTCCGAGCCCCGAGCCTCGTCGTCCATCAGCCCGCCGGGGCCGTACACGAGAACGACCCGAAAACGCTCTCGGTCCAGATGCTGGCAGGTATAGAGGGTATTCTCTTGCGCGCCGCCGAGCTCGAGGCGGGTGATGACGTGAACGATCGTGGCCCGGGGGCTCACGCCGAAGCGTCCCCCTCCAGGATCTTACGCACGATGTTGGTATCGTAGTCTCCAGCTCTGAACCCGGGATGGTTCAGGACGCGCCGGTGAAAAGAGATGTTGCTCTTGATACCGTCGACCACGCACTCCCGGAGGGCGCCTTCGAGACGGGTGAGGGCGTGGACGCGATCGACATCGTGAACGATGAGCTTCCCGATGAGGGAGTCATAGTTCGGAGGCACCACGGCCCCGGAAGTGACGTGGGAGTCGACGCGAATCCCCACCCCCCCGGGCATGTGGAAGTCCGTAATGGTCCCGGGCCAGGGCGCGAAGCGCTCCGGGTCTTCCGCGTTGATTCTGACCTCGATCGCGTGACCACTGAGATCGATCTCCTCCTGGCGAAAGGGGAGTTTCTCTCCCTGGGCGAGGAGGATCTGCGTGCGGACGAGGTCGCGGCCGGTGACCATCTCGGTCACCGGGTGCTCGACCTGGATCCGCGTGTTCATCTCCATGAACCACAGATCCCCCTTCTCATCCATGAGGAGCTCCACCGTGCCCACGTTCGTGTAGCCGATGGACTTGAGAGCCTCGCAGATGCGGCCGCCCACCTCGGCCCGTTTCTCCGGAGAGACGGCGGGGGAGGGGGACTCTTCGACGAGCTTTTGGTAGCGGCGCTGGACCGAGCACTCGCGCTCTCCGAGGTGCACGACGTTTCCGTAGTCGTCCGCGGCCACCTGAAACTCGATGTGACGGGGCTTCTCCACGAAGCGCTCGATGTAGACGGCTCCGTTCCCGAAAGCCGCCTTGGCTTCGGTCTGCGCGAGCTGCACGGCCCGGTCGAGGTCCTTCGGATCCCGAACGATCTTCATGCCCCGACCGCCGCCTCCGGCGGCCGCCTTGATGATGAGCGGCAGTCCCACCTCGCGGGCGATCTTCTTGGCTTCGTTTGCGTCTTCGATGGGGCCGGGGCTTCCCGGCAGCGAGTGCAGACCAAGCTCCCGCATGGTTTTGCGGGCGGTGATCTTGTCCCCCATCTTGTCGATGTGCTCCGCCTTAGGGCCGATGAAGTGAAAGCCGGACTTCGCGCAGGTCCTCGCGAAGTCGGCGTTCTCGGAGAGGAAGCCGTAGCCGGGGTGGATGGCGTCGGCTCCGGTGATCTCGGCGGCGGCGATGATCGCGGGGATCTTGAGGTAGCTCTCCGTGGGCGAGGGGGGCCCGATGCACACCGACTCGTCGGCGAACTTCACGTGGAGGCTGTCCCCGTCGACGGTGCTGTGGACGGCCACCGTGGAGATTCCGAGCTCGCGCGCCGCCCGGATGACCCGCAGCGCGATCTCGCCTCGGTTCGCGACGAGGATCTTCTTGAAAGCGCGTGGCTCGCTCACTTTTTGACCGCGATCTTGAACAGCGGGTCGCCGTACTGCACTGACTGACCGTTCTCAGCGAGGATTTCGACGACCGTACCGGTCACCTCGCACTCGATCTCGTTCATGAGCTTCATCGCCTCGATGATGCAGAGAACCTGCTTCGGCTTCACCTTGGCTCCCGCATCCACGAAGGGCTTCGCGTCTGGCGAGGGAGAGCGATAGAAGGTTCCGACGAAAGGCGACTTGACGACCTCGGCGTCGTCGTCGCCCACGACGGGGGCAGGTGCAGCCGGAGTTGCGGCGACGGGGACGGGAGCGGGGAGGGCGGTGGGGACGTGGGCCACCATCGGGGTCGGGGCGGCGACGCCCCCGCGAGAGAGTTTGACGACGATGTCGGCGTCCTCGTAGTCGAGGCTCGTGAGGGTCGTCGAGCCTTCGAGGATGGCGACCAGCTCTCGTAGGCGCTCGAGCTTACTCGTGTCGTCCGCGGACTTGCGCGGTCCACCGTCTTTGGTGGGCTTTTTGGTGTTGGCCATGGGGCAGTGCTCCGGGGATCTCAGCTGTTCCCGATGGACGTGCGCTCGAGGTAGCTGCCGGTGGAGGTGTCGACCTTGATGGTGTCACCGATGTTGATGAAGAGAGGGACGTTTACCTGCACCCCGGTTTCCAAGGTCGCGGGTTTTTGAACGTTCGTGGCGGTGTCTCCGCGGACGCCAGGCTCGGTATGCTCGACCTTGAGCTCGACGTGATTGGGAAGCTCGATGGTAATGGGGCGACCCTTCCAAAATACAATGTCGCAGCTCATCTCGGGGAGGACGAATCCCTTCTTGGGGCCGAGCAACTCGCCGTTGATCTCGACCTGCTCGTAGGTCTTTCCGTCCATGAAATGGTAGGTGTCGCCGTCGTTGTAGAGGAAGGTCATCGTCTTGTCCTCGACGTCGGCTTCCTCCACCTTCTCCCCTGAGCGGTAAGTGACCTCG
>JBCBRU010000397.1:0-8241 GCA_039819565.1 Myxococcota bacterium | reverse complement strand
GGGCACCGGCGGATCCATCACCGGCTCGGGGGCCGCGAAGGCCGAGTTGTCGATCTCCACCGCCGGGGCCATGCCGTCACCCGCCCCGAACTCCTCGTCGAGCTCGAGCTCTGGGGGAGATGGCTCTGGCCGGATGGACGCCCGGCGAGAAGGCTGGGGCAGCCTAGATTGCGGCTCAGGTTCAGCGGCCGGGGCCTCGAACTCCTGATCGAAGTTCTCGTCGATGAGGCTCGGAGCGGCCGGCGCAGGGTCGGCATGGCGGTCCATCGAGGCCTGCTCCCCGAAGAGATCGATCTCTTCGCCAGCCTCGGAGGCGCCCCTTCCGCGCGGCGCGAGGGGCTCGTCCTCGATCGCGAGACCTGCGGCCTCTCGCTCGATCTGGAGGGTGAAGTCTCCGATGTAAACCTTGTCCGTCTCCTTGATGACTTGAGGAGCGGTGATCTTCTTGCCGTTGACGTACGTCCCGTTGGTCGACTTCAGGTCGACGATGATGAACTTGCCGTCCTTCATCACGATTCGGGAGTGTCGCTTCGAGATATTGCCCTTGGGCAAGATGATGTCGTTGCCCTGGACGCGGCCGATGGTGACCTCGTTCTTATCGAAGGACTCCGTGCGGGAGGGACCGCCCTTCTCGTTGATGATGAGCTGCAACATGGCCGTTCGCGCGGGAGCATAGCAAACCCGGGTCTGGCCACAAGTTGTGGGGCAGGTCGGTTTTGCCAGTACTTGTCAGCGGATGCGGGTGGGAGCGATCCCTGGCTCAGTGGTCGAGACCTCCACCAGGGATCGAGACCCGGGAAAGCTGACGAAGAACGAGCCCCGCGGGGGGTGGTAGACGGCGTCGGAGGGAACGGTACCGGCTCCCTGAATGAGGTCCTGGGGCTGAGGGGCGATCAGGCCCGCGGCCCGAAGGTCGAAGACGGCGGGTGCCCCGAAGATCACCGCGTCCAGGCGCGGACACTCCCGAGCGATCCGAGCGTCGAAGCAGTCCGTCCCGGAGCAGTCCGTCGAGCAGGTGCCGGAGCAAGAGCCACTGACGAAGCCCTCACAGATCCGACCCCCACCCCCGCAGTCGGTGCTCGACACGCAGAAGCCCGCCCCCTCGACGTTCTCGGGAGCGGTCTCGCCGTCCGCCGGAGTCTCGTAGTACCGGCAGGCGATCTCCTGCCGCCCCGCCCCGTTGATGTTCAGGCGAGCGGGCGACGTTGCCTCGGGGGAGGTGCCAAAAGACATTCGAGATCCGAACACGGGTGGGTTGGGTGGCTCGGGCAGCGAAGTGAAGAAGGAAATCGGCGCCCGCTCGAGCACCTGAATCACGTCCTCGCCCGCGGGCTGAACCAGCACCGCCTCGTCGACATCGTCCGGAATATGCACCTCGTAAAAGAGCGAGTCGTTCTGGTCCAGAAGCTGGGCCTGGCAGGCGCTCCGAAAGTCGGTGACGACGTCGTCGAAGGCCGTCGCGGGCTCGAAACGAGCCACCTGAAGCTCCGCGTCCACCCGAGCCGCGGGTACGGTGGCGAAGCCTCGGGTGTCCACGCCGGTTCCCGTGGCGGTGACGGTCCCCACGAGCGTCACCTCGATCTCCTGATCTTCGGGGCCGCAGGACTCCAGCTCGAGCTCCACGCGCACGCCGTCGCCCAGGCGGAGCCGATGGCGGTCGAAGTTTTCGTAGCGGGAGTCGAGGATCTCCATGGTGATGGGTCCCGAAGTGCTCGTGGAGGTGGTCCGAAGGGCGGCGCTGGTGCCCTGAACCAGCGTCCCGTAGGGACTCGCGCGGACCGCGAGCGCGCCCACGAAGGGCCGGTTGATGAGCTCGGGGGTCTCACAGGCCGACAGGCTGATGGCGTTGCTGTCGCAGGTGGTCTCGACGACGCAGCCGTCGACCGTGAAGTCCGCCTGGCCCACGTCGCTTCCGTCGTTCGGAATCTCTGCCGCGAAGACGCGATCCAGCCGCGGGACCCCCACGACCGCAGGCGCGGGAGGCATCAGGTCGCCGGAGTCGCGGCTCCCGAGCACGTAGGTCCCAAACCCGTCGGTGTGGACGATGAGGGCCACGTCCTGCCGGATATTCTGTTCGTTTTCGAAGACCGCGTCCGGAGAGGTGGGAATGTTGAGCTCGGACAGGCGAGCGTGGGCCCCGGTCACCGCGATCGGGCTGCGCAAGGTGAGCACCCCCGGCTCCGAGGGCCTCTGGCTCGGGTCGACGTCGTCGTAGGCGCTGGGGAGGACGGTGTCGGGACGAATGAAGGCCTGCGTGGCCGAGTCATAGTGAAGCCACACCGCCGCAGACCGGTCGAGGCGGAGAGCCAAAACCCCCGAGGCCCCGATGTCGATGAGCTTCAGCGTGGGGCCGAAGGCGTCGATGGAAAGCGGCATCCCCTCGAAGCCGCCGCCTCCCGGGGCCAGCGAGATCTCCCGGATGAAGTCGTCCTCGATGTTCGTCACGAGAAGACTCCGATCGCCGCCCTCGTCGCGAAAGACCAGGTCCTGGGAACCGGCCGGGAGCTCTTCGACGTCGATCCGCTGGGTCATCGAGAGGAGGCCGGGGTCGTCGGGGTCGGGTCTCGTCAGATCCACCTGCAGCAAGAGAAGCTGCCCGGAGGCCTGGCCCAGCCCGTCGAGGAGCACCGCCACGACGGCCACCTCCGCGGTGGCGTTCACGAGCTCCAAGGCCACCGGCACCCCTCCCGCCCCGAGGGCCGGACCGAAGAGGTCAACGCTGCCGATGAGAATGTTGGTGTCGGTGGTGGCGGGCGCTTGGTACTCGGTGTTCGCGATCTCGAGCACGTGGAGCTGACCCGACGCGGGCGAGAGGACGAGCGCGTGGGCCGGTCGGGCGACGGTGGCCGTCGCGATCGCCGGCACCGGGGTCACGAGGGTGGGAAAGCCGGGGCTCTCCGCGGCCAACTTGAAGAAGCTCACCGGGGCGGGGACGAAGAAGGCCGGACGGTCCTCGATCTCGCCGTTCGAAATGACCGTCTCGGCGTACTGAATGATGCGGACGCCTTGGGCCTCGCTGTCCGCGACGAGGACGTCCGAGCGGTCCAGACAGGCGGGCTCGGCGAGGGGGCAGCCCGGATCTTCCAGGTTCGGGCGGGCCACGAAGGCCAACCCGGAAGGCCGAACCAGGTTCCCGCTCGGGATGGGGGGGTCGTCGTCACAGGCCAGAGCCGCGGCGGCGAGGACGAGCGGGACGAGGCGTCGCATCATCATTGCTGCTTCTCCTCCTCGGTCTCGTTGTTGGCATCGACGTCCCGGCCGAAGCGGGCGAGCACGCAGTGCTGCTGGGGCTGGGCCGCCCCCGCGTCGATCAGCGACAGCGTCGAGTTCGCGAAGTTCGCCACAAAGCCGTAGGGGCGGCCGTTGTGGGTCACGAAGGCGATGGAGGTGGGCCCATCCAGGATGTGGGCAAAGATGGGTTCGTCCCTCCCCGGGATGTCTCGGAAAGCGCGACCGTTGAGCTCGCCCACCACCCGCGGGGAGTTTCGGGTCACGTCCACGATGAAGACCTTGTCAGTGAGCAGATCTCCGAAATAGGCGAGCAGCGGCTCCCCCGGTCCCTGCGGCCTCAGCGCCGGCGGTCCGAGCTCCTCGCCCACCTCAAGGGCCGGGAACGGCTCGTAGTCCTCGCCGGCCAGGTTCACAATGGCCAAGCCCGCGTTATCGGTCACGCTGCCCGCTTGCGCGAAGCGCAGCGAGACCACGGCTCGCTGGCCGTCGGGGGTGAGAGCGACCCCGCGCGAGCCCACCGCGTTGGTGAAGGCCTCGAAAGCCACCGTCTGCGCCCGACTGGGCACGAAGTCCGCGCCCTCGTCGGCGGCCTCCCCGGGAAGAATGAGCTCGACCCCCACCAGCTCCATGCGCGGCGACAAGCGGAGCGAAGTGATGAGGAGCTCTTCGCGCAGCTCGGAGAAGGCGAGGCCGGCCAGTCCCGCGGCGCCGTCCACCGCAAAGGAGGCCACGTCGGCGGTGAAGGTATCTTCCTCGTCTTCTCCGACGTCGAACTGACTCCCCTGTTTGTCCTTGATGCGCTGCTCGTCGAGGAAGGTCACCACCCCGAACTGGGAAAAGCCCGTCGAATAGCCGAACACGTGCCCGACCGCGATGTATCCGTTCCCCATCGGGTCCACGCCTCGGGTGAGGCTGAAGGGATCCTCAGCCCCGCTCACGATGACGAAGTTTTCGGAGCAGTCGGTATTGGGGATGAGAAGGTCTTCGTCCTGAAGCTGGTCCATGCGCGCACAGCGTGGGGTGTTGGAGTTGGCCGGGAGGTGGGCCCGAATCAGAGCGCTGTTCAGTCGATTGGTGGCGTAGAGATCGAAGGCCCCCGAAGTCCCTTCCTCTACGGCGAGGAGCTCGCCCCCGACCCCGGGAATCTTCACCCCGCCAAGAAGCCCAATGCTGAGATCCTCGGTGTAGAACGGGCGGTTGGTGCGACGCACGACATCGCAGGCACCATCGCCGCTCCCGCCCCCGATTTCGCTCAGCGCGAGGTCGATGAGCGCGCCCGCGTTGAGCAACGTGATCTGCTGGCTCTGAAACCTCTGATCGAAGTTGGAGGAGAGGACCGCGATGCGGCCCGCGCTCGGGTCGCCGACGGTGGTGACGGCGGACGGAAAGTAGAACTGGTCGGCCGGGATGGGCTGCCCCACGTTGCGGTCGGCGCAGGCCCCGGCGGCGAGCGTCACCGCCGCCACGAAGAAGGTTCGCTTCACAAAAGTTCCTCGAGGGCCGCGTGGGCCGCGGCCAATCGTGCCACCGGCACGCGGAAGGGTGAGCACGAAACGTAGTCGAGTCCAACCTGATGGCAGAAGGCAACCGAGCTCGGCTCACCCCCATGCTCCCCACAGATGCCGAGCTTGAGGCTGCCCTTGGCCCCGCGCCCCTTGAGCACCGCCATCTGCACCAGCGCCCCCACCCCGGACTGATCGAGCACCTGAAACGGCTCTTCGGGGAGGAGGCCTCGGTCGACGTACAGGGGAAGAAAGCCCGCTGAGTCGTCCCGCGAGACCCCAAACGTCATCTGGGTGAGGTCGTTGGTGCCAAAGGAGAAGAAGTCCGCGTGCACCGCGATCTCGTTCGCGGTGAGGGCCGCTCGAGGGATCTCGATCATGGTGCCCACGAGGAAGTCGACGGAGGTCCCGAGCCGCTCGAAGAGCGCCTGGGCGGTCTTCTTCACCATGGCTCGGAGTTCCGCCAGCTCTTGGTCGACGGACACGAGAGGGATCATGATCTCCGGATATACGGCGAGGCCGGAGCGCTTCACGTCGACCGCCGCTTCCAGGACCGCGCGCACCTGCATCTCGTAGATCTCGGGGTGCTTGAGACCGAGGCGGCAGCCGCGCAGGCCGAGCATGGGGTTTTGCTCGCGAAGCGCCTCGACCTTGGAGGCCACGATGCTGGGCTCCCGCCCGAGGGAGCGGGCCACGATCTCGACCTCGTGGGGCCCATGGGGAAGGAACTCGTGAAGCGGGGGATCCAGCAGGCGGATGGTCACCGCGTGACCGGCCATCGCCTCGAAGATGCCCCGGAAATCGGCCCGCTGCATGGGCTCCAGCTTGGCCAGGGCCGCCCGTCGCCCGGTCTCGGAATCCGCGAGGATCATCTCCCGCATGGGGCCGATGCGCTCGGGGGCAAAGAACATGTGCTCGGTGCGGCACAGGCCGATGCCCTCGGCTCCGAACTTACGCGCGGTGGCGGCGTCGGAGGGAGTGTCGGCGTTGGTCCGCACCCGGAGCCGGCGAAACTCGTCCGCCCAGCTCATCAGCTCGTCGAAGGCCTGGCTGCCGCTCGCCTGAACGGTAGCGACGCTCCCGAGAATGACCTCGCCGGTGCTCCCGTCGATGGTGATGACCTCTCCGCGGGAGACCTTCTTGCCGCGGCTCGCAAAGCTCCCGCCGCCGTGGTCGATCGCGATCTCGGAGCAGCCCACCACGCAGGTCCGACCCATGCCTCGCGCCACCACCGCCGCGTGGGAGGTCATGCCGCCCCGCGAGGTGAGGACCCCGGCCGCGTGATGCATACCGCTCACGTCCTCGGGGGACGTCTCGACCCGAACGAGGATGACCTTGTCGCCTCGCTTTCCGCGCTCCTCGGCCTCGGCGGAGCTAAACACCACCTCGCCGGTCGCGGCGCCGGGCGAGGCGGGAAGCCCCTTCGCGATGACGGCTCGGTCCGCCTCCGGATCCAGCATGGGGTGAAGGAGCTGATCGACGTGCGCCGGGGTGACCCGTCGGACCGCCTCCTTCTTGTCGATGAGCCCTTCGTGGACCATGTCGACCGCCATCCGCACCGCAGCCGCGGCCGTCCGCTTGCCGGTGCGGGTCTGGAGGAGGAAGAGCTCACCCTGCTGGATGGTGAACTCGATGTCCTGCATGTCCCGGTAGTGCTTCTCGAGGAGCCGGCGGGTGTCGTCGAGCTTGCCGTACACCTCGGGCATGACCTTCTCGAGAGTGTCGTCGGCGTCGCCGTTGATGGCCGAGGGGGTGCGGATGCCCGCGACCACGTCCTCGCCCTGAGCGTTGACGAGGTACTCGCCGAAGAACCGGGCCTCGCCGCTGTTGGGGTCTCGGCTGAAGGCCACCCCGGTCGCGGAGCTCTCGCCCATGTTGCCGAACACCATGGCCTGGACGTTCACCGCCGTCCCGATGTCGGAGGGAATGTCGTTGAGCTTTCGATAGGTGATGGCGCGGTCGTTGTTCCAGCTCCGAAACACGGCGCGGGTGGCGCCGAGGAGCTGATCTCGAGGGGACTGGGGGAACTCCTGCCCCGCATGCTCGCGCACGAGTCCTTTGAAGACGCTCACGAGCTCCGTGAGCTGGCTTGCGTCGAGCTGGCTGTCGAGCTCGACCCCAGCGCGGCGCTTCGCCTCGCTCAGGGCGTGCTCGAAGGGCATGGTGCCTTCGTCGTCGCCCTTCATCTCCAAAACGACGTTTCCGTACATCGCGATGAGGCGCCGGTAGCTGTCGTACGCGAAGCGGCGATCGCCCATCTTGGTGGCGAGCCCTTCGACCACTTCGTCGTTCATGCCGAGGTTCAGAATCGTGTCCATCATGCCCGGCATGGACACCGGAGCTCCGGAGCGCACGGACACCAGAAGGGGGTTTTGGACGTCGCCAAAGCGCCTTCCGATGGTGGCCTCGAGCTGCTCCACAGCGGCCTCGAGCTCCCCGTGCAGCACCTCGGGGAGACGGTCACCGTGGTCCTGAAACTCCTTGCAGACCTCGGTGGTGATGGTGAACCCGGGCGGCACCGGAAGGCCGAGGTTCATCATCTCGGCGAGGTTGGCGCCCTTGCCGCCGAGCAGCCCTTTGTCCTTCGCCCCGCCATCGGCTCGACCGTTGCCAAACGCATAGATTCGCTTGTTCGCCACGTGGTTCCCCTCCGCCGGGCGCGGGTAGCACGCGGGTCTAGGGGGGTCAAACGCCCCGGAATGAACGTGCGATGCTCGACCGTTGACCCGATGGATACCTCGACCGGGTCGTCTTGGTCGGGGTACGACTAGCTTCGATGCAGATCCTCAAGCGCACCCTCCCTGAGCGAATCTGGCGGCGACTGGGCCGACACCCCATGCTGGTGGTGTCTGCGGTCTCGACCTCCATCAAGGTGGGTCGCGACGGGGCCGCCCTCCGGCGCGGCGATATGGACCCGCCCGAGTTCCGAAAACGCACCGGGGGTCACCTCGGCTCGATGTCGGGGGGGCTTGCCGGGGCCGCCGCGGGCGCCGCCTGGGGCTCAGCCTTCCCCGGCCTCGGCACCGTGATCGGCGCCTTCGCGGGGAGCGTGATCGGCGAGGAGCTCGGAGGGCGGGTCGGACGTCTCGCCGTGGAACAGGCGGAGCTTAGCCTCCGGGAGCACCTCGAGGGGCAGCAGGACGCGGCCGCGAACACGGAGACGTCGGTCGAGGAGGCGACCCAAAGGCCCCGGAGGAGCTTATGATCGCGGTCGCTCTGCGCGGTCTGCCCCCGTGGCTGGCCAAGGCTCTCAAGCACCCCATGGCCAGCGCGGCCGCTTTGACCCTGGGCATTCGGATGGGGCAGGAGCTCTATCGCCTCAGAGCGGGAGAGCTTTCGCGTGAGGACTTCGAGAAGCGGTTCGGGCAGCACCTCGGCGCTCTCGTTGGCACCCTGAGTGGAGCCTCGGCCGGAGCGCGCGGATCGCGAGATCTATCTCCTGCAGCGGAAGACGACCCGGGTGGGCCGGGGGCTGGGCAAGACCACCGGCTGGACGCATCGCCTCGCC
>JBCBRU010000396.1:0-8245 GCA_039819565.1 Myxococcota bacterium | reverse complement strand
CGTTTGGCTTCGCTCTCGGCCCCGAACTCCTCGGACGCCATCGTGGCTCCGTGAATTCCGTCTCGGCCGGTCTTGCTGCCCACGTACATCACGGAGTTGCCCACCCCGGCCGCGGCGCTTCGGAAGATTCGATCTCGGGGCAGAAGGCCCAGAGTAAAAGCATTGACGAGGATGTTGCCGTCGTAGCTGGCGTCGAAGGCCACCTCGCCGCCAACGGTGGGGACGCCCATGCAGTTGCCGTAGCCCCCGATCCCGGCCACCACGCCCTCCACGAGGAAGCGCATTCGCGGCGCCTCCGGCCGACCGAAGCGCAGTGAGTTGAGACTCGCGACCGGCCGCGCCCCCATCGTGAAGATGTCCCGCATGATGCCCCCCACGCCCGTGGCCGCGCCCTGATAGGGCTCGATGAACGACGGGTGGTTGTGAGACTCCATCTTGAAGCAGGCGGCGAGCCCCTCCCCCACGTCGATCACGCCCGCGTTCTCCCCTGGGCCTTCGATGACCCAAGGGGCCTCAGTGGGGAGCTTGCGCAGATGTCTTCGGCTGCTCTTGTAGGAGCAGTGCTCGCTCCACATCACGGAGAGCACTCCGAGCTCGGCCCAAGTAGGAGCGCGGCCCAAGACGTCGAGCACGTGCTGCCACTCGGACTCCGTGAGTCCGTGTTCGCGGGCCTCCGCAAGACCGATATCGCCGGGACCGGTCATCCTCGAGCCTCCTCCGCCAAGCTGGTCACCGCGGACCGAAAGAGCTTGAGACCATCGTCCGAGCCCAGGATGGGCTCGGCGGCCCGTTCCGGGTGGGGCATCATTCCGAGCACCCGCCGGGATGCATCGAGGATTCCCGCCACTCGTCCCACCGATCCGTTCGGATCCGACCCCTCGAGGTAGCGAAAGGCCACTTGTCCCTCCGCCTCCAGGCGAGCGAGCGCTTCCGGGGCTACGAACCATCGGCCCTCATGGTGGGCCACTGGGATACGCAAGCGATCCCCTGGGGCTAAGCCCCGAGTGAAGGGCGTGTCGCGATCGGTAGCCACCTCGACGGTGACCATGCGGCAGACGAATTTCTGGGAGGCGTTTTGGAGCATGGCTCCAGGTAGGAGCCCTGATTCCACCAGCACCTGGAATCCGTTGCAGATGCCGAGCACGAGCCCCCCCGCTTCCGCGAAACGACGAACCGCGGCCATCACCGGAGAGAAGCGAGCGATGGCTCCGGAACGCAGCGCGTCACCGTAGGAAAAGCCTCCCGGCAAGATGACTAGGCCGGTCTCGATGGGAAGCTCGACGTCTTGGTGCCAAACCAGACCGGCATCGACTCCCAGAAGGTTCGACGCCACGTGGACGGCGTCGGCGTCACAGTTCGAGCCGGGGAAGGTGACGACCGCAACCCTCATTGCGACCGGGGTCCGTCGTGGATCTCGATATCGAAGTCCTCGATCACCGGGTTGGCGAGCAGTTTCTCGGCCATCTCCGCGAGCCGCGCCCGCGCGCCCTCTTCGGTAAGCCCCTCGTCGAGCTGGACCTCGAGCACCTTGCCGATCCGGACCCCTCGCACCTCGTCGAAGCCGAGCTGACGTAGTCCGTCTGCAACTGCCTGCCCCGCCGGGTCGAGCACTCCGGAGCGGAGCGTGACCAACACCTTGGCGTGCATGATTCCCGGCGCGTTACCCACTTCGACCGGGACCGTCAAGGTCGCTTCAGGCCTCGCCGGTAGCCTCGGCCGACGGTGGAGGGGCTGCCGTCACCGGCTTCTTCTTGGGGGCGGCCTTCTTTTTCGCGGCCACTTTCTTCTTTTTCGCCGGGGCCTTCTTCTTGGCCGCAACCTTCTTCTTGGCGGTCACTTTCTTCTTCGTAGTGGCCTTCTTCTTCGTAGCCTTCTTCTTGGTGGCCGCTTTTTTCTTGGTGGTGGTCTTCTTTTTTCCGTCCCCGTCCCCGCCCCTCGGGGGGAACTCGAACCCGTGCCGGCCCGTCTCCTCCTTGCGGAACAGGATGGCGGCGAACGGACGCCCCTTCTTCGAGGTGAAGCCTTCGAGAAGTGGAGTTTGGCCTTTCTCGTAAAACTCGAGGGCCTCCTCGCGGGTGATCTCGCGCTTACACACGGTGCGCGGAAGAAGCGAAGCGCAGTACTCCATGCCCTCCGGAATCTGCTTGGGGCGCACCGGCAAGGTGCTGGCGTCGTCGCGCTCGAGCGCCCGAAGAACTTTGAGTCCCTCCGTACAGACGAAGGTGGACCGGGTCTCGATGATATGGCCCCGGCCGCACACCGGACAGATCCGCAGAGGCTCCTCGTTGACCTCGTACTCCGGGATTTCGGCCACCGACTCTTCGCTCGAG
The DNA here is from genome assembly GCA_039819565.1 of Myxococcota bacterium. Classification (GTDB taxonomy): domain Bacteria; phylum Myxococcota; class Kuafuiibacteriia; order Kuafuiibacteriales; family Kuafuiibacteriaceae; genus JAHQVK01. The sequence continues at coordinate 5,915 of JBCBRU010000396.1, read as the reverse complement.
GCGCCCTCGACAGGGCGAAGCTCCACCCCGTCATCCCCCAGCTCCAGAATGCCCTTGAAGGTGCGGCCGTTCCTCGCCACAAAGCCATCCAGAACCCTCGAGCGCTTGTTCTCGAGGAGCTCCGTGACGGTGCGGCGGTCGATGTATCGACCCGACTTGTCCTTCCAAACGCGGAAGTCACAGTCCTCGGGGACCTCTTCGCCCGCCTTCTTCTTGGCCTTGATGGTTTGCCAGTCGAGCCCCTCCGGCTCCTCACATCGATAGAACCAAGATCGTTCGTAGACGTTCTTTTTCTTTCCGCAGGGACAGGTGCCGAGCGAAGCCTCGTTTGGGTAGAGGTCTTCGAACTCGAAGGACTTCGTGAGGTCTACGATCTCCTTGGCGTAGGTATAGACCTCCTCCATGAAGGCGTCGCGGGTCGAGTCTCCTCGCTCGACACGCCCCAGGTGGGCTTCGAGCTCCCCCGTGAGAGCCGGCGACGCGAGGCGCTCATTGTTCATGCGGCGGAGAATATCGATGAGCCGGATACCCTTCACGGAAGGCTTCAGGGCACGTCCCACCCGCTGGGCGTAGCCTTTGACGATGAGGTTCTCGATGATGTCGGCGCGGGTGGCCGGGGTCCCGATGCCGGAGTCCTTCATCGCCTCGGCGGCCTCGTCGTCTTCGACGTAGCGACCGGCGTTTTCCATCAAGGAGAGGAGCCGAGACTCCGAGATCCGAGGCGGTGGCTTGGTCTCGTCCGCTTCCACTTCCTGGCCCTCGAGAGAAACCGACACCCCTTCCGCCTTGTCCTGGCCAGGGATCAGCGGGGGCAGCTTCGGGGCCTTTTCGTCGGCCTCGTCGCCGAGGACCTCGCGCCAACCGGGCACCTGAAGGGTCCGGGCGCGGGAGCGGAAGTGCTCCCCTGCAACCTCGGTGACGCGCTCCACTCGCGACCAAATCGCGGGTGGGAAGAACGCGGCGAGGAAACGACGCGTGACCAGGTCGAAGACCCGGGCGTCGTCTCCGCTCAGCTCGACCACGGTGCCGGTGGGCACGATCGCGAAGTGGTCGGTGACCTTGGCGTCGTCAAAGATCTTCTTCTCGTTGAGGAGGCCCTTGGCCTTCAATGTGGCCGAGGCCTGGGAGAACCGAGGGTCGGCGCCCAGCTGATCGATCACGTCGTCGACGACGGCGCGGTAGTCGTTGGGAAGCGCCTTGGCGTCGGTACGGGGGTAGGTGAGAACCTTGTGGGCCTCGTAGCAGCGCTGCGCGGCATTCAGCGTTCGGCGGGCCGACCACCCAAACCGTCGGTTGGCCTCGCGCTGCAGGGACGTGAGATCGAAGAGCAGCGGGGCGGCCTCATTCGAGGGCTTTCTCGTTTCTCGAGCGGCGGCGGGCTGTCCTTCGATGCGGGCCGCGATGGCCTGGGCTCGAGCCTCGTCGAAGATACGGTCGTCCTTGGCCCCATCGTCTTCCGACCCCTTGAAGTTGGGGTCGAACCACGTCCCCCGGTACTCAGATCCGGAGTGGGAAAAGTCAGCGTGCACTCTCCAGTATGGGGCGGGCACGTGCTGAAGGACCTCGACCTCTCGATCCACGAGCATGGCCAGGGTGGGGGTCTGGACCCGCCCGGCGCTCCAGGCCGCGTTCTCACTGCGCGTCTTGAGCCGACGGGTCAGGGCCCGGGTGGCGTTCATCCCGATGAGCCAGTCCGTGTAGTTGCGGCAGTGCGCAGCGTCCGAGAGGCCGTCGAAACGCCGTCCGTCTTGAAGCCTATCGAAGCCCTCGGAGATGGCTTTTTTGGTCATCGACTGCAGCCAGAGCCGCTCGATCGGCTGCTTGGCATCGAAGAACTCCGTGATCTCGCGAAAGATGAGCTCCCCTTCGCGCCCGGCATCGCAGGCGTTCACGAGGCCGTCGACGTCATCTCGCTTGAGGAGCTTTTTGAGGACCGACACCCGGTCGCGGGTGCCGGACTTGGCTTTTAGGGGGAAGCTCTCGGGGAGGATAGGGAGCGTGTCGAGGGTCCAGCGCTTGTACTTCGGGTCGATGTCGTCCGGCGCCGGCAGCTCGAAGAGGTGACCCACCGCGAAGGTGACGAGCATGTCGTCTCGCTCCCAGTACTCGCCATCGTCGTGCTCTGAGAAGCCTCCGAGGGCCTGGACGATGTCCCGGGCCACACTCGGCTTCTCCGTGATGACCAACCTTTTGCCCATCGGAGGCGCATCGAAGACATACGCGGGACAGGCTGGCAAGCCGCCTCCCGGGTACCCCTACGGGGTACGTCGGGGACGACAAAGAGCGAGGGCCCCGGGGCTCAGGCGAGCGCGCGAGAGCGGCTCACGTAGATGATTCGAGCCCTGGGCTCGACGTCGTAGACCATGACGTTGAGCTCTTCGCCGGATCGAACCACGGTGGTGAGATCCGTCGGGTTCGCATCCCACTCCTCCCAGCGGAGGATGGCCTCGATGCCCGGAGCGATCTCTACGAAGACCTCTTCCCGGGACACTTTCAGTGTCCGCACCTGCAGCACGCTGCCGGGCTCCAGCCAGTCCGGCATGGCCCGCCAGGGGTCGTCCGTGAGCTGCTTGATGCCGAGGCTGAAGCGCTCCTGCTCGACGTCGATGTTGAGCACCACCGACTCCACCATGAGGTCTTCCTCGAACATCTCGCTGGGATGCGAGATCCGGCCCGACCAGGTGAGGTCAGAGACGTGGACCAGCCCGTCGATACCCTCCTCGACCCCCACGAAGATGCCGAAATCGGTGATGTTCTTGATGGGTCCGGAGATGACCGTGCCCACCGGATACTTCTTGGCGAGCAGGGTCCAAGGGTTGGGCTCGGTCTGCTTGATGCCGAGGGAGATCCGCTTTTGGGAGATGTCGATGTCGAGGACCAGGGCTGAGACCTCGTCACCGATCGCGTAGAGCTTGGACGGGTGCTTGACCCGCTTCGTCCACGACATCTCGGTGACGTGAACCAGGCCCTCGATCCCCGGCTCGAGCTCGATGAACGCGCCGTAGTCGGTCAGGGACACGATGGTGCCAGAGACCTTGGTCCCCACCGTGTACTTCTGGTCCGCCTCGATCCACGGGTCGTCCTGAATCTGCTTGAGGCCCAAGCTCACCCGCTCGGTGTTGGAGTCGAACTTCAGCACCTTCACCCGGACGTCGTCACCGACCTTGAACATGTCGGAGGGGTGGTTGAGGCGACCCCAGCTCATGTCCGTGATGTGGAGCAGTCCGTCGATCCCGCCGAGGTCGATGAAGGCGCCGTACTCGGTGATGTTCTTCACCTGGCCGTCGAGGATCGCCCCCTCCTGGAGGCGCTCGAGGGTCTTGGACTTCTGCTCCTCGCGCTCCTTCTCGAGGACAAGACGGCGCGACAGCACGATGTTGTTCCGTCTGCGGTTGAACTTGATGACCTTGAAGTCGAAGCGCTCGCCGATCAGCTTGTCGAGGTTCCGAATGGGCCGAAGATCGACCTGGGACCCGGGCAGGAAGGCTTTGACGCCGATGTCCACCTGCAGGCCGCCTTTGACGCGCGCCACGATCGTGCCTTGCACGGTGCCGTCGTCATCGTGGGCTCGAGCGATGTCGTCCCAGATGCGAAGGCGGTCCGCCTTCTCTTTGGAGAGCACGCAGAGGCCATCCACGTTCTCGCGCTTGCTTTCGACGACGACGCTGACCTTGTCGCCTACGGAGACTTGCGGTTTGCCCTCGATGTTTGGGAACTCGGAGAGGGACACGACGCCCTCTGACTTGAACCCAAAGTCGATGATGGCTTGGTCTTTGCGGATTTGGACGACTTCGCCCTCGACGATCTCGCCTTCTCGAATGTCGTCCTGGGCGAACGACTGTTCGAGGAGGTCGCCAAAGGACATCTCTTCGCTGCTGGTGGGAGTGGGTTTGGACATCAGTACCTTCGGCCGCCGCGCTGACCGCCTCTGCCTCCTCGGCGAGGGGACTCTCGACCCGGTCGGTTCCGGCGCGAACGCCGGAGGCCCTGGCTCGTTGGCCGGGCACTCGCCGGGTCCCTGCCACGCCCGAAGGACTCGTGTGATGTGCTCTCGCCCAGCCCCTGCTAAAGGCAGGAGCCGGAAAGAGCCCGTCGCGCGCGCGGCCTGGTCGGGGATAGCCGAGACGGTCTGCTCGTCGGCAGGCGGCACACTAGGGTTCGACACTCAGTGTGTCAAAGGCTTTATTCCAGCGCATTTCGGCGATTTCGCGTCGTGTGACGGTCTCGCGGCACGGTGAGGACGGACACGCAGCCGGTTCGTAGGGGCGGGCTCGGGTGAGCCTGGTCACGCGTGCCGAACGATGCGCGCTGATGGTCTGCTCCTGCGTCCTATGCGCACCCTCGCCGGTTCGGACCGGGGGCGACGACCGGTCCGCAATCCCGGCTTTCCATGGACTCCGATCGTGGTATGCGGTCCCCCGGAGATCGACGAGCCGGCCCGTCCCATCGGTCGGCGTCGGATCGAAAGGACCAAGCGCAACATGGCAGAACTCGGCCACATCCTCGAAAAGGGCGGCGTCCCGATGGCGATCAATACGATCTTTCTGATGGTCGCCATCGCCATCGTCGTAGACCGGCTCATCGCAGTTTTCTTTCAGTTGAATCTGAACAGTGAGCGGTTCATGGCCCAGGTCGAGAAGCTCGTCGTCAGCGACAACATCGACAAGGCAGTGAAGCTCTGTAACGCAGCCCCGAAGTCGGCGCTGGCCCGCGTGCTTCGCGCCGGGCTCACTCGGGCCAATCGCGGCGTGCTGGAGATTGGAAACGCTATCGAAGAAGAGACCCTCGCCGTGACCCCCGTGGTCATGAAGCGCGTCTCATCTCTTTGGTCGCTGGCCAACATCACCGTCCTCATCGGACTGGCCGGCACCGTCCTCGGGCTCATCAACTCTTTCGCTGCCCTCGGCGCGAAAGAGATTCCCCCGGAGCAGAAGGCGGCCCTCCTGAACAACGGCATCGCCGAGGCGATGTACAACACGCTGTTCGGGCTGGTCGTGGCGGTCTTCTGTATCTTCTTTCACCTCATCATCAGCAGCCAGGCCAAGCGCATCGTGGAGGAGGTCGAGTTCTACTCTCTGAAGCTCGAGAACATGCTCGCTCGACGAGCCGTGGCCGAGCTCCCCGAGGGGCGCTGAGCTCGAGGCTTCGGAATGGCGAACGGCCAGTCCAGACGCGGAGGAGGGAGCGGCGGGGGCCTCAAGAAAGGCACCGGCACGCACAACTACTCCTTCGATGATCTCAGCTACGTCCGCCGCAAGCGCGGGCGGGTCGACGTCGAGACCGGGGGTGACGAGGATGGGGAGCTCAACATCGTTCCCTACCTCGACATCATGATGAACCTCATCATCTTCATGCTGGTGGCCAAGGCGGCCTCCGTGTCCTTGGGGATGATCGACGTCACCGCTCCGAGCTACGCTGCGCTCGGCGGTCCGGGCGGCGGCCCCAAGCAGGAAAAAGACGAGAAACGGCTCGACCGGTTGACGGTCGGTATCGCGAGGAACGGCTTCTACGTGGCCGCCGTGGGCGGGGTCCTCCCCGGCCAGGAGGCCGAGACGGCGACCACCGAGGTGACCAAGGACGGCGTCGCCCGAACGGCTCCTACGGTTCCTCTTCTCCGGGATGGAGCGTACGACTTCGCGACGCTCGCCAAGAAGATGCGGGGCATCAAGAACGCGTTTCCTTCGACCCAAGCGGTGTACATCGCGGCGGACAACGACATCCCCTACGAAGTCCTGGTGGCGACCCTGGATGCGACCCGCGAGGACACCCAGGGACTGCTTTTCCCGGCCGTCGCCTTTACCCAGATCAACTGAGCCCGAATGCGGAATCGTGAGGTTCGCCACGTTCACGTTGGAGGTGGAGGTGGAGTAGCTCTTGATGAGGAAGATCAGAATGATCGTCATCATGTCGAGCAT
>JBCBRU010000395.1:0-8271 GCA_039819565.1 Myxococcota bacterium | reverse complement strand
CAGTCCAAAAAAACGACCCTGGGAGACGAACTCCACCCGGCTGTCTTGTCCGCGGTAGAGCCCGTCGGTCGTCGAGATGAGCAAGCGTTCCTGACCATCGATGGCGAGATCCGAAACCTCCGTGCCGCTCGGGAGAAAGTAAGTTCGCGAGAACCCGGCCGGTCGCGAACTGTACACGGTGTTCCCGGCGGCGCCCCAGAGGGTCTCGCCATGACGCAGAGCCCGAGTGACGGCCTCCGGCCACATGACCGTCGGTTCCGCGGTCGAGAGGGGGATGTCGAGGGCAGCCGCGAGGACCTCGCCGCCGCCGGCGCCATCGCGCACCCAAACCGCGTGGGTGCCCGCGGAGAGCAAGGGGAGCTGCGCGAAGGCGACGGTCGAGGAGCGGATCTCGACCGAAGGGGCGGCCCATGCGCCCACGCCGATCTCCAAGCCCGGTCCGAAGCCCTCACCGACGACGCGGAGGGTTCGCCCGGTGCGGAAGGCTTCCCTCAAGAACGGAGGACCGACGACATCGAGGTTTGGGGGCCCCGAGAGGCGACCGCACTGCGGCTCTCGCTCCGGAAACACCGGGTCCGGGCCGGGAGACGGAGCATCCCCTCGCTGAAGCGGGAACGGTCCGGCATCCACTCCGGCGACGTCCACGGTCATGACCGCGTTCGCCCAGACCGGTGGCTCCACTCGGTTGGCCACGAACCTCGAGGTGATCCGAACCTGGAGGTCCGACGGCGCATCCGTCTCCACCTCGAACTGAAATCGCTCGCTGAGCGGGTGCGGAACCACCTCCATCGGGGAGGGGCCAGTGATGAGGCCGTCGGCGAAACCAAGCCGGACCGTCTGCCCTTCGGAGTCGACCACGACCTCGCTCTGGATGACGTCCAAAGGGTGGAGCGTGTGGTTGAAGACCCGAACCTCGAAGCGGTGCCGGTTCCAGGAGCCGTCGGTCTCCACGGTGAGGCGGGTCGTGCCTTCGGTGAGAAAAAGCTGGGGCACCGGCACCGGGATGACCGGTGGGGGCTCGCTCTCGACCGCGTCGCAGCCGAAGCACATGAAGAGAAGCAGGGCAGACTTCCTCACAGTGAGGGATACTCGCCCTGCTGCTCGAAAGGCCCCAACAAGAAAATGGGGCGAAGCGCCGTCCGTGGCGCCGTCACCCAATCCCGCCGCGGCCGGCGGGTGAAGCGGGCAGCCTCCTGCCACCCGAGGCCTCCTGGCCGCTCCCAGGCAGAGCAGGGCTCGTGCCAATCCCGAGGCGTACACGTCTTGCGAGGAGCGTCTGCGTCTCGTGGGCGGGTGCACCCGATGAGGTGCACGATGCCTAGGGCCCCTCATGATCCGCCCTGAGACGATGTGCATAGCGACATCGATATACATGTAGGTAAAGAGCGGGCGAGCCGACAATGTAGGTGCATGCGCACCGCTACCGCTCTCGCTCTCTACGGCCTCGTTGCGGCCCTCACGGCCTGCGATGACGGCGGCTCGGAAGGGCCCGCGTGTGTCGACACGCGCGACTGTGCCCCAGGGGTGTGCTTCGAAGGGCTGTGTGTGGCTCCCGATGATCCCCGTCTCCCCCTCGACGGCGGAAGCTCGGGGGTGGTGCTGATCGACGACCCGGTGCCCGTCCGTCCCGACGCCGGGGTCTCCGCGACCCCGGATGCGGGCCGCGGCGGAGCGGTGGATCTGGGCGCCGACGCGGGCCTTCCCGATGCCCAGGTCGCGGACGCCGGAACGCTCGACTCCGGAGGGCCGGATCAAGGGATCGCCGATCTTGGCTCTCCCGACGCCGGCGCCGCACCGATCATCGCCGCTCCGGGACGCTACGCCTTCCGACCCTTCTTCGTGGCCGGCATGAACCCCAGGGAGGGCCTGTGGCGGGTCGCGGTGTCTCCCGACGATCGATGGATCGTGGCCTCGGCGTACTACGACCAGATCTTCGTCATCGATCGCGCGTCCAAGCTCCTCGCCCGGACGATTCGGCTCACCGCCTCCGGCGCGGAGCGGGTCCGCATCGGAGACGCGGTCTTTCTCCCCTCCGGTGAGGTGCTGGTGACCGCCACCGCGCTCAGCGGCACGTTCCCGAGCGGCCGCATGTACGTCTTTTCTCCGGGTGTGGACGCACCGCCCATCGAGGTCGCCCGCGAGCGGGGGATGTGGCTCGAGCGGGCCGCCCTGGAGGGGACCGCGGCCGACGTCATTGGTTGGGAGGACCTGGGCGGGGGCCGCTACGTGATGAGTCTGTTTCGACTCGACGTCGTCGGAAGGGTTTGGACGCGACGACTCAGCCAGACCACGTCCGCGGGCTGCGAAGGCTTGGCCCTCGCCGCCGATGGTTTGGGGGGGAGAGGCCAGGTGTACACCTGCGGCCTCGGGGGCGGCGAAGTGGGCCACGTCGATGCCTTCGGGGGAGCCTACTCGGGTCCCGGCATCGGCAACGTCAGCTACGTGGACGGGCATCCTTCGGGGGACTACGCTCTCGCCGTGGCCTGGGCTTCGGCTCGCCTCGCGCGCTTCGAGGCCGGCGTATGGACCTCGGGCTCTGCCGCTCCGGACCTCCGCACCGCTCGCCTCCAAAACATCGCCTTCTCCAGCGACGGGCGCCGAGCGCTGATCGTGGGCGGATACGAGCCCCTCACCCGACGGGCCGAGATGCGTGAATACCGAGATGGCGCCTACAGCACCCAGGCGGTCACGGACGTGTCTATTTCGGGCTTCGACCAAACGCCCTTCCTCGGGATCAACGGATCCGGTCTCTTTGACGCCAGCTGGCGTCCGGGCTGCGACGGCGGCTATGTCGTGGGGGGCTGCGGCAGCCTCACCTGCGGTCGAGGCTGGCTCCTAGAGTTCGATGTGACCAACGGCCGCCAGTGTCGCTGAAGCCGGGGTCGCGCTCGCCCCCGCTTCGCGTCATGCTCGGTGCATGGAGGGAGCGGTGATCGTGGTCGACGCCATGGGCGGGGATCACGGGCCAGGTCCGGTCGTCGAAGGGGCTTGCGAGGCGGCGCGCGTCACCCGAGCGCAGTTGGAGTTGGTGGGCGAGCCCTCCCTGGTCGAGCCTTTGGTCGCCAAGTTTGGGGATCCCGAGCGCCGGCTGCGCGTCATCCCTGCCGAAGGGGTCATTGCCATGGACGCTAAACCTCGGGTGGCCCTGGCGGAGCAGCCGCAGGCTTCCTTGCCGGTGGCAGCCCGGCGGGTCGCGGACGGCGGCCAGCGCTACGCGATGGTCTCGTCGGGCAACACGGGCGCGGTCGTGCTTTCCTGTGCCGGCGCGTTCAAGCGCATTCCCGGGGTTCGGCGCACGGCGCTGGCGGCCGTCATGCCCACCGAGAAGCGCCGAGGTGAAAAGGACGATCCTTTCAGTCTCGTCCTCGATGTGGGAGCGACCCTTCGCGTCGACGCGGAAGACCTCGCCACCTTTGCGGTGATGGGTTCGACCTACGCATCCATCGTGAGTAAGAACGTGAGCCCCCGGGTTGCGCTGCTGTCCAACGGGACGGAGCCCACGAAGGGGCTTCCGGAGATCGTCGCGGCCCACGCTCTGATTCGGGACCTTCCGGGCATTCGCTTTATCGGTAACATCGAAGGTCTGCACCTCCCCCGGGGCGCGGCCGATGTCGTGGTATGCGATGGGTTCACGGGAAATATTACCGTGAAGATGCTCGAAGGCATCTTCGAGGGCATCGTGGACATGGCCCGCTACGCCCAGCGGAGCAAGATGACTTGGCGCTTTGGTCTATGGCTGCTCGAAAACGGCATCCGGCGCCTCAAGGAAGTCACCGACTGGCAGCAGTACGGTGGCGCGCCTATCCTGGGCTTCGATCGGCTCTGCATCAAAGCCCACGGACGCTCCGGCGCCCGCGCCGTTCGCAATGCCATCCGGGTGGCGGAGCGCTGCCTGGCCCAAGATCTTTGCGCGCGTATCGAGGACGGGCTCCGCGATCAGAAGGCCGAACGCGCCGACGCGTCCTGAGCCGAGGCGGCGTCGGTAGGACTGCGCGTTTGTCCTTCGCGCGTCCTGAGGCTGTGCCATCATGAACCATGAGCAGCGCCCGACGCTTCGACTATCGAAAGCTGGATCCAGGGTTCGTCGAGCAGGCACCGGTGCGGTTTACGGTGGAGCGCGAGCTTCCGTGCACGCCGGAGCGCCTGTTCGAGATCTTCGAGGACGCCGAAGCATGGACGAAGTGGGCAGGCCTCAAGTTCGTCACGTGGACCTCCGAAAAGCCGTACGGGGCGGGCACTACGCGAACCGTCGGGGTCGGACCGATCGAGATCGACGAGGTGTTCTTCACCTTCGATCGCGGCGAGCGCATGTCCTTCTATGTGGCATCCGGCACGACGCAGCTGCTCGCCGCTTTCGCCGAAGACTACCGAGTGCGGGCGGTGGGCACGGATCGGTGCCATTTCAGCTGGTCCTTCGGGGTCGAGCTGGCGGGGCTCGCGCGGGTGCTTCATCCGCTCGTGGGCCTTGCCGCCAAGCAGAACTTCGCCGGGGCCCTCGCCAAGCTCGAGACGTACGTTGCGGAGACCGCGCGCTGAAGCGACCCGCGACGGGCGAGGTCATCCGTCGGCGTGGCAGAAATCAGCCACGGCGGTCATCACTCGGGCGCAGCGTTGGTCGCTATCGCACTCGGACAGCTTGTACTGCAGCGTGTTCATGAGGTCGTCCTCCGGCGGGACCCGCCGGCAAAAGCCCTCCGGAAGCTTGGCCGCTCCGATACAGCTCTTCAGGAACAGTCGCGCGCCCACCTCGCACAGCATGTCCATCGGGCCGCAAGCCCCGGCTCGGCTCAGGGCCTCGTTCTTACAGTCCGCCGGGCCTCGCCCGGATCCGAAAGCCACACCCTCCGCCTCGTGTCTCTCGGCGGAAGCGATGAGCTCGGCCTGTTGGGCAGACCACCACCAGATCCCGCCTCCGACGAGGACGGCCACGACCAGGAACATGGCGATCTTGGCGAAGCCCGTCCGCTTGGGCGAGATACGAGGTCCCGGGACAGAAGGGTCCACCTCGCTAAGCTGCCACGGGCGTACCCATCAGGTCGAGGATCCGCGGCGGGCCAAGATCTCTTCCATGGTCGTGACGATGGCTAAGGCGTGGCGCTCATCGAGCGCGGCAGGATGGGGCGAGCCGAAGCGCTGGACGTCGTTGTCGAAGTATTGGCCACTTCGACCTTCGAACTCGGTGGAGAGCGCGGCTCGACAGAGGATATCGGCACCCACACTAATATCACTCCCCGCCACTCCGAAAGCGTCCTTGACCATCTTGGTGGCCAGAAGGGACCCAGGGTTCACGGAGACCACGAGGGGACCGTCGCTCCCGACCTTCTCGGCGAGAATTCGAGACCACGCGGTAAGCGCGAGCTTACTCTGAGCGTAGGCCGCCTGATCGGAGAGGTCATGGTGGTCGCCCCGCAGGGCCTCGAGATCCACCGGCGCCTGCGCTGCGGAGGACAGATTGACGACCCGCGCCGACGGTCCAAGCAGGGGCATCAGCTTTAGCGTCAGGAGATACGGGGCGAGGGTGTTCACGGCGAAGCGCACGTCGAGGCCATCCGGGGTGACGGGCTTCGTCGTTACGAATACGCCGGCGTTGTTGATGAGGACGTCGAGCTCGTCGTGGTTTTCGGCCACCGCCCCCGCCAGCTTCTCGACCGCGTCCAGCTTCGATAGATCCGCGAGGTAGGTCTCCACCTTCGCGGCCGAAGGGGCGAGCTCTTCTTGGAGGGCTTCGAGTTTGGCGGCGGTGCGTCCGTGAAGAAGGAGATGGTGGTCGGCGGTGGCGAGCTTCTTGGCGGTCTCTCGACCAATGCCGTCCGTGGCGCCTGTGAGTAGAATCTTCTTAGTCATGGTCGTGCGGCTCCTTCAGGCCAGTGTGGACGAAGTATGAGCTTCGCTTCTCGGGCGCATGAGGCGCCTCCTCAGGACGGGATGCCTACCACGGGCCCACGCCGGGTATTTTCAAATGCTCCTTGAAACCGAGCTTTGTGCGGCTGGAGAATCGAGGTGGGATCAGCCCCGGGCGGTCAGCACTCGCACGATGCCTACGAGGACGATAGGGGCGCCCAGGGCGAAGGCCAAGGGGGGAACCTGGCCCAGAAGGAGCCAGGCCGCGAAGGCGCCCCCAAAGGGAATGAGCGGAGTGGTGAGGGCGACGAGCAGAGGGGGGAGGCTCTTACTGGCGGCCGCGAAGCCCCAGAGCGGGGACGCGGTGCTCACCACGCCAAAGCCGATGAGGGCGCCCCACTCGAGCGCGGTCGAGGGGCTGAGGCTTCCCATGCGGGTGAACAAGGCGCACGCGAAGACGCCAAGGCCCCACAGGCAGGTCACACTGGCCAGCAGGAAAGCGCTCGGGACCTCCCCGTGGGGGCCGCGGAGCGTCTGTCTTTCGACAGCGTAGCTTGCCGAAAGTAAACCTGCGGCCAAGCCACACAGCGCCCCTACGCCCGCATTCGCAGCGTCGGCCCCTCCCCCTGCCGCCCATTCGGAGAGCGTGGGAGCGAGGCCCACCATTGCTCCGATCAGGGCGAGGCCGACCCCGAGCGCCTTCTGCGCGGGAATGCCGGCCCCGCGGAGCCGCTGGAGGATCAGGACCCAAGCCGGCGATAAACCCAGGCAGAGAAGGACGAGCGCCACCGGGGCTCGCTGAAAGCCGACCACGGCAATGACGAAAAAGCCCGTCATTCGGAGCGCGGCCGTATGGACGCGGGGCTCTCGCAGGAGAACCTGCGCTGCCGAGCGCTCGCCGGGCTGAACGAGGATCAGCGGGACAAGGACCGCGAGCGCCACCAGCACCCGCCATCCGGTCAGGGCGAGAGGATCGAGGGCCACGAGCCACCGCACCCAGACCCCGCTCATCGAGAACCCGACGAAGGCCAAGACCAGGCCGAAGATCCCGAGACCGCGATCTCGAGCGTTCGTGGGAGTGGGCTCGGACACGGGGTCAGGCAACAAGTTCGCCGCCCAATGTCCAGCGCGCATCTATTCGAGGATGTTCATCAGGATCTGTCGGACCTTCTCGAGCTCGAAGGGTTTGTCGACGATCGCCGAAACGCCGGCCCGCTCCACGCCCGCGATGCGGGCCCCCGACTTCTCCGACGTGACCATCAACACGGGGATGGTGGGCTGATTGCTCTCGCTACGGATGTGCTCGAGGAACTGGTACCCGTCCATCCGGGGCATGTTGTAGTCCGTGACCACGAGATCGAAGAAGGACTCCTGCATGCGCTCCGCGCCCTCAGCGCCGTCCACGGCCTCGGTCATGTGCTCGATACCCAACGTGGTGAGGACGTTCTTGATGAAGCGTCGTGAGGTTCGGCTGTCGTCCACGACCAGCACCCGAAGGTCTTCGATGTCCTGGGTGTCGAGCTCGATGCTGTTGTCGGAGAGATAGTCCGTCGTATCCGAGAGCGCCTGCATGAGGTCGCCTTGCGTGCAGGGCTTCTTGATGATGGCGATCGCGCCCCCTTGGCGGACCGGCTCGAGCTCTTGGGTGCGGGTCTCGCTGGAGATGAGGAGGAACGCCGTGTCCTGCAGATCCTCATCCTCGCGGAGAGCGAGCATGAGATCCGACCCCTTCCCGTCCTTCAGGTGCATCGCGCTCAAAACGACGTGGGGTGTGTAGGCGCGGGCCTGAATCAGGGCCTGCTCCACGCTCGCCACCTTTCGCACCCCAAGAACGCCCAGCTCCTTTAGATAGCCCTCGAGGATCATCTGCTGCGCGCTGGAAGGCTCGACGAGGAGGAGATTGAGTTCGTCCAGATGCATCGACACAGGGGAGCCCTCGACCGCTTCATCGGTCGGGACCCTGGACGTGAGAAATGGGAGGACGAAATTTAGACGCTGTCGGAGTAGCGCCGTCTCATCTCTGTTCGGATTCGCCATACCATGCCCACCGCCTCCAGCATGATGCGGGTGGACATCTTGGACTGCCCACGCTCCCGATCCACGAAGCGAATCGGCATCTCATGGACGCGGAATCCAAGCCCCACGAGATGGCTGCTCACCTCAATCTGAAAGCCGTATCCGTCCGCGCGGAGGTCGGCCAGAGGGAGGGCGGCGAGGGCTCGACGGGTGAAGCCCTTGAATCCGGTCGTGAGGTCCGACACCGGTGAGCTGAGAATCACCTGAGCGTACAAGCTCCCGCCCCGGGAGAGGGCGTTTCGGTACCACGGCCACCCGTCGCAGCCGCCTCCTGGGACCCGCCGGCTCCCGACCACGGCATCGAAGCGATCGAGGAGGCCCTCGAGCCGCGGCAGATCCGCGGGGTCATGGCTG
>JBCBRU010000394.1:0-8308 GCA_039819565.1 Myxococcota bacterium | reverse complement strand
GGAAGAAACAGCGTGTATAGCCACACTCCGAAGCCAGTGGCCAATCCGGCGGCCGCCCCCTTCCCGCTCACGCTTGGCCAGTAGAAGGCCGCCAGAACCACCGGGGCGAGCTGAGCGGTGGCCACGAAGGCGAGGATCCCGATGCTCACGAGGGTGCTCTCGTCCCCCAGGGCCTGATTGAAGCCATAGGCCCCGAGCAGGATGACGAGCACCGCGACTCGACGCAGAGTCATGATGCGGCGAGAGACGCGCCCGCGTCGGTCGAAACTCGAAAGGAAGGGTAGGACCAAGTGGTGGCAAGCCATCGTGCCCACCGTCACCGAACTCAGGGTGACCATCCCCACCGCGGCCGAGACGCCCCCTAAAAAGACGAACCAGGCTAGCCCTGGGGCCCCGCCAGCCGCAGGGATAGCGACGACATAACTATCTGCCGAGGACGCCGGGAGTCCCGCGGCCAGCCCGGCTCCGGCGAGAGGAACCACGAAGATGTTCATGGCGAGGAGAAAGACGGGCACCCACACCGTGGCGGTGCGCACGAAGTCGCGGTCGCGATTCTCGACAACGGCCATATGGAACTGCCGGGGAAGGAAGATGAAGGCCCAGGCGGAGAGAATCGTATAGCTTGTCCAGGTAAGCAGGCTGTCCTTCGTCGGGTTCCTTACCTGACGCTGGGCCGCTTCCAGGACGTCGACGAAGCCGTCGTGAAGAAAGAAGGTCGCGTACACGCCCACGGCGACGAAAGCGGAGAGTTTGATGACCGACTCCGCGGCGATCGTGGCCGTCAGTCCGTCGTTGGGCTCGGTAGAGCGAAGATGCCGCACTCCGAGACCAGCACTGAGAAGTCCCAAACCCCCGAGCAGGACCCCGTCGAAGCCGGAGCTCAGGCTGCCGCCCCCGAGGACCAGCGCGCTCGAAGTGCGGAGCGCTCTCATCTGAAGGGCGATGTAGGGCACGGAGGCGAGCATGCAGGCGATGGCCACCAGCTGCCCGATGCCGGCCGATTTACCGAATCGAGCCGAAAGGACGTCAGCCAAGCTTACCGCGCGGAACCGGTCCCGCACCGCCAAGAGGCGACCGAGGAGGCCTGGCCAAAAGAGGGCCCCGAGGGTGGGGCCGAGATAGATGGTTAGGAAGATCCATCGTCCCGAGGCGGCGGAGCCGACGCTCCCGTAGAAGGTCCAAGTGGTGCAGTAGGCTCCCATCCCGAGGACGTACGCCATCCGGGCCGCCCCTCTATGCCGCCCGAGCCAGCCGGTTCGCTCGACGCAGAGGGCCAGTCCGTACAGCACCGCCGCGTATCCCCCCACCACGAGGAGGAGTTGGGCGCTGGGACTCAAGGCTGCTGGCCCCTGCCTGAGGGCCCAGGAAGAGGCGTCGCCTGGAGGGCGAGAGCTCTCAGAACCAGGCCCCAGGTGAGGAGAATCCAGATGCCCGTCTCCACGGAGAAGGGGCGCGCCGACCCGTTGGCGATCGGCAGGCTGAGGAGCCCGAAGCCCACCAAGGCAGTGGCCCAGAGAGCGCCTCGAGGAAACGGGGCCATAGCGAGGTCATCGGTGGTTCGGCGCCGCACTGGAGCTCCCCAGGGAGAACTCGGCCCCTACTGTCTCGGGTCGAAACCTCAGTCCTCCAGAGAGCTTGAGCGCCGAAGCGTATCGAAGCGCTGAGGTTCTGGGTACTCTGGGGACGGATGCCCGCATCGAAGTTGCCGAGGGGGGACGGTGCCGTCGAGGCGAGCCTGGCCCGACTCGCCTCCATCGCGGAGACGGTCCCCGAGCGCGCCGGCGAAACCTTGGTGCCCCACCTGCCCCGCCGGGTGCCGTCCGGCCTGCGACGCCTCACCACCGCCCCCCACGAGTCCCTCGTCTTCGAGGAGGTGTTGGGCCAGGGAGGGATGGCGGTCGTTCACCTCGCGACTCAGGTTTCGCTGGGCCGCAAGGTCGCCGTCAAAACCCTCCGCACCAAAACGCCCCGCGATGAAGACGCGGTTCGACTCCTGAGAGAAGCGGAGCTGACGGGATCCCTCGAGCACCCCAATATCCTGCCGGTGTATGACGCCTTCCTCGACAGCGAAGGGGCCCCGATGGTGGCCCTCAAACGTATCGAGGGCGTCCCATGGCGAGACTTGATCCACGACGAGGAGGCGGCCCGAGACCGCTTTGAGACCGAGGACCTTCTCGTGGCCCATCTTCGCGTGCTGATGCAGGTCGCCCAGGCCGCCCAGTTCGCGCACGCCCGCAACGTGGTTCACCTCGACATCAAGCCGGCCAATATCATGCTCGGGGAGTTCGGTGAGGTCTACCTGCTCGACTGGGGTGTGGCCGCGGAACTCGACGACCCCGATCAGAGAACGCCGCGCGAACTCGCCGGGACCCCCGCATACATGGCCCCAGAGATGCTGGAGCAGACGGCCGTGGGGCCACCCACGGATATCTATCTCCTCGGGGCGTGTCTGTACGAGGTGCTGGCCCAGCGCGCCCCTCACGAGGGCCCGAGCTTGGGCCAGCTGGTGGGCAGCGTGCTCGCCTCGTCCCCCTCGTTTCCGGCGCAGGCGCCTGTGGAACTGGTAGCGGTGGTGCAGCGGGCGATGCACAAGCGCCCCGAGGCTCGCTTCGAGAGCGCGGTGGACTTCCGGCAAGCCCTGGGGAGTTTCATTGAGCATCGCGCCTCTCGACGCCTCACCAGGGAGACCCACCGGCATCTCGAAACCCTCCTCGAAGTGTCGGCCAAAGAGAGTCCCAGCGCCGACCCGGTCGACCGTCGAGCTCGCCTCTCCCGCGCCTTCGGAGCCTGCCGCTTTGGATTTGGCGAGGCTCTGCGGACCTGGCCTGATAACCGAATAGCGAGGCAGGGTCTCCTGCGCACTCTCGAGGTCGAGATCCGCTTCGAAGCCGAAGAGGGAAGCGCCACGGCCGCAGCAGCGCTGATCAAGGAGATGAGCGGGCACGGACCCGTTCCGGAAGCGCTCGAGTCCTTGGTCGGTGCCGCCCAGGACCGCGAGCAACACGAGAAGGAGCGCCAGATCGAGCTCGAGGGCTTGGCCCGACGCTTCGATGCTCGCACCGAGCTTCGCGCCCGATGGTTGGTGACCACCGGGCTTGCGGGGCTAGGGACCGTGCTCCCCCTCTTCACGCAACCCCTGGTGGACCCCGCTTCAGAAGCCTACGCCCCACTCTTTTTTCATCCTGCCGTCTTTCTGACCGTCTCCCTCGCCGTGGCTCTCGCGCAACGACGAGCCATCGCGGCGTCAGCCTATCATCGATGGATCGCATCCGCGGTCATCGCGATGTTGGGCGGGCAGCTCTTGGTGCTGGCGGCAGGAGCCGTCATGAACCTCCCCGTCCTGAGCGCCTCGGCCATGGTCGCGCTCCTCTGGTCGGTGCTCTCGGGAACCTTGGCGGGGGCCGTGGATCGTCGGGTAGCGCCCGTGTCGCTGGCGTACCTCGCCGTATTCCTCGGCATTGCTCTCCTCGCCGAGAACCGACGGCATGCAAACTATCTCATGGCCCTCGGGCACCTCGTGACTGCGGTCACGATCTTTGTCATCTGGCGACCCCGAAGTACCCCCAAGGTGCGCTAACTCCCCCGGGAAGCACCTTTGCCAGGAGCAAATTTAAGTGAACCTATCCCCGCGCTCGAACGTTGGAGGTCACAAGGCTGGAAGAAACCATGTTCTTGTCGTTTGAGGCCTTCCTTATTGTAGCGGCCGTCACGTTCATCTCATGCCTGAGGCTCGGTTTGTCCGGGAGTGCCAACTCCTAGTATCCCGTCAGGGTGATTCCTTACATAATTCGCGGGCGCTTTTCGCCCCGGGCGCCCCCGCCGGCGTCGCCGCTCGTCGGTTGGATATGGCCAATATGCGCCCTTCTCGCGTGGACGCCAGGGGCGAAAACTGCCTCCCCACTTATGCAACTAATCACCCTGACAGGGGACTAGAGCACCAAGGACGACGACGAGTTGCGCCGCGGTCCCGGCAGGGTTCTCTTCTGCTCCCCTGCGCCCATATAGATTCCCTCTCATTCTCATTCCCGCGCTCGCCTTGGGCCCCCTTGCCGGGACGCCAGGCTGCGCCGAGGACCGAGCCGAACGCGAGGCTCTCCCAGCCCTCGAGATATGGTTCGATGGCTGTGCACGCGTATCGGAGCCAGGTCCGCAATGTCAGATCGCGTCGACCGCGACCCTGACCGTCGGCATCGAAGGGCTCGATGAGGGGGCAACCGAATGGGTCCTCACGACCGACCAGCGGACGGCCGAGATGAGCTTCGAGGCCTTGGGCCAGCGGGCCGTGGGTCGCATCCCCGTCAAAGCCACGGAGGGGGAGCTTCGATTAACCGATGCTGATCGCCGTACGCGGTGGTCGCTGCCCCTCGTGCCCGTGGCGACATCCACGGCGCTCGCGGCCGCGGAGGAAGCGCTCAGGCAAGGTAACCTGACCGAGGCCGAGCGTCGGATTGAGGGATTCAGACCTACCCGCCCGGCGCTCCGAGCCGAGAAGCTTCGTTTCGAGGGGCGCCTTTCATGGCGCACGGGCGGCCCGCAGACGGCGGAGCTTCGTCGCCAGGCGGCGGCCGCGGCGCACGCGGCAGGACTCGTCTCGCTCGCGGTCGAGGAGCGACTCGCGGCCGGTCATGCGCATCTGTTTTTGGAGGGTCAGTGGAAAGAAGGCATGCGCGACCTCGAGAGGGCCCGACGCTGGCTCCGCCCGAGCTTTCGCCGGGGATCGATTCTCACCTCGGAGCTGGAAGGACAGCTGGCTCTAGCGGTCGGAAATCGCAGAAGCGCGGTGCGGGCCTTCGCCGAGATGCGGACGCAGGCGGACCTGCTCGGAAACGAACGGCTGAGCTTTGCTGCCACCTTGCTCGAAGCGCGCAGCCTCCGGGCCATGGGCCAACCACAGTCCGCCGTGGAGCGCCTCCTCACGGTGCCCGCGAGCACCTTTGAAGCGCCCTGCCCGCGCGCCCTGTGGCTCAACCACATGGGATGGTCGCAGCTCATGGCCCGAGAGATGGGGAGCCCCCCGGATCCGGCCCTTCGGGCCCTCCTCGAAGACGCACGAGCCCTGCACGAGGGGCGCTGCCGAAACCGAGTCATGGCGGGACATGATCTCTTGAACCTGGCCCTCCTCGAGCTTCAAGCGGGTCAGTCCGCAATCGCTGAAAGCTACCTTGACGCCTTCGACGCCCTCGAGCTCGAACAGCGGACGCGGGTGGGGCTCTGGCGACTCGAGCTCGAAGGGCGCATCCGGATGGCCCAAGGCCGCCCAAGGCAGGCAGAGCAAGTCTTTGCCTCTATGGAGGCGCTCGCCGAGGCCCTGGCCTCGCCCGACGGTCGCTGGCGTGCGGCCCTCGGACGAGGACGAGCGGCCGTCGCACGGGGCGCGTTGAAGGCGGCGTTGGCCGCCTACGACGAAACCGAACGCCGTCTCGACACCGCCAGCGCCGCGATCGCGCTCGCGGACGATCCAGGGCTCTTCCTAGCGAGCCGAGCGGCCGCTCATCGGGAGCACCTCACGCTGCTGCGCCGGCTCGATCGAAGCTCTGAGCTCGTGCGGGTCGCCCGTCGCAGTCGGCGACGCTTTTTGGCCCAGCTGGACGAGTCGGCCCGTCTCGAGCGCTTGTCGCCCGAGCAGCGCGTGGCGTGGGCCGAAGCCCTGGGCCGCGTGCGTGCCCGTCGCTCAGAGCTGGACACCCTCATCGAGACCTCTTGGACCCTCCCGAAGAAAGAGCTGCCCGCTTATCTTCGCACCCGAAAAGCCGCGGAAGAGGCGCTGGAGGCTGCGCTGGACGAAGCCTATCGGTGGCTGCGCGGCCCCACTGAACTCCCTCCTCTCTCCAAGCACACGAGCTTGCTCGGATTCGCCGAGGCGGCGGACGGCTGGCTGGGCTTCGCCCAGCGCTCCGGCGAGGCGCCCCTCGTCCGCCCCGTCCACATCCTTCCCCCGACGGCACCGCCCGAGGCGCATTCAGACGCCCTCCTCCAGCCCTTCCGCGAAGTCCTATCGGGAGCCCAGCGCGTGCGGGTCTTGGCCTCCGGGGCGCTTCTCAACCTAGATATTCACAGCCTGCCCTTTGCGGGGGAACGGCTCCTCGATCACGCGGAGGTGGTGTACGCCCTAGACCTGCCCACTCGGCCAAGGCCAGAAACGCCCCAAACCGCGCTCGTGGTGGCTGACCCATCCGGGGATCTCGCGGGCGCGCGCGCGGAAGTGGAGGCGGTGCGTGAGCGCCTTCGGGGTCACGGATGGACGGTGCGGGCGCTCGTCGGCGGAAACGCCCTCTCACGAAGCGTCAGCGAAGCCCTGGGGAGCGCCGGGGTCTTTCACCTGGCCGGCCACGCGAAGGCGGTGAACGAGGGCGGAGGCCTTCGCAGCGCGATCGAACTGGCTGACGACGTTCAGCTCACCGCCGGAGATATTTTGGGGCTGGGCCGGGTACCCTCAGAGGTCTTCCTCTCCGGGTGCGAGACCGCCGTCACCCCCGAACGGTCGGTGCTCGAACTGGGCCTCGCCCAAGCTTTCGTTCTTTCGGGAGCCCACACCGTGATCGCATCGAGCCGACCGGTGAACGACACGCTCGCCTTCGAGTTGGCGACACGTACCTACGAGGAAAAGGGGGACCTCTTGGCGGGCTTCGCTCAGGCCCAACGCGCCCTTTTTCGGACCGCCCCCGAGGGCGACTGGGCGGCCTTCCGTGCGGTCGTCCCCTGACCGGATTAACCCTCAGTCCCTCAAACGAGTACGTCAAACTTTCGTGGTTGGTTCCATAGGTAGCTGACAAACCCTCTAACCCAGGAGCTGCCCATGGAGAAAACCCGGATCCCCTATGCTTGTACCCTTCTCGTCCTCAGTGCCGCGTGCGATTCTGAGGTGTTAACCACCTCTACCGCGCAGGCTTTGACCCAGACGGTCTGCTCGGGCGGGCTCTGCTACGAGGTCGCCGACCCCATCCACGATGACGAGAAGTGCCCGGGGGACCGATACATCGGCTACACCTCTTCTTCGTCCTGTCCCGTCGCGGGGTCGAGCTGGACGACGTCCCATCTATTCGAAGGGAGCAGCGGGGAGCTGGCCAGGTTTTGCCTCTATACTTGGCCTTCGGGGAGCGCGCCGGTGCCAGGTGAACTCCCGGTCATCCCTCGAGCGAAGGACTGCCCGGTGGTCACCCCGCTCTCGCCCAGCCTGAACTCCCCTTTGAGCCGCGAAGCCGTCCTCGAAGACGCTTTCTTGGACCAAGTGGAAGCTTTCGGCAGCCTACAGGCGGCGGTCGACCCTATCCCCGTCGCGGTGATCGACGCGGGCCCCGCAGCCGCGCCGCCTCTGTGGACAGAGGGACGCATCGCCCATCCGCGCGCCCTCCAGCTCCTCATCCATCGCCTCGCTTGCCCTCAAAACGGCGCTCTCGGGCAACTCTGCGCCGCGGACCCGTACAGCTTTCTCGCCCTCCCTCGCTACCGAGAACCCTCGGGCGCCATCGGCTATGACGTCGTGGACGGAGGCGAGTTTGGCTACCAAAGCGACCTCGCCATCGCGATCTTCGAAGCCGCGCGGGATCTACGCCAGCCGCAGGGTCCCCAGGCGATTCTGAATCTCAGTGTGGGTTGGCACCCGGGCGCTGCCGGCCCCGGCACGCCGGGCAGCTTCTCACCTCCCGTGGATGCGGTGTATCGGGCGCTTCAGTACGCGAGCTGCCACGAACACCTTATCTTCGCGGCGGCGGGAAACACCACGGGCGGGGCCCACGTCGCCCCCTCGGCCTTTCTTCCGGGGGCGTGGACGACCCTCCCGAGCCCCGCACCTACGGACTGTCGGACACTGTTCGGGCTCCGCCCCACGGCTCCGCCCCTCGGGATCCCGCATCCGCTGGTTCACGCCACAGCCGGCTTGGATAGTCAGGACGACATGCTTCACAACGCTGTGCCTGGAGCCCGCCCTCGCCTCCTGGCCGCCGGCAGCTACAGCGTCGTCGAGGACAGGGTCAGCCCCGCGGCTGGGGACTACACCCCGCCGCTCACGGGGTCCTCGATCTCCACCGCGGTCCTCTCCGCCGCCGCCGCGGTGGTGTGGTCGCTCCGGCCGCATCTGACCGCCCCGGAGGTCGCGGAGGCCGTGTACGCGAGCGGACATCCCACTTTCATGGCGACCGAGCTCCACCTCGGACGCGCGGGGCTCGCGCACCGCGTGTCGATGTGTGGCTCCGCCGAGGACGCATGCTTGCTCCGAGGGTCCTGCAGTGTGGCCTGCGTTCGACAGGGCGGGAAGCGAGACCTCCGTCCTCGGCTCCCTCCGTTGACGGCCAGCGACGTCGCCTCTGCG